>JAENWU010000027.1 GCA_016649905.1 Thermoleophilia bacterium
ATCGGCGGCCTGGCGGGGTTGATCGCCCAGCGCCTCGCCCAGGGCAGGGAGACGGAGCTGCCTGCCCTCGCCGCCGACGCGATTCAGTTCGCGCTGACGCCATACCTCGGCGCCGCGCAAGCGCGGCGCATCGCCGCCGAGCCCGCCCCTGAGCCCCGGAGCTCAGGAAAGGGGGCGAATCGCCCTCCGCCCGTGCCTGCCCCGAATGCCTGCGCCGAGCGTGGTTGCTGCCCGGCTCGGTCTTGAGGGTATCGACGAAGCTCTCGGCCATTGCGTTGTCGTAGGCATCGCCGACCGATCCGACCGAGGCGAGGACGCCGGCGTCATCGAAGTGCTCCCGGGCAGGTGCGCTTACGAGTGCTGACGATTTGGCTGGGGCAAGAAATGGGGCAAGGTCCCCCACGGAGTCGTGCTGGTCTCAGCCGTACTCGATCTGCCTGATTTGGCTCTAGACCCCGCTCCACGCACCCCTGTCGACCTTCCGCTACGTCCTTTCAAGCCGAAGGTCGCGGGTTCGACTCCCGTCGGGCGCATTCTGTTCCTCTCCGTTTTATGCCGATTTTTCGGCTTCACCAAGCGGATTGCACCACCTCCACCCGCTTTCGCGGTTCCGCGGCGTTCCTTGGCGCTCCGATGCCTGCCGCGAATCGTGGCTACATTTTGGCTACATCCAGGGGCTCGACAGGGAGCCGAGGGGCCGGCGATAGGACGCCGCCGATCGGCGAGCGTGACGCCCACGGCGGGAATCGGCAGCATCTCTCCCGGCCGAGGACTTTGAGAGCGCCGCGCTAGGGTCAGCGTCGCCCGTCGCCTCCCGCTCTTCGCCCTCTATCACCTCGCAGAGCCGCCTTAGGTGCACGAGGAGTTCCTGCTCACGCTCCTCGGCCGCTTTCTCCCGCCGCCGACGGTGCTGCCACGTCCGCCGCGCCGCCGCCAGCGTCAGGTAAACGACGATTGCGAGTAGCGCCGTCCCCACGACGGCCCATAGCGGTACCTGCGCAGCCAGGAAATCCCCTGCCCAATAGGGCACGGTGGCGATCGCGATCCCGATCGCAATATCGGCGAGATTTAGCTGTGGGCGTTTCATTGCATCTGAAACATAGCAGGGTAAGGTTGCTTTGTGAGGTCAGACCTTAGTATAGTCGGCTGTAGATGGTTCAAAGAGATCCGGCGATCTACACCTCTCCCGCACTCGACCTGCGTCAACTCCGGCGCTCATCGACTCCGCTTCGCGTCGCCTTCCTGCACGAGCCGAGGCGAGGCGGGCGCCCGGGGCTGCTCGCAAGCTTCGTTGGCGAGCGTCGAGCTCTAGCGCTCGACTTGCTGCTCTACGCACACACCGTCGCGCCGTTGAGCGAGGGGCGCCCCATCCGCGCCACCTCGACCCAGTGGATGGCAGTGGTAGGAATTGAGCCAAGCGCAAGCAACCGGGCAACCGTCTCACGCAGCTGGAGCTGGCTCGAGGAGAAACGGCTCATCAGCTCCCACCGCCAGGGTCGCGACCGCGGGATCGAGATCCTGCGCGAGGACGGAACCGGTCAACTCTGGCAGCCTCCCGGCGCACACCACGAGGCCTACTTCGGGCTCCCCCTCGCCTACTGGCGTGGCGGCTATGCGTCCGAGCTCTCGCTGCCAGCGAAGTCGGTGCTCCTAATCGGTCTCTCGCTACAGTCGCGCGAGGAGCCATTCTTTCAGCTGCCCCTCAGGCGGGGAAGCGACTGGTACGGGCTAAGTGCCAGCACGCTGCGCCGCGGGCTGGCCGAGTTGAGACGAGTCGGCTTGCTGCGCCGCTGGGCCGAGCGGCGCGAGACGGAGGGCTCGCCGCTCGGCCACACCTACGACCAGCGCTACGCCCTTAACCCGCTGAGCGATCGCGGGCCACTGCAGTTGGCAAGCCAACCAGCTGACGGTTCCGAAGACATCAGCTTCTGATCCCTCGGCCACTGACTGGTTACCCGCCCCTTCACGTCGGTTAGGGGAAGGTCGACTGGGGGCGATCCGGCGATGACGGCGAGTCGCGACTCGCTTGCCATTCGGGGCCTCTCGGCGCTTTCAATGAATTCGCACGTTGTTTTCGCGGCGGACTGACTCTGGCGGTCCGAGAGCTCACTCTCGCGGATCTTTGACTGTAACTCTGTAGGAGATTCGGTCCCGATGACTGTCACTTTGATCCTCTCCGGAAGCCGTCGCGGACCCGGAGAGGAGGCAGCGACGACCGTTCACGACCGGCCATCCGCAAGCCACAATCAGGCCCGAAGTCTTGCTCCCTCGCCGAGGCTCAGGACGGGGGCTCGGTGGTTCCTTCGTTCAACCGCGCCAGGTACTCGTCATAGACATAGAGCTTGCCGCGTTGGCGGCCCGTGATCTCGCGTAAGATCCCCGACTGCTCGAGCCGCTTTACGGCGCCGTAGACCGGCGGCGCACTCAGCCCAAGCGCCTGCGCTGCGACCGTCGGACGGAAGACGACGTACCTCGAGGCGAGGTCGTGGACCCGAGCCGCAGTCGCAGCCCCCCGGCCGAACTCGTGGATGACCTGCCGATCGCGCTCGATCATCTGCACCAGATCGCCGGTCGTCGCCGTGGTCGACACGGCGACCTCGATCACGCCCTCCAGGAAGAACCGCAGCCAGGGCTCCCAGGCGCCTTCGGTGCGGATTCGCTGCAGGTGGTCGTAGTAGTCCTCGCGGTTTTGCTTGAGGTAGAGGCTGAGGTAGAGGAGCGGCCCTTTGAGGACGCCGTCGGCGACCAGCAGCAGCGTGATCAGCAGGCGCCCGACGCGGCCGTTGCCGTCGAGGAAGGGGTGGATCGACTCGAACTGGGCATGGGCCAGCGCCGCCTTGATCAGGATCGGCGTGCGCTCGGGCTGGTCGTAGAGGAAGCGCTCGAGCGCCGCCATCGCCGGCTCGACCTCCTCCCAGGGCGGTGGCACGTAGCGGGCAACAGAGGGTCGGGCGCCCCCGATCCAGTTCTGCTCGCGCCGGAACCGCCCCGGCGTTTTCTCCGAGCCCCGTCCGGAGCCCAGGAGGACGCTGTGGACCTCGCGGAAGAGGCGGTTGCAGAGCGGCAGCCCCTCCTCCTGGATCAGCGCCAGTCCTCGGTTCATCGCACCGATGTAGTTGGCCGTCTCCCGTGCGTCACTGAGCGGCACCCCCGGGGCGGCGTCGGCCTCAAAGAGCAGCAGGTCCGACAACGATGACTGCGTGCCCTCGATCTGGGAGGACAGCACCGCCTCCTTGCGAACGTAGGAGTAGAGGAACTGATCTGGGTCCGGTAGCAGAAGCGTGATCCCGTCGAGGCGTCCGAGAGCCTGGTTTGCCCGGTCGAGCAACTCCTGTAGCCCGGCATCGATTGCCAACGGCGGAACCGGGGGCAGCGGCCGCGGGTGGAAGGCCGAGTAGCCCTCGGCTCCGGTCGCGACTACTCGGAGTTCTCCGGCGCGACTCTGAGCTTGGGGCATCTGAGGCATAAGAAAGGCGAAGGCATCGATCGATTAGCTGATCCCAGCTTACTAAACGAATCGGCCATAACCTTTAACAGACTCGAGGAGAACAGAGCGAACCCTTCCTAAGAGCCAACCCCGCGAGCCGCGGCGCCGCCAGTGCCAACGCACGTCGGCTCCGGCTAGCCCGATCCAACGGCGCCGGGGCGCTCTGGCGGGATCCACTGACGTGCTGCTCCCACCTCTTTTCTTGCGCGCAGTCTGGGGTTTCGCGGCTCCCGCTATCGGGACTTGAAAACCCTGCGCTCATTAGGCTTACACCGTGAAGATCGAGGTTTCCAGCAAAGGCTAGTCCCTCACGGGAAAATGCAAAGTGACAAAGTAGAAGTCTGTATTGGAATTGCCTACGATTTCTATCTTTGTCCGCACTGCTCGCCGGCGACCGAGACCTTTTCTAGCAAGACGACATCCCCATTGCCCTCATTCCTAAACAATTCAGAGCTACTCCCTCCATTGCGACGAGAAAATTTGTTCGCGTCCTGTTCTGGATTCTGCTAGCCTTTTGCAAAATCAACCGAAAGGTGGCCCGCAATGGCCTCTCGCAACTCGCGAACCGCACATCCCGCCGTCTCGCAGCAGATCGAACAGATGCTGAAAGCGCGCAATATCGACTTTGATTTCGAGCCCAACGTGCAGATCTCCGAGATCCGCGACGCCGAGGGCAACCAGGTGCGACTGACCGAGCACCGAGCGCCGAAAGATCAGGTAGCCAAGTATGCAATCGCGATGAAGAGCGGGGCGACCTTCCCAGCGATCGTCCTCAACGACCGGCTCGAGCGCATCGATGGGAACACCCGGCTCGAGGCTCATATAAAAAACGGTGCCGAGGTGGTTCCGGCGTACCTCTGCCACGGTCTCACGCCGTTGGAGGCACGCTCCCTCTCAGTCGAGCTCAACCAGTCCAACGGCCTGGCGATGACCGAAGAGGAGATCCGCTTGTTCGTCGACGGCGCCGTGGCCGAAGGCCAGGACGCGGACTTGCGGACCCTGTCGCGGATGACCGGTGTCCGTGATACCAAGATCGCCCGCTGGATCGCCGAGACGCAGTTCACCGCCCGGGCCGAGCGCGAAGGAGTCGAGGAGCGCCACGTCAACGCGCTGCCGCCTAGTACCCGTGCCGCCCTCCAGGCCACCCGCCTGGCTGCCGTCTTTCGCGCCCTGACTCAGCTCGCCGCCGAGGCGCGCATGCCCGCCGCGGCGGTGAAGAAAATCGTCGGGCAGGCAAATGCGGCCTCCTCGGAGTCCGACGCCCTCGCCGTTGTCAAGGCCGAGCGCGAAGCCCGCGCCGACGAGATCCGTGCCGTCGCCTCCGGCTTTAGCCCGCGTGACAACCGGCGCTCTAAGGGTTCTGCCCAGCATCTTGGTGGCCTGGCCCGCTTCGAGGTCGAGGATCTACTGGACGTCGCGCCCGAGAAGCGGTTCGACACCTTCCAGCGGATGGCTCTCCTGCGCGACCGCCTTGACAAGGCCGTCGAAGTGGCCGAGCGCGAGTGGGACCTCACTCCTCCCGCCGAAGAAACGGCCGGGCCCGATGGCTCTGAGGGCGAGATCCAGACGGGCGCCCCTGCGGGCGTCGTCGGCTAGGTCATGGAGATGTCCGGCGAAAACCCCAAGAAGGGACGATCGATGCATCCAGCGACCTGCACCCAAACCGAGACCAAGCTCCTCGCTCGTCACGTCAGTTTTGCCTTCGAGCCGAACCTGCAGATCGACCGCATCCGCGACGTCGAGGGCAACCAGGTCCGGCTGATCGCAAACCGCGCTCCCAAGGCGATGGTTGACCGCTACGCGGAGCAGATGAAGGCTGGCGCGGTCTTTCCGGCGATCGTCGTAAACGATCGCCATGAACTGGTGGATGGCAACACTCGCTGGATCGCGGCGCGACGCAACAGGCGCGAGAGCATCGCGGCATACGTCTGCTCAGATCTCTCGGCGCTGCAGGCGCGTTCACTCTCGGTTGAGCTGAACCAGTCCAATGGCCTGTCGATGACCGAGGAGGACATCCATGCCTTCATCGACGGTGCCGTGGAGGAAGGACAGGTGCTCGACACCAGGGCCTACTCGCGGATGACCGGCGTCAAGCCCGCAAAGCTCTCCCGCTGGGTTGCTGCCAAGCAGTTCCAGATGCGGGCACTCCGAGAGGGCATCGGCGAGGAGCCCGTCCAGGGACTGTCCGACAGCGTCCGGGCGGCTCTGCAGGTCGCCAAGCTGCGGGCAGTTTTCTGTGAGGCAACGGCACTGGCGGTTGAGGCAAGGGTGCCCGCTGCCCAGCTCAATTCGATCATCAGCGATGCCAACTCTGCACCCTCAGAAGCCGAGGCGTTGGCGGCGCTCGCCTGTGCTCGCGAGATTCGAACCGACGAGGTTAGGAGGTTCGCAGCTGGATTCAAGGGGACACGCCGCAAAGGCACGGGAGCGGCGCTTCACATTGGTGGACTCCTGCGTTTCGAGACCTCCGACCTGCTCGATGTCTCGCCGGAGCACCAGGAGGAGGCCTTCAGGCGGATGCTGCGTCTGCGCCAGCGCCTCGACGGGACGCTCGCGCGGGCGCGGGTCGAGTGGAGCCTCCCCCACCTAGGGCGGCCCGACTGCGGCGACGGGCCGCGCCGCGACCTCGCACAGGTGGGGTGAGATGGCGACCTCGAAGACCGAGAACCGCCAGGATCTGCCATCCGACAATGCCTCGCGTCTAGCGATCTACGACGTCGTCTACGGCCTCGCGAGCGCCGATGGGACCGGGGCCGTCAGTGAGGCGGAGCTCTTCGAGCGTGTCATCTCTCGCCTGCGGGTGCTGGTGCCGCGCGAGCTCCACATTGTTGGTGAGCGAGCCTACGTCGAGGACAAGATCAAGGCCTGCATCAGCGAAGGAATCATCTGCGAGAGCGGCGACGACGGAGACAGAACCCTGACGCTTACCAGTAAAGCGCCCCAGGTCCGCTACCCCGACGGTGAGGTTCGCGACTACCCGCCGGGCCTCGAGCTAGCGCGGGAGAGACTCGACGCCGACAACGCCCGACTGCGAGCAGCAGGCTTCGACGTCTTGCAGTTCGTCCCGAGCGCCGCAGAGAATCCCGACGGGCCGTATTTCCAAGCGCTTCTTGCATCGATGAGCGAGCACGGGTTCATGAAGCAGTTCCCGCTCGTTCACCATCAGGACGACGCTGTCGTCGATGGTCGGGCTCGAATCCAGGCAGCCAAGATCCTGAACCTCGAGGTCGAGTACCTGAGGTATGGATCCGAGCGCGATCGGACCGCCGCTCGTCGTCGCGACACGCCTCTTGATCGAGTCTCGGTGGCCCTGCACAGCAACGCCGGCCGGCTTGGGAGTGAGACATGGGACGCCGTCCACGAGCAGGTCGCCAGGGTTACCGGCCGCGACTGGAGCGAGACCGCCGCAGATTTGGCAGTAAGCGAGCTCTGGCGGCGCTCGGTACCGGCCGACTACTCACCGCAGTTCACCGTCAGAAGGCTTCCCTACCGCGACGGCGGTGAAGCAAAGGTCCAGGTAACTGCAGATAACAAGGTGATGCTGCGCTCGCTGATCGAGGCTGGCGGCCTGTCGAACTACAAGATCAAAATGCTGGACAACTACGTACCCTTCGAGCGCGCCCGCAGCGAGTACAGTGCCGGGCGCAAGGCCGTCTTCGCTCGGGCTGAGGATCTGATCACCGGCATCGCCGCGATGCAGCGGGAGCGGCGCCAGAGAAAATTGAAGATCGACCCTGAGTGGAATCAGATCCGCGACTGGCTTCAGGCCAACTTCGCGACCGCCGCGCTCGAGAGCGGGGGAAGTGGCGCGACCACCTAGTAGGCGCGGCCGACTATGCGCTGATCCCCGCCGCCGCGCTCGACGGTATCCTCGCCGCGATGGCTCGGCGCACGTCGTCATGATCGGCGACATCACTCCTAGATCCTCGGTCGAGAGGCTCAAGCGAGGGGTCTACGGCAAGAAGGAGTTGCAGCGCGAGTTCGACGCCGCGCTCGTCGCGGCGGTGGTGGGAATGAGCCGGGCATTCATCGCCCGCGCCCTGGACCGACCAGGTAGCCGCCCGAAGACCTTCACCTTGGCTGAGGTCCTGATCCTCCTCGATGTCGACGGCTTCCAGGAGACCTTCATCCCCCGCAGCCGGATTCCCGAGTACCTCTTGCGTGATGCCGTAGCGCCGCCGAGCGAGATTCCGGCGCTCCGCCGCTCGGCCAGAGAGCTTGCAGGAGCAAAGCTCCTCGTCGGCGACGCCCGTGATCTCTTGCCCCGCCTGGACCCAGGGTCGGTGCAATGCGTCGTGACCTCCTCGCCCTACTGGGGGATGCGCGTATATGACAACGAGCGCAACGTCCGCTGGGCCGATGGCGAGAGCTGTCCTTACGGCTTCGAGCAAACGCCGGAGGGTTTCATACGCCACACGATCGAGATGCTCGTCTTGCTGAAGCCGGCAGTAGCCCAGAAAGGCTCGGTCTGGTGGAACATCATGGACACCCATAACACTCGCACGCCGATCCGCGGCAACGCCCGCGAGCGCCTGGATGCGATGGGCGAAGCACCAGGAAGCCGCAAGGGCTGGACCGAGCACGGCGCCTGCCGCCACAGTGCCGGGCACATGTACCTCGACGACACCGAGCTCAGCTCGATCCCCCCCCGCATCGCCGAACGCGCCTCCCGCGTCGGCTACAAGCTCAAGAGCTTCATCACCTGGCGCAAGCACACCTCCACGCCCGAGGCCGCCAAGAGCAGGGTCTCACGCCAAGCCGAGTATCTCCTACATCTCTCGATCGACCGCACGCCCTTCTTTGACAAGGGGGCGTGGCAGGCTCTTCCGCCAGAACTCGGTGGCCCCAACAAGCAGTACGAGTCCACTGAGAAGATCACCGACGTCTGGTCTCTGCCGACCTCCTCGGGTCAGAACGGACACGGAGCGGCGTTTCCGGTGGCGCTAGCGGGGCGTTGCGTCGCTCTCACTAGCCGCAAGGGCGATCTTGTGCTCGATCCGTTCCTTGGTTCAGGAACCACCGCGATCGCCGCGATTGAGCTCGGCCGACGATGCGAGGGCTACGACATCAGCGAGAAATACATCGACGTGGCTGAACAGCGGATCTCCCTCGCGATTGGTCAGCAGCCAACCTCTGTCGAGAGCGCCAGCGAGGCTGGGGTGGGATTGCGCGATGCCTCGAGCGCGAAGGTGGCGCCGAAACGCGCCTCACCGAGCCGCAAGGGAAAGCCAGCTCGGCGCCGGACTGGCAATAAAAAACAGACCGTGGCGTCGCCCGACGGGCTTGAATCGGTCGGCTAGTCGAACTGCCGGCGCCGCCCTCGGCCGCTAATCTCGGACCAACCGCCAAAGCCGAAAGTGGTGCCCTTTGGCTCTCATCCTCTTCCAGCGCGCTCCCGCACCTCGCCCGCAATCGCCTCCACCAGCTCCATCCGCTCCTCCAGCGTCGCCTTCGCCTTCGCCCGCCCCTGCCCGAGCCGCTCATCCCCACAGGCGAAGTACGCCCCGCTCCGCTTCACAACCCCGGCCTCGATCGCCAGATCCAGCACGCATCCCACCTGCGAGATGCCGCGCCCGAAGTCGATGTCGAACTCGGCCAGCCGAAACGGCGCCGCGACCTTGTTCTTGACGACCTTGACCCGCGCCCGGTTGCCGACCGCCTCCTCGCCCTCCTTCAGCGTCTCGACCCGTCGGATGTCGAGCCGCTGGGAGGCATAGAACTTCAGCGCTCGTCCACCGGGCTGGGTCTCGCGCGGCCCGTAGACGACGCCGACCTTTTCGCGCAGCTGGTTGGTGAAGAGCGCCGTCGCGCCGGCGGCCCGCAGGTTGCCGGCGAGCTTTCGCATCGCCTGCCCCATCATCCGCGCCTGCAGGCCGACGGTCTGATCGCCCATCGCGCCGTCGAGCTCGGCCTTCGGCGTCAGCGCCGCGACCGAGTCGATCACGACCAGCGCCAGCTCGCCGGAGCGGACCAGCAGGTCGACGATCTCGAGCGCCTGCTCGCCGTAGTCGGGCTGGGAGAGGAGCAGAGCCTCGGTGTCGACGCCGATCGCCGCCGCGTATCCGGGGTCCATCGCGTGCTCGGCGTCGATGAAAGCGCAACGCCCACCGGCCCGCTGAGCTTCGGCGATCGCGTGGTAGGTCAACGTCGTCTTGCCCGAGGACTCCGGCCCGTAGATCTCGACCACACGCCCCCGGGGGAACCCGCCGACGCCGAGCGCCAGGTCGAGCGAGAGCGCGCCGGTCGGAATCACCTCGATCTCACCGAAGCCGTCCTCGCCCAGCGAGATCACCGCCTCCTCGCCGAAGGTTTTGGGCAACTCCAGACCAAACTCAAACGATGGCTGAAATAGGGAAAAGCGCGCCCCCAGATGAACAGGAATTGGCTGGAGAATCAGCGTACCTGCCTGGCATGTAGGGCGCGGTTACCGCAACACGCGTTCCGAGAACCGGTTCCCGAAGACCTATCGACTAGCCTCGAACCGCCTCCGCGACCACCGCCGATCAACCCCCTGGCGGGGGTCGGGCGCAGGGCGCCCTTGACCGGCCGTGGCGCGGCACGGGGAGCAGGTAGGTCGCGAAGAGGAGGGCTGCGTGAGCGGATCGGGCCTCCGTGTCCCCCTCTCAGCCCTCCAGAGGCTCGGCCGGGAAGCGCAGGCCGAAGCGCTCGGCCAAGCCGGGCACGCTCGTGGGGTCCATCTCCAGCTCGTAGCGCTCGCACATCTCGCCGAGGGTCACAGGGTCAGCTGCCGCAACGCCACCGAGGTCCGTCAGCTCCGCGAAGAAACGCTCGAAACCCGCCGGCGCGATGATCTCGAGGATCCGGCACGGCTCCTCGCCGGCGTTCCAGAAGGTGTGCCACTCGCCGCGCGGCTTTAGCACGAGGTCGCCCGGGCCCGCCTCGAGCACGTCCTCGCCGAGAAGCGCCCCCATACGCCCTTCGAGCACGTAGCTGTACTCGTCCTCGCGGTTGTGCCGGTGCAGCGGCGCGGCGAGCGCATGCGCGGACATCGGGTGTTCCACCAGCGAGAAGCCGCCGTCGCTCGCCTCTCCCCCGAGCATGAAGCGCACACCGATGCTGCCCAGGAACCCGGCCTTACCGTCCTTGGGGCCCACCACCCTCGATACGTCTTGCATTTCGCGTCTCTCCGTTTCAGTAGACACTGCTGTTGCACCAAACTAGAAGGCACCGGGCCGCCTGTCAAACTTGATCGGACACCGATGACCGATCAACCTCGTACCTACCGCATGCGGCGCCGCGCCGAATCCCAGCAGGAGACCCACCGGCGCATCACCGAGAGCGCCGTCGAGCTGCACGGAACCCTGGGTCCCTCGCGGACGTCGATGAGCGCGGTCGCGGCCCGTGCCGGCGTCCGTCGGTCCACGCTCTACCGCCACTTCCCCGACGAGGCGGCGCTCTTCGATGCCTGCACGGCGCACTGGGCGGCGGCGAACCCGCCACCTGATCTCGACGCCTGGTCGGCGGTAGCCGACCCGAACAAACGCCTCTCGATCGCCCTCGGTGAGCTCTACGCCTTCTACGGACGCACCGAGCAGATGCTCGCGAACCTGATTCGCGATGCGGAGACCGAGCCGCTCATCCGCGAGCGCTTCGCCGCTTTCGGCGGTTACCTCGCGATGGCGCGAGAATCGCTGTTGGCTAGCCGCAAGCTGAGAGGAACCGCCAAGCGCCGCACGCAGGCGGCGATCGGTCACGCGACGGCATTCACCACCTGGAGATCCTTGGCGCGCGAGCAGCGGCTCGAGGACAAGGAGGTCGTGAGGCTGATGGGCTCGTTCGTGGCTGCTGCCGAAAAGAATCCGGGCCGGGCGTAGAGAACTTGCGGGGCGCCGTGCGCGCCGCCGGCAGGCGTCTGAAATGTGTGGGGGAGGCTCCGCGACCACCGCCGATCATGGCGCCGCCCCGCGCCCCGTCAACCCCCTGGCGGGGGTCGGGCGCAGGGCGCCCTTGACTGGCAGCGGGCGCGGCGCGGGTGGGCGGGTAGGTCGCGACGGGCAGGCGTGTCGCTGACTCACCGAGCGTGGCCTCCAAGCTGAGTCGTGCGGCGGTAGCAGGGTCTCGACCAACGTCGTCGAGCGTTGCGCGCGGGAGCCCGCAGGTCTAGGCTCGCGCAATGGCGCTGAAGCTCCATCGCTGCTCGGCCGAGTGGGTCAAGATCGGCACTCATCCGTGCTGGAAGGTGCAGAAGGCGCTCGATGAGGAGGGAGTTGAGTACGAGCTGGTGAAAGGGCCGCTGCGGAAGTCTCGGCGGCAGGACCTCGAGCATCTCTCCGGCCAGCGCAGCTACCCGGTGATCGAGTTCGAGGACGGCGGCGTGTATCGCGAGGAGTCAAAGGAGATGGCGGCGCGAATCCACGCCGGCACCCTCGCCGCTGCGGACAAGGCGCCTCCGCAGGCGCCACCGGGCAGCGACGGCTGACCCGGGTTGAAGCGAGCTCGAGGATGCCGCGGCCGACCTCACTCCGTGCCCGCCCGCTCCTCGCCGTCCTCTCGCTCGCCTGCCTGCCGGCGCTGCTCGGTCTCGCCCCGGCGAGCGCCGCCCGCTCCGCCCCCTGGCGGCCCCACGTCGACGCCGCTCGCCGCTACGCGCGTCACCGCCAGGGCGAGATCGCTTTCGCGGTGATCGATCAGCGCGGGCGCGTCTACGGCTACCACGCCGCCAGCACCGCGCCGGCCGCCAGCGTCTTCAAGGTGATGCTGCTCGCCTCGTTCCTGCGGATGCGTCACGGCAGCAGGCTCTCCGAGCACGACCGCGCCCTGCTGGCGCCGATGATCCGCCGCTCCGACAGCGTCGCGGCGACCGAGGTGCGAGACATCGTCGGGCGCCGGCGGATCGAGCGCCTCGCCCGCGTCGCCGGCATGCGCGATTTCCGCTACCGCTACGTCTGGGGCGAAAGCCGCACCAGTCCACGGGATCAGGTCCGCTTCATGGAGCACCTGATGTCCTACATCCCGGTCCGCCACCGCGGCTACGCGCGCTACCTCCTTTGCCACATCATTCGACCCCAGCGCTGGGGGATCGGCCGCGTCGTACCGGATGGCTGGCGACTGTTTCTCAAGGGCGGCTGGGGGAGTGGGTCGGGCCGCGTCGACCACCAGGTGGCGATCCTGAAACGGGGCCGCCACCGGATCGAGCTCGCGCTCTTCACCCAGTTCGATCCCGACCACGACTACGGAAAACGGACCCTGCGCGGCCTCGCCGCCCGCCTCCTTGGTGGGCTCGGGCAGGCGCTCAATCGCTGACCAACCGCGGCTGGTCTGGACGGTCGGGCGACGCGGCGACCGCCCTCCGCCTGCTTACGTCTGAACTGGGTTCGGCGCTCGCCCCTTAACGGGCAGCGGCCCGCCGCGGGCGCCGCTCAGTTGGCAAAGGCAGGCCGCGCCAACAGCACCCACCCCTAGCCACCGCTCGGCGTGATCATCCCCCGCACTCGGCAGTCAACGGAACTCAGGTGGAGGTCAAACCGGGCAAAGGCGGTGCCGACTTCGGTGTTGCGGGCGATCACGTCGAGGTTGTCGCCGTGAGGAGCCATCGAGTCCGATACCCCGAATTCGTTGGTCGCCGTTTCGTGGACCGCAAACACTTCGGCGCCCGAGTCCACGCTCTTGGTTCCGTAGGCGTCCATGGTGGCGGAATTGTTCGCCGTTGCGAGGCCGAGTTCAGCCACTCCCGTGAGCCCAGCTCGACGGCTACCTCGCTCGGATCGTCGGATTGGGAGTCTTGGCAGCCACAACGAGATGCGCCGCTATTCGCGCAGCGCGGGCAAGGAGCCGGGAACGGTCTTTCATCGCGGTACCTTGGAGAAGGAATGCGTGCCGCGATCTCCGAAGTCGAGCGCGGATACCCCGAGATGATCGAAGGATGAAAAGGCAATGACTGCCGACAGCGATCGCTCTCCCGCCGCCAAGGTGATGGACGAAGCAATCGACCTCGCGATCGAGGGCCGCTCCCCCTATCCAGAGCGCGCCGCGTTCATCGACGCCGACACGCCCTCGGCCGGCCGCGACATCGAGCGCGCCGCAGACGAAGGGCTCTCGGTCGTCCTCGTCTCAGTCGACGGCAGCACCCGGGTCCTCAAGCCGGAGCTCGCGACACGCTAATCGGCGGCCCCGCGCCTGGAGGTCTCATTCCGGCCACAGCGTCGTTGCAATCCTGCTCCTGATGCGGACTTCCCTCGTCCTCTCGATCCGAGGGAACTGGCTCTATAGAGCGGGTCAGAGATGCTTCGGGATCAGCGCGAAGCCGTGCTTGCGTGCCGCCTCGCGCAGCTCCTTGTCCCAGCAGGCGACCTCGAGTTCTTCGCCGGCGGCGAAAGAGAGGGCTCCGCTGAGGTGGACGGCGTCGTAGGCACGTAGGGAATGAGCACGGGCGCTCTCGGCAGCTTTCGCGAGTAGTGCGTCGCTGACGGCGTGGCTATCGATCCCGCGCCAGAGGTTCTCCAGGTCGTCAAGTCCTCGACGGAGCTGGGTGGGCGTCAGACGACCTCCCTTGCGCATCCGGGCTAGGGCGGCGGTCGCCTCGACGTGGGCGATTGCGGTGCTCCGGATCCCGTCCGCCTCGCTGTAGGCGCGCTGGACCTCAGCGGTTCCCGGCTCGTCGACCAGGAGCTTGACCAGGGCGCTGGTATCGAGGTAGAGGCTCAGCGCCGACCCTCGGAGACGTAGTCCGCGGCGCTCTTGCCCGTGCCCTTGGGCTTGGCCGGCTTTGGGAGGTGGCGGGGGCCTTCGCTGGGCCGCACGCTGCCATCGGCCACTAGCGCGGCGAGATGGCGCGGGGTCGCAGTGGAAACGATCCTTGCCACGGGACGGCCGTGCTTCGTCACCGTAATCGCCTCGCCCTCCTCGACACGGTCGATGATCGAGCTGGCCTTGTCCTTGAGTTCCCGAATGCCTACGGTCGCTTTCTCCATAGTGGCCACATTCTAGCTTAGAGTGGCCAGAGGCAAAAGCGCTAGCTATTCACCGCGCGACTGATTCAGGCGCTGGCGTCCGTAAATAACGAGGCCGGCGAGGATCCCCAGCCCCCAGAGAATCGAAGCCCAGATACCAAGCGCCCCGTATAGGAACCCCGCCACGACGACCGCGGCCGGGACGGAGGCGTAGATGGCGAACCCGAGAAGGGCACGGCGAGCGAGTCTGGCCACGGCAACACTGTCGCATCTCGGTCACATCGCTGTCGCGAAACCGCTCTGGGTACCAAGGACCCTCGTCCTTTCAATCCGGCTGCCTACCCGGCCGCCCGCGGGAAGGCGTGGGCCAGCAGTTCCGCGACTTGGCGGCGTGACTCCTCGGTCAGCGCGCCCGGGGCGTTCAGGCGCTTCGACAGCTTGCGCGGATAGAGCAGTGGGAAGCCGTTGATGCTCAGGGTCTTGATTAGGGGTAGGCCGCTGCCGCCGGGCTGGCCCGCGGGGTTGAGGAAGCAGAAGCAGGCGTGGACCGGCATCTCCGGCAGCGTGGTGGCAAGTGCCCCGCGAACCGCCTCCTGTTGTCGCGCCAGACCATCTGCCAGGTTCGTCTTGTCGCGGCCGGCGATGAAGAGACGTGGGCGTCCGAGGAAGGGCTTGCGTACCTCGATCTTCCCCTTGTAACGCTTGGCGTCGATCACGAAGACGCCGGAGGCGGCGACGGCGAGGTGGTCTATGTTTGCGCGGCTGCGGGGCATTCGGCGGTCGTGGAGGGCGACCACGTTGGGGCAGGTCTTGGCCAAGTGAGCGGCAAGCGCTTCCTCACCGGCGGCGCCGGTGTCCCAGGCGGTCTCGTTGGCCGGCGCGGATTGAACTCGCAGCAGGAAGTTGCCGAGGTGGGGGTGGCGCTTGCGGGTCGCGGCCTCACGCTTTGCCCGGCGCCGTTCGTGCTCACGCCGGGCGCTGCCGCCCGGAGTGCCCTGGTCGATTTCGCGCCCGTCGGCCATTGAAGCTGTGATCGGCGGGCCGAGCTATCAACTGAAGGAACCGGCGTGTTAAGGCACGGCCTAAATCGGTCCCCGCTCGCGCAGCTGCCGAGTGAAGCTCTCCAGGTAGGGCGAGTCCTCAGGGACGCCGTCGATCGCGATCCCGGCGAACTGCAGATCGGGACGGACATCTTCTGCGAGGGTTCGCGCCTCGCTGGAGAGCATGTACTCGGTTAGCTCGTGGTGGGCCGGATCGGCGAGCCAGCGGAGGATCTTGCGGTAGGCGGCGAAGAGCTGGGGCCAGTCCTCGTGCAGGGGAAGTTCGTCGAGCTCGAGGAACTGCGCCCAGCGATCCCGGGGGGCTGAGAAGCGTTGTTCGTTGCCAACCTCAAAGCTGGAGAGGGCGCCGGCGGCGCTGAGTGAGGTGAGGGCCTCCTGGGCGTTTCGCTTCGTGTAAGCGGTCGAGGCGGCGATCACCTGGGTGTTGACCCGCGGCGCGCCGATGGTCAACAGGACGCGAATCGCCTCCGCCCGTGCGCCGATGCCGAGCAGCAGTCGGAGGCGAAAGGCGAAGTTGATCGGGAGTAGAAGGTTGGGAGCTTGGGACTTCCCGGATGGCTCGGACGTCGCTTTCAGGAATCCCTGGGCGAGGAATGCCGGATCCGGGTCGGCGACCGGAAGCTGCGAGTTGCGGAAGAACGGCTGTGGTTGGGTCGGGCCCTCCGACTGCCCCGCCCGAGCCTCCAGGCGCGGCCGCCGCCGCCGCTGCCCCAGCCATCCCACTACGGCCTCGACAAGGGCGCGATCAGCTTCGTCACGGGCCAGGTTGCGAAGGCGCTGCACGCTGATCAGTCGTTCGTTCACCACCAGCCAATCCAGCACCTCCTCGAAGAGGCGTGGCTCTTCGCGACCGACCTCGAAGCTCAGGAGGAGGAGGGCCTCGGGGTCCGCCGCCCAGCGATCGCTGTGCCCGGGGGTCGCCAGGACGCCCATCTGCGCCCACTGAGCCCAGAGGAAGGAAGCGAGCCGACTGCGCAGGTCTTCCCTAGCTTCCGAGATCGACATCCTTGACTCCCATGTGGGCGAGGACCTCGCCAAGGATCTGCGCGTAGCCCTCGGATGGATCGTGCGAACGGCTCCAGCGAGCCGCCGCCATGAGCTCCTCTTCGGTCGGCGAGAGTGCCCGAAGGTCTTCCTCGTGCTTCCCCGGTCCCTGGTCGACGAGGGCGTAGAGCTTGAAATGGATCTGGTCGTAGCGGGAGGCGAAGTAGACGGTGAGGGCCTCGCCGTAATCCCGTCGCTCAAGGCGGTCGATGAACCCCTCCGGCAGGCCGAAGTCGAGTAGATCGGTTGGACCGGGGTTGAGCCAGTCGGCGGGGAGGGAGAAGTCGCGGGCTACGCGGTTGCGAGCGGCCTCCAACGCGGCCGGCATGGGCTCGGCGCTGCCGAGCTCGTTATCGGATCGCAGGGCGAGCAGGTCGACGTCACTCGACCGTTCGATGATTCCACGGGCGAGCAGGCCCGAGCCGCCGATAACCACCAGTTCCTAACGCCGCCCCGCGGCGGCGAGTTGCTCACTGAGGGCTGAGAGGAGCCTCTCAGCCGCGTCTCTGCTTGCGATGTCTGACATCTCGATACAGGATGATAGACATCTCGACTAGGAAGATCGCAAGACAGCGTGCATCCGACCAACGGACGCTAGCCCTACGGTAGGGACGTCGAGCGGGGCCCATCGCCCCCGGGCTGGGCCTTCCCCTGTGTCCCGGTTTTCCAGGCCATCGCCTGGTAGGTTCACGGCCAATACCTGGCCAATAGGCCGGCAAATAGCAGTCCAACCGCGTATCATTCTTAGTCGGAACGAGAAAAGGAGGCATCCATGGCAGACCTCAGCCTTGCTTCGCGCGAGGCTCACCGGCAGACCACTGAGACCTCGATCGAGCAGATCACGATCTTTCTGGAAGAAGTTCTAGGACGCAAGTTGGTCGCAGCCCTTGCGGGCGTTGCCGACCCAAAGGCAGTCGGACGCTGGGCAGCCGGCGAGCGTGCGCCCCGAGCTGCGGCAGAGGAGCGACTGCGCGTCGCCTACCAGGTTTTTCGTCTGCTGCTCGCCGAGGAGTCCAAACACACGATCCGCGCCTGGTTCATCGGCCTCAATCCCCAGCTCAACGACGAGTCTCCGGTTATGGTTATCCGCGCAGGCCGCTTTCAAGAGGTGATGGTTGCCGCGAAGGCATATGTCTCAGGGGGGTGAGGTGAATCGCACTGAAGATCGTTTCGCCGGGCGCGGGGGTCTGGCGAGTGGGGCGGACTCCGGATCCGATGTAGCGTTCAAGCCGTCAGGCTGGTAGTACAGCTCTGTGATCGGGCGCCTGACCAAAGCTGACCCCGTTCTTGGGCCGGGCACGGTGCGCCTGATTCTTTTCTACGACTAAGCGGGCAGCGTGATGTCTGCGCCGGCTCGGGCTTCAGCCTGGGACTTAGATGCATCGGCAAGCCGCATGGCAGTCCTAGTCGACCGCTCGATCTCCTCCGCGGTTAGATCGAACCTGGGGCGGCCGTTGCTCTGGATCCGATTGCGACGAGCGGTCGCAAGGATCGTCAAGGTGTCGCGATCGTGGGGCATATTCATAGGCTACTCCCGAGATCCGTTGATACCTTCAGACCTGCACGGACGGATCGGCAGATTGCATGAGTGGCTTCGACGTCAGGCCCGAAACCTGAGTCGCATCTCGGTCGTATCGCCGCCGCAATCCCGCTCCCCGAGCGGACGCTCGCCGTCCTTTCAATCTGGAGGAGTGTGGTTTTGCAGTGCGGAGCGAGTCAGGGCCGGCTCACCGCGTGGATGGGCTCAGCGGTTGGCCCACTTCGCGCCTGACTGATTGGATATTCGGGGATTAGGGTGGGGAACGACGCCAACGACATCGTGCGGGAAGCCTGGCGGGAGCTGCCGCGCGGGGACCGCGACCTCCTAAAGGAGATCAGCGCTGATCAGTGGCAGGTCTGCGGGCGAGCACTGGGGACGTATACGGACGAACTTCTCCGCTCTGCGGGGCTTGGGTCGCTCCCGGGGAGCGAGATCGCCCGGGCGAACGCTGCCCTGGCCCTTTGGGTCCCAGACCTGCGGGTGGTCTTGATCAACGAGAGCCACCCCGCCTTCGATGGACTTGACGGCCCGACCCTCGCCTACGATCTATCCCGAGTCGCCTGGCACGAGTGGGGTCATGCGCTGTCCCTCGATCGCGCTGGTGAGGGCGACGTCGCAGCTGGTGAGCACTATGTCGAGCTGCTGCCAAAAGCTCTTGCTCGACTCGTCCGACAGGCGGGTTACCGTCATCGCGAATATACGCACGAGGTCGTCGCAGAAATTTACGCGATGCTGATGACCCGGCGACGCCAAGGAAAGACCGGAAGACCTCCATGGCTCCATCCGGAGGTCTATGAGCTAGTGAGGAGGGTAACGGGATGGAACCAGTGAAACTGCCAGCCGGATACCGCCTCCCCGAGGGCACGACGATGGCGGACGTTCGCCGACTCGATCAAGAACTGCTGGCTAGCGAGGGCCTAGAGGTGAAGGGCTTGCAGGCCAAGAAGGGCGACGAGGAGACCCCTCGCAAGGAGAAGTAACGCCAGGCTCCTTTTCTGCGCGCTTTTAGTCTCATTTCGGTTACGCCCGCGCTGCAATCCCGCTTCCTAGGCGAACGGCCGGCGTCCTTTAATTTTGGAGGAGCTTCGCTCTCTAGAGCGGATCGCGAAGCGGCTGAATCGACTTGTCGCGCTGGTCTCGGCGATTCAATTCGCGGGAGGCCTTGGGGAAGATCGTGCGGAGTCCGGGCGCTCCTCGGCGTACGATTGGTCTATGGCCGACACGCGACAAAGGATGCCCAAGTCCCTTGCTCCTAGGGAGCGAGAGGACATCAATCGGATCGCGGCTGCTCACGGAGCGCGGAACGTTCGTCTGTTTGGGTCGGTTCGGCGAGGTGAGTCGAACAGCTCCAGCGACCTGGATCTGCTCGTAGACATGTCCGAAGTCCGGAGCCTGCTCGATCTCGTCGCGCTTGGCGATGAGTTGGAGGAGGCGCTCGGCGTCGAGGTCGACGTGGTTACGGAGCGGAGCGTCTCGCCATACCTTCGGGATCGGATTTTGGCCGAGGCGGTAGCGCTCTGAGGGACGAGCGGGTCTATCTGCTCCATATACGCGACGCCATCGATCGGGCGCTCGCTTATACGGAGTCGGGCCGAGAGGAGTTCTTCGCTGCGTCGATAATTCATGACGCGGTCGTGCGAAACCTCGAGATCGTCGGGGAGGCCGCGAAGCGCGTGCCGCAGAGCTTGCGAGAGCAAGCGCCGGGCGGGTAGACGACGATCCAGGCGCCGCCTGACCGGCACCGCTTAATATCCGCGGATCGTTGGAATGTTCTCAAGGTGGGGGATGGTTGGCGGCGGGCTCTGCCTGATGGCGCTCGCCTGCTTGCTGGTCGGGGCCGGGAGCGCCGGGGCGGCGGCGAAATGCACGATCAAAGGGACCCCCGGCTCCGATCGCCTGGGTGGTACGCCAGGCGACGATGTGATCTGCGGAGGCGCCGGGGAGGACGTGATCCGAGCCGGGGCCGGGAACGATCTAGTTCGGGGTGGATTTGGGGCCGACAAGCTTCGAGGCGGTGTGGGGCGGGATGTGCTGATCGGCGGTCCCGGGTTCGATCTGTGTCACGACTCGCGGGAGAAAGGCAGTGTGCGGAGTTGCGAGCTTCCGAGGCAGTGGACGTCCGTGCCGGGACGGACCCCGGTGGCACCCGGCAGCGTCTGCGCAGCCTCCGGCTGCGACAACAAAATGCCGCAGCCGCCTGACACGACGGCACCTACGCTCTATTCGATCGAAGCGCGGCCGCGGTTCGTCGATACCTCGGGGGGCGACGGGTCCGTCACCATCGATCTTGCGACCTGGGATGCAAGCGGCATCGCGACGATCGAGGTCTATCTCGATGGGCCGGGAGGAGTGTGGCGCCATGAAGTCTTCGACCAGGGCGGCTCGGTTGTGACGTTCTACCAAGAGCAGGTCAGCGTGCCGGCTTCGACTCCCGTCGGTACCTACCGAATCAGTGGCTTGACGCTCACCGACAGCGCTGGCAACTCCGAGAGCTTCGATGCCGAGGAGGTGTCCGCGCACGGCTACGAACAGTCCTGGGGGGTCTTTGAGGGGCCCGACCTCGAGGGGCCGGCACTGACCGGCTTCACGATCTCGCCGCCGAGCGTCGACACCAGCGGCGCTGCTCAGACGGTCGCCCTTTCGGTCACCGCCACCGACGAGCTCTCGGGGGTCGCCTATGGCGTGGCCCATGTGGTTCCACCGTGGTGGGACTCAACGCCCATCTTTCCGGGGGGCTATGGGATCGGCGGGGAGCGGGTCGACGGCACGGTCCACGACGGGACCTGGCGGACCGCCTTTCCGCTTCCACGGTACGCGCAGCCCGGCAGCTACTTGATCGATGCCGTAAGCCTCCGCGACCAGGCGGGCAACGACACGGTCTACAACACCTCCGAACTAGAGGACCTCGGATTCCCGGTCGAGTTCGAGCAGGTTGCCGCCGGAGATTCGACCCCACCCCAGATCCTCGACTTCTGGTTCGAACCGCAGACGATCCACTCTCATCAGAGGGAGGAGCAGGGGACCGTCAACTTCTATATCGAGTTGAGCGACGATCTCTCGGGCCTCGGCGAGTCGACTGAATCCTTCTTCGACGGAATGTGGTTGGACTACGACATCCCTGGCCACCCGTCCAGCTTCGAAACCTGGGGAACCTCCCCTCGGCAGGTGTCAGGGACGAAGGCCCACGGCGTCTGGAGCTGGGAGATGACCCTGCCTCCCTGGGCCCCGCTCGGCGACTACCCGGTCACTCTGCTGACCACTGTCGACCGAGCAGGCAACGCCCGACAGCTCAAAGGGGCCGAGCTGGCCGGCAAGGGCTGGGATCTCACCTTCACCAACGCACCGTAGAGAGGTAGCCAGCAGTGACCGTCGCCGCGTTTCACATCCCGGTCTCATAGGGATCGAAATCCCGCTCTCCATACCAACGATCTCCGTCCTTTCAAGCCGAAGGTCGCGGGCTCGACCTCCCTGGAGCCTTTGAGAACAGGTTGCGGGAGATTGGCTGCGAGGAGAACGCGGTCCTTGAGTGGCAAGAGCTGGTAATCGAGCTGGTCGAAACTTGAGGGACCGTGACGGTGAGCACAGTGGCACGTGAGCGGCTTTTTTGTTCGAGTGGAATTATCCCGAACGGGAAAAGCTGGTCAGGTCGAAGGATGAAGCGGCAAGAATTGACCCGCACGGGATAAACATGCAACGTGTAGTCACCCAAGGCGCTATTTTCTCCCGAACGGGAAAATGGAAGCCATTTCGATTGACAGCCCGCGCGTGCTCGGCCCTGTGATCAGAAGGCGGCGAAAGGAGCTCGGCCTGAATCAGACCGAGCTCGCGGAGGTGGCCCGAACTTCACTCCGTTTCGTTAGCGAACTCGAGCGCGGGAAGCCGACTGCCCAGCTCGACGGTGTCCTCCGAGTGCTCGCGGCGCTCGGTATCCGTCTCGAGGCGAGCATTCGATGAGCGATCTGCTCGACGTCTATCTGCATGGCGACCGCGCGGGCACGCTCGAGCGCAAATCGCAGGCGCGGCTCACCTTTTCCTATGCCGGGAGATGGGTGGAGGAGGAGCGCGATCCGATCTCACTCAGCCTGCCCGTGCGCAGAGAGTCCTACGACGACGACAGATGCGCCCCCTTCTTTGAGGGGCTGCTACCGGAGGGCGACTTCCTCAAAGCGATCTCCAGAACCCTGCACGTCTCAGCCCGCAACCCATTTCAACTGCTGGCGGAGATCGGCGGTGAGTGTGCCGGGGCAATCTCCGTGGGACCCCCCGGCGGGCCGGTGCCGGGCAGGACCGAAACCCCTCCGCGCTGGCTGGACGATGGTGAGCTCGGCAGGCTGCTCAGTGACCTGCCGGACCGCTCGCTACTCGGAACGATCGACGAGGAGGGTGGTCTTCGAATCTCGCTTGCCGGGGCCCAGGAGAAGGTCGGTGTCCTATTCGATGGGAAACGCGTCGGACTGAGTCACGGAAGCCCTCCCAGCACCCACATTGTCAAGGCACCGATTCCCGGCGTTGTCGATTCGGTCGCCAACGAGGCCTTCTGCATGGCGCTGGCCCGCCAAGTGAACCTCGATGTCGCACCGGTCGAACCACGTATCGCCGACGGTCAGGAGTATCTGCTTGTCACTCGCTATGACCGGGACAGCTCGCAGCCGCCCGATGGCCGGCTGCACCAGGAGGACTTCTGTCAGGCGCTCGGCCTTGTCCCCGCGGTCAAGTACGAAAACGAGGGCGGGCCGAATGTCTCTGACTGCGGGAACCTGCTTCGACGCCACTCCGCCGCGCCGGCTCGCGATGTCATCGCCTTCCTCGACGCGCTTCTCTTCAACTTCCTGATCGGCAACAACGACGCCCACTCGAAGAACTATTCGCTGCTGCTCGACGGTCTCGGGGCGATCCGTGTCGCTCCTCTCTACGACCTGCTCTCAATCGCAGTGATCGACGGGGCGAGCAGGGACCTGGCGATGAAGTACGGCGGCGAGAAGCGGGTGCCCTACATCCGCCGGCGACATATCCGACGCCTGGCGGATGAACTCGAGGTCAGAGCCCCGCTGGTCGAGCGACGTGCCCGTTCGATGATCGACCGGGTGCTTGCCGCCACCGAGGCCGCCCGGCAGTCGCTGCCGGCTGAGTTCCAGAGTCGAGAGAATCTGGATCTGATCGAAGGGGTCGTTGCGGAACGGGCCGAGCGGCTTCGAAAAGCAGTCTCCGAATCGATCTGAGGCGGGAGTGCTCAGGCGTGGGGCAGCGTCGCAACCGGGACGATCCGAGCCACCGGCCGCCCGCGTCCGGTCACTGTGATCGTTTCGCAACATTGTGTCGCAGGGGTGGCGAACCCCGCTAGAGCGAGGTCGCAGTCAGTCCGTGAGGAATTCAGCGGGTGAGAAGACGGGGATCTTTCCGGCGAGCTCGAGGAGGTGGCGGTCGCCGGAGACAAGTGCGGCGTCGCGGCTGTGGGCCAGGGCGATCAGGTAGTCGTCATCGGGATCCGCACAGCGGATAGGCGGTGAGGAATCGGGGTCAGCGGCGAGTTGGGCGTCGCGGCGCAAGAGGTCCAGATAGGCGGCGACACCATCGAGGTCGACGTAGCGTCTGAACTTCTCCCGCCGCAGCACCGATCCCAGCTCCTCCAGCAGCAGAGGAGAGACGATTAGCTCGAAGCTGCCGCCGCGCGCGGCGAGCAGCAGCTTCGCCGGAATGCTCGTTGGCGTAATCAGAGCGGAGACGAGGACGCCCGGGTCAAGAACCGCCCTCGCCACGCCCCTCCTTGCGCATCGCACGGAGCTCGGCCGCGGCGAGCTCCAGGCCCTCGTCTTCGGCGGCCGGCGTCACTTTGGCCCAGATCTCGGCGAGGTCATCGAGGCCGAGGTCGCGGCGCAGGGCCTCCTCGATCACCTGCGAATCGCGCTTGCCGGTTCGCGCGGCCTTGATCTTGACAGCGCGGAAGACATCCTCGTCCAGGGTGACGGTGGTGCGTGCCTTCGACATAGACGCATTATTGCATCATGATGCGCAAATGCGCAGAACCGCAGAGCGGGCGGGGAAAGCGACCTTCGTCGTCCGTCCGCATCTGGCGGTCGTGCGCGGGCGCACCTCAGCAAGGCTCAGGACGAGGCAAATGCCGGCGATTTGAGAGACGCTGTGCAGTGGAGAGCTTCGCGAGCCTGGAGGCTGCTATCGATGCACTCGCGGAGGAGCAGGGCATTGCGATCGATGAAAAGCACTGGCGGCGCAGCGAGGCGGCGACCCAACTGAACGAGAAGGGCGTGCTGCCGAAAGATCTCTCTGGCCTGCATCGGCTCCTCGAAGAGGAGCGCTGGCGCGCCTGGGGCCTGCCGACCCGAATGTGTGGTCGGCGCGGTTGCGGTTCGACCGCGAGCGTGCCGCTCAGAATCAGTCGCCCCGGCTGGCGGCGATCTCCAAGGTGGTTCAAGAGCGAGCGCGGCCCGCCGGCGCCGCGGCCGTCGTCCTTTCGGGCTCGACGGCTCGTGCGCACCGCGACCGTTCGCATCGTTGGGCAGAGCAACGACCGCGCCGACCAGTTCCCGGTCGTGACGAACCAGTGCAAGAAGCAAGCAAAGAAGCGCAGCGGGAGGTGATCGCAGGGCGCGGTCGAGGGCCCTATCTCGGGTCAGGTTCGGCTCGCCCGGTGGCGTTCGGCGCGAGCCAGGAGCTCGGGCGTCGATAGGCCCAGCGCCGAGGCCAGGCGGTGCAGGTTCCAGAGGTTGAGGGCATTGCGCCCGTTCTCGACGTGGGAGATCCAGTTCTGGTTCAGCCCCGAGGAGTTCGCCAGCTGCTCCTGGGTGAGTTCGAGCTCATCGTTGCGTCGCTCTCGCACGGCGTCGCCGAAGGCGCGCTGGAGGGCTGCCTTCTCGGCGTCCATAACGAGGCACCCTACGGCGACTACTCCGGCTTGCCCCAGCGGTTGTCGCCGTAGTCGCGGTCGCGGCTGTCCTCGACCGCTCCCGGCTCGCCGTAGCCGGCCTGCACCAGCAGCCGCCGCAGGTCGACGACCATCTGCTCGTCGATGTCCTTGCCACGCGGGCGGTGGAGGGTCTCGGTCTCGGGCCCGACCGTCACCTTGAAGTTGCCGTTGTGCTCCTCGACGGCCTCGCCGATCGACTCGATCAGCGAGAGCACCTGGTGCCACTCGATGTTGCCGCTGGCGGGGTGGGCGAGGATCTTCTCGACCGTCTCGCGATGATGGTTGTTGAGGGCCATTTCGGTGCCCACCCTAGCGGGACTCACGCTGCAGCCCAGGCGACCACGTCGAGCACGCGTTCGCGCAGTCCCTCTGCGCGAAGTCGGCGAGGGTCTCGCCGACACTCGCGGCAGGGAGGGAGGGCGGTTTGAGCCTCATGACTCCCCGCCGGGGTACTTCGCCAAGGCGAAGCCCTACTGAACCGCCTTCTTCAGCTCTGCGCCGGGGCTGAACTTCGGCACCGTTTTGGCTGCGATCTGCATCGTCTCGCCGGTGCGGGGATTGCGTCCCTCGCGGGCCGAGCGCTGGGTGGCCGAGAATTTCCCGAACCCGGTCAGCCTCACCTCGTTGCCGTCGGCGATCTGCTTCGTGATCGCCTCCAGGGTCGCCTCGACTGCGCGCTTTGCCTGGCCGACCTCGATCCCACTTCGCTCCGCTACATCGCGAGCCAACTCGTCCTTGTTGACGATTCCCATCGTGCCTCCCAGTTCTCGTTTGATCCGCCCAGGGCGGAATTCCAGGCATGACGCTACCGGCTGGGCCGACGGATTCCTGGGCATGGCGCCCGTCACGGCTCGGGGACGCCCCTCGATCGGCGGGGTCAGGGAGGGTTGGGGGCGCCCAGGTAGATGCCCTGCGCGAAGTCGACGCCGTAGTTCTTGTGAGGATCGCCAGTGCCTCGGCGTCCTCGACGCCCTCGGCGATCGTTTGGTAGCCGAAGTCCTTGGCGAGGCCGACGATCGCCCGGACCAGGTGCTGATTGGCCTCGTTCGTCGCCAGGTCGAGGACGAAGTCGACGTCGATCCGCCTCGCCGATCACCCAGCGGTCGATCTCGCCGATCAGCCCGTAGCGCTCGGCGACCGGCAGGAAGCTGCCGGGGAGGATGACCTCGCCGCCGGGGCCGAGCATCCGCAGCAACAGCTCCTCGCTCGGCTCGCCGCCGGCGAGGGGAACGATCGGCTGCGAATAGAGCACCATCCGATCCTGGTCGAGGGCGTCGCCGCCTCGCCGCCTTGATCTCGACCTCGACCCGGGAGCGATCGGCGGGGTGCGTCTGTTCGATCACGTACTCCGGGGTGGGGGTGATCGCGCCCGGCTCCAGTCCGAGCAGCCGGAACATGTTGTCCGACCAGAGCAGCACGTCCGCCTCGATGTCCCAGTCCCAACTGCCGGTCTGGGCCAGCCGCTCGGCGCGTTCGAGCGCGAACCGCTCGAGGAGCGCTCCGGCCGGAGCGCTAACCCACAGCACGGATATACCCACTTTTTAGCTCTGCACGAACTCCAGCAGGTCGGCGTTGAACCGGTCCTTGTGGGTGGCGGTAATGCCGTGCGGGGCACCCTCGTAGACCTTCAGGGTCGCGTCGGGAATCATCTCCACCGAGAGCTTCGCCGAGACGTCGATCGGCACGATCTGGTCGTCGTCGCCGTGGACGATCAGGGTCGGCACGTCGAACTTCTTCAGGTCCTCCCGGAAGTCCGTCTCCGAGAAGGCGGCGATGCAGTCGAGGGCGCCGGCCAGGCCGACCTGCATCGACTGCAGCCAGAAGGCGTCGCGAACGCCCTGGGAGACCTCGGAGCCCTCGCGGTTGGCGCCGTAGAAGGCGGCGCTGAGGTCCTCGTAGAACTGGGAGCGGTCGCTGGAGACCCCGGCGCGAATCTCGTCGAAGACATCCTTCGGGACGCCAGAGGGGTTCGTGTCCGTTTTCAGCAGGAAGGGGGGAACCGCTCCGAGCAGCAGCGCCCTGGCGACGCGCGAGGTGCCGTGGCGACCGATGTAGCGCGCCACCTCGCCGCCGCCGGTCGAGTGGCCGACCATCGTCATCTCCTGCAGATCGAGTGCCTCGATCAGCGCGGCGAGATCGTCGGCATAGGTGTCCATGTCGTTGCCGTCCCAGGGCTGGCTCGAGCGACCGTGTCCGCGGCGGTCGTGGGCGATCGCGCGACAGCCGTTGGCGGCGAGGAAGACCAGCTGGTCGTCCCAGGCGTCGGCGTTCAGCGGCCAGCCGTGGCTGAAGACGACGGGCCGGCCCGAGCCCCAGTCCTTGTAGAAGATCTCGGTTCCGTCTTTGGTCGGGATCGTGGGCATCGCTGCTCCTTCGTGGAAGGCGGGGGAATGAGGCCTGTGTCCACCGTAGCGCCGCGGTAACGCCGGCTTGTGAGAAGGGCGGCACCCGCGCCCAGCCAGTGCGACGGTGGCGCTCGCCTATCCTCGTTCGATGGCGAGCGATTGGCCAGCTGTCTCCTACGACGGGTGGAGCGAGACCTGCGACACGCTCCACGCCCACACCCAGGTGCTGGGTAAGTTGGCCGCCACGCTGGCGCCGCCCGAGCCGCAGCTCCAGCACGCGGCGCTGCGCCTGACGGCGCGCGGCTGGGAGA
>JAENWU010000068.1 GCA_016649905.1 Thermoleophilia bacterium
CGTCGCGATCGTCGGCAACGCGGCCGAGCACTGGGTCGCGGTGCTCGTCGCGCGCAAGAACCAGATGGACCTCGCGGTCAACATCGCCATCGGCTCCAGCGCCCAGGTGGCGCTGTTCGTCGCCCCGGTGCTGGTCATCGCCTCGTTCTTCGTCGGCCCGCACCCGATGGCCCTGGTCCTCAACGGGTTCGAGCTCGGCGCGATCTTCCTGGCCGCCCTGATCGCCAACCAGGTCACGAGCGAGGGCGAGAGCACCTGGTTCGAGGGGCTGCAGCTGCTTGCGGTCTACACGGTGCTGGCCATCGCGTTCTTCTACGCGTAGGCGGGTCGCGCCGGACGCGGTTCGGACGCGGTTCGGCCACCGGTCGCCGGCGCGAGGCGGGGCCCGGGGAGACAACGACCAAACGGCATCGGGCCAGGGCGGGGCGGGTCGGTAGGTGGTCGGTTGGCGCATCCTTCGATGTGGCGCCGAAGGATGCGCCAACGGCGGCCCCTGGCTCGGGCGGCCAACAAACGCGGCCCGTTTCCGGGCTGCCGGCGAGGCTGGCGCGATGTACTACCTCATGGGTGGCACATCGCGCCAGCCCCGAGGAAACGCGGGCGGAAATCAACAAACGGGCCGAGTGTCCGGCGCCCGGCGCCACGCCACGCCGCCCCCCGGACGCCGGGACACCCACCCCGACCTCCCACCTCTCCCTTCCCTGGCCGGATGCCGTTGTTCCGTGCTGACAGAGGCCGCGCGCCAACCGACGACCTTCCGTCCCTGACACGACCACGCCCGCGCCAACCGGCGACCAACCGCACCTGACCCGCGCTCGCGCCCCGAGCCCGGGTCACGCCCCGAGCTCCCCGATCCGCCGCTCCACCTCCGCGTCGACGTCCAGGAGCGGCTTGCCCGCCCGCTCCAGGCGGGCGTTGCGGGCCACCACCATGTCCCGGATCTCCGCTCGCAGCGCGGGATCCACGGTGGGAGCCGCCGGCCCTGCCAGCCGCGCCACCTCCGCGTCGACGTCGATCGGCGTCCCGCCCCGCCGCACACGCCGGTCGCTGCGGGCCTGCACGAGCTGGCGGATCTCTTCGTCGCGGACGGCAGCGGAGACGGGGGGCGCAGGTGCGTGCGGGTCAGCCGGGAGGTCCTCCTCACCGTCCCGCAGGGCGAGCCCGCCGTGCCCGATCTCGTCGTAGCTGCGGCCGGATCCGGCGAGGGTGACCACGGCTACCACCGCGGCGATCGCGACGACCACGAACACGACCACGCCAAACGCCTCGGTCATCCGCGCCGCCTCATTCCAAGACACTACGCGGACGTCGGGAACCTGCGATACCCTCCCGTCATACGGCGGTTGACTGACCAGTCAATCGCGTGCCCCGCGCCAGGCCGCCGAGGCCTCGTGCCCCCCTTATCTCAAGGAGTTTTCGTGGTCGATTTCACGCTGACCGACGAGCAGAAGGCGCTCAAGGAAATGGCGCACGACTTCGCCGAGAAGGAGATGCGCCCCGTCGCCTGGGAGTACGACGTCGACGGGACGTTCCCGCAGGACATCATCGACAAGGCCTGGGAAGTCGGCCTGATGAACTCGCACATCCCCGAGGAGTACGGCGGGGCCGGCGCGTCCTACTTCGAGGGCACCCTCATCGAGGAGGAGCTCGCCTGGGGGTGTTCCGGCATCCAGACGACGGTCGGCTGCAACGGCCTGGCCGGTGCGCCGGTGCTGCTCGGCGGGTCCGAGGAGATCAAGAAGAAGTACCTGGGCATGCTCACCGAGCGCCCCGCCCTGGCCTCCTTCTGCCTGACCGAGCCGGACGCCGGCTCCGACGTCTCGGGCATGCGCACCCGCGCGGTCCGAAAGGGCGACAAGTACGTCCTCAACGGCAGCAAGTGCTTCATCACCAACGGCGGCTACGCCGACTGGTTCACGGTCTACGCCAAGACCGACCCGGACGCCGGTCACCGCGGGATCAGCGCCTTCGTCGTCGATGCCGACCTCCCCGGGGTCAGCGTCGACAAGAAGGAGGACAAGATGGGACAGCGGGCGTCCAACACCGCGACCATCTCCTTCGACGAAGTCGAGATCCCGGCGGAGAACCTGATCGGCGAGGAAAACAAGGGCTTCAAACTGGCGATGATGACCCTCGACCGGACCCGTCCCGGCGTCTCGGCGATGGCCGTCGGCATCGGCCGCGCGGCGCTCGAGTACGCGACCGAGTACTCGAAGGAAAGGGTCCAGTTCGGCGTCCCGATCGCGATGCACCAGGCGATCCAGTTCATGATCGCCGACATGGCGACCAAGGTCGAGGCCGGCCGTCTGCTGGTCTGGAACTCGGCCGTCCTGCTCGATCAGGGCCTGCGCAACAGCAAGGTCTCCTCGATGGCCAAGCGCTTCGCCGCCGACTCGGCGATGGAGATCACCGTCGACGCCGTCCAGGTTTATGGCGGCTACGGCTTCATCAAGGAGTACCCGGTCGAGAAACTGATGCGCGACGCCAAGATCATGCAGCTCTACGAGGGGACCAGCCAGATCCAGCGGCTGGTCATCGCCAAAGAAGTGCTGCTGCCGCGCGACGTCGGCGAGCCGACTCCGGAGGCCGAAGCGAAAGCCGCCGACGCCGCCCGCGACAGCCAGTCTGAGCAGGCAGCCGCTACGGTCTGACCCATGGACGTCTCCGAACGCGCCGCTGCAGGACGGGCGGCGCGTTCGCAGGCGCGTCGCTCGACCCACGGGGACTGGGAGCCGGCCGCCGAGCGCCCGGACCCGATCGCGGTCCTGGAGGGCCAGGCCGCCTCGCGCGTCCCCGAGCTGGTCCCGATCCGCTACGGGCGGATGGCCGCCTCGCCCTTCGCCTTCTACCGCGGCGCCGCCGCGGTCATGGCAGCCGACCTCGCCGCGACGCCGGTCTCGGGTCTGAGAGTCCAGACCTGCGGCGACGCCCACCTCTCCAACTTTGGCGTCTTCGCCGCCCCCGACCGGCGCCTCGTCTTCGACGTCAACGACTTCGACGAGTCGCTGCCGGGGCCCTGGGAGTGGGACGTCAAGCGGCTCGCCGCCAGCTTCGCCGTCGCCGGCCGCGAAGCGGGGCTCAAGCGCAAGCAGCGCGAGTCGGTCGTGGTGCAGGCCACGGCCAGCTACCGCGAGGCGATGCGCTCCTTCGCGGCGATGCGCAACCTCGAGGTCTGGTACTCGCGCTTCGACATCGAGGCGGCGCTGGAGGAGGTCGAGCTCGAGGACCCGACCGAGGTGCAGAGGGTCCGCAAGGGCGTCGCCAAGGCCCGCACCAAGGACAGCCTGCGGGCGCTCGAGCGGCTGACCGAAAGCGTCGACGGCGATCTGCGCTTCCGCAACGAACCGCCGCTGCTGATCCCGGGTGAGCACCTGCTGCCGGCCGGTGATGGCCGCGACGCCGCCGCGGTGCTCGAGGACGTGCTCAGCGCCTACCGCGACACCCTTCCCGCCGACCGCCAGCACCTGCTCGACGGCTACCGCTTCCGCCAGATCGCCCGCAAGGTGGTCGGCGTCGGCAGCGTCGGCACCCGCGCCTGGGTGGTGTTGCTGACCGGCGCCGACGACGGCGACCCGCTGTTCCTGCAGGCGAAGGAGGCCGAGGCCTCGGTGTTCGAGCCCTATGTCGGCGCCAGCCGCTTCCGCAACCACGGCCGTCGCGTGGTCGAGGGCCAGCGGCTGATGCAGGCGGCAAGTGACATCTTCCTCGGCTGGTGTCGCACCGTCGGCATCGACGGCCGCGAGCGTGATTTCTACGTTCGCCAGCTCTGGGACTGGAAGCGCTCGGCCGAGATCGAGCGCCTGACCCCGCGCGGGTTCGAGGTCTACGCGGGGATGTGCGGGCAGACCCTGGCCCGCGGCCACGCCCGCTCCGGCGACCGGGTCGCGATCGCGTCCTACCTCGGGGGCGGCGACGCCTTCGACCGCGCGATCGCGGGCTTCGCCGAGGCCTACGCCGACCGCAACGAGCGCGACCACGCGGCCCTGCTCGAGGCGATCGCCGCCGACCGGATCGAAGCCGAGGAGCTCTAGGCATGGCACGCAAGGCGGGGGTCGGCGCCGCCAGCCTGATCCTGATGACCCTCTGCGCGGGGCAGTTCCTGATGATGCTCGACAGCTCGGTGATGAACGTCTCGATCGCTACCGTCGCCAAGGACGTCGGCACCACCGTCACCGGGATCCAGACGGCGATCACCCTCTACACGCTGGTGATGGCGTCGTTCATGATCACCGGCGGCAAGATTGGCCAGATCATCGGCCGCAAACGCGCTTTCGCGATCGGCTGCGTGATCTATGGCTGCGGCTCGCTGGTCACCGCGCTCTCCCCGAACCTGACGGTGCTGCTGATCGGGTGGTCGTGCCTGGAGGGCCTTGGTGCGGCGCTGATCCTGCCCGCGATAGTCGCCCTCGTCGCCTCCAACTTCGGGCGTGAGGAAAGGCCCCGCGCCTACGGCCTGGTCGCTGCCTCCGCGGCGATCGCGGTGGCGGTCGGCCCGATCGTCGGCGGCCTCTTCACGACCTACCTCTCCTGGCGCTACGTGTTCGCCGGCGAGGTCCTGATCGTGATCGCGATCCTCGCCCTCGCGCGCCGGATCGAGGCGGGGGAGGCGGAGCGGGGGGTGCGGCTGGACCTGGTCGGGACCGCGCTCTCGGCGCTCGGCCTGGGTTTGATCGTCTTCGGCATCCTCCGCTCGGGCACCTGGGGCTTCGTCGCCGCCAAGCCCGGGGCGCCCGAATGGATCGGGCTCTCGCCGGTGATCTGGATGCTGCTCGGCGGCGGCGCCGTGATCGGACTCTTCCTCGCCTGGGAGAGCCGCCTCGTGGCCCGCGGCTCCGATCCCCTGGTCGACCCGGCGATCCTGCGGATCCCGGCCCTGCGCGGTGGCCTCACCTCGTTCTTCTTCCAGTACTTCCTCCAGGGCGGGCTGTTCTTCGCGGTGCCGCTCTTCCTCTCGATCGCGCTCGGCCTCTCGGCGATCGAAACGGGGGTGCGCCTGCTGCCGCTCTCCGTGACGCTGATTCTGGCGGCGGCGGGGATCCCGAAAGTCTTCCCGGACGTCTCGCCACGCCGGGTGGTGCGGTTGGGATTCCTGGCGATGTTCGCCGGTCTGGTGGTGATGGTCGCCGCTCTGGACGCCGGGGCGGGGGCCGAGATCGTGACCTGGCCGATGCTGCTCGCTGGCCTCGGGATCGGCGCACTCGCCTCTCAGCTCGGCAGCATCACCGTGTCTTCCGTCCCCGACGAGCAGAGCGGCGAGGTCGGCGGCCTGCAGAACACGATCACCAACCTCGGCATCTCGGTTGGCACGGCGCTGACCGGCGCGATCGTGATCGCCGCCCTCAGCTCTTCCTTCCTGACCGGGGTCGAGGAAAATCCTGCCGTGCCCGCGCCGGTCAAGTCGAAGGCCACGACCGAGCTGTCGGGTGGCATCCCCTTCCTCTCCGACGAGGAACTAAGAAGCGCGCTCGACGATGCTCGGGTCGGCCCACGGGCAACCGACGCGATCGTCGAAGAGAACGAAACCGCGCGCCTCGACGGTCTGCGCACGGCGCTCTCAGTGCTGGCCCTGCTCGCCCTAGTCGGCCTCGCCACCACCGGCCGGATCCCGACCCGGCAACCAGCTGCGGCCGCCGACCGGCAACCCGAGCTGGCCCCCGGCGACTAGCGCGGAGCGGCGGCGCCGCGCTTGGCGGCCTTGAGGCGCTGGGTTTTGTCGAGGATCAGCTTGCGCAGGCGGACCGACTCGGGGGTGATTTCGACGCACTCGTCATCGCGCAGGAACTCCAGCGAGCCTTCCAGGGTGAGGCGGGTCGGCGGCGCCAGCCGGATCAGGATGTCGGCGCTGGCGGCGCGCACGTTGGTCTGCTGCTTGGCTTTGGTCGGGTTGACGTCGAGGTCGTCGGAGCGGGCGTTCTCGCCGATGATCATCCCTTCGAAGACCTCCTCGCCGGAACCGACGAAGAGGGAGCCGCGGTCCTGCAGGCTCATCAACGAGTAGCTGGCGGTGTTGCCGCGGCGGTCGGCGACGAGGGAGCCGGTCTGGCGGGTGCGCAGTTCGCCCGCCCAGGGCTCCCAGCGGTCGAAGACGTGGTGGAGGATGCCGGTGCCGCGGGTCTCGGTCATGAACTCGGTGCGGAATCCGATCAGGCCGCGGGCCGGGACCAGGTACTCCATCCGCACCCAGCCGGTCGAGTGGTTGACCATCTGCTCCATCCGGCCCTTGCGGCCGGCCAGCATCTGGGTGACGCTGCCGACGTGCTCCTCGGGCACGTCGATCGCCAGGCGCTCGACCGGCTCGTGGACTTCGCCTTCGATCTCGCGGGTGACGACGCGCGGCTGGCCGGCGGTCAGCTCGAATCCCTCGCGCCGCATCATCTCCAGCAGCACGACCAGCTGCAGCTCGCCGCGGCCCTGGACCTCCCAGGCGTCGGGGCGCTCGGTGTCCTCGACCCGGATCGAGACGTTGCCGATCAGCTCGGCGTCGAGGCGGTCACGGATCTGGCGCGCGGTCAGCTTGCTGCCCTCTTTGCCGGCCAGCGGCGAGGTGTTGATGCCGACGACGACCGAGAGCGAGGGCTCGTCGACCTCGATCACCGGCAGTGCCACCGGGTTCTCGGGGTCGGCCAGGGTCTCGCCGATCGTCACCTCTTCAATTCCGGCGACGGCGATGATTTCGCCCGGGCCGGCCTCCTCGGCGCTGACCCGCTCGAGCCCCTCGGTGACGTAGAGCTCGGAGACGGTGGCGCGGGCGATCTCGCCGTTGGCGCGGCACCAGGCGAGCTGCTGACCGTTGCGGATCGTGCCGTTGTGGACGCGACAGAGGGCGAGGCGCCCCACGTAAGGGGAGGCGTCGAGGTTGGTGACGTGCGCCTGCAGCGGCTGCTCGGGGTCGTACTCGGGGGCCGGGATCCGTTTCAGCATCAGATCCATCAGCGGATCGAGGTCGGTGCCCTCGACCCCCTCCTCGAGTGCAGCCCAGCCGGCTTTGGCGTTGGTGTAGACGATCGGGAAGTCGATCTGCTCGGAGTCGGCATCGAGGTCGAGGAAGAGCTCGTAGACCTCGTCGACGACCTCGGCGATGCGGGCGTCGGGGCGGTCGACCTTGTTGACGACGAGGATCACGGGGAGCTTCGACTCGAGCGCCTTGCGGAGGACGAAACGGGTCTGCGGCAGCGGGCCCTCGGAGGCGTCGACCAGGAGCAGCACCCCGTCGACCATCGTCAGCGCCCGCTCGACCTCGCCGCCGAAATCGGCGTGGCCGGGGGTGTCGACGATGTTGAACTTGACGTCACCGCGGTTGACCGCCGTGTTCTTGGCGAGGATCGTGATCCCCTTCTCGCGCTCGAGGTCCATCGAGTCCATCACCCGCTCGGCGACGTCCTGGCCTTTGCGGAAGGTCCCGGTCTGCCACAGCATCGCGTCGACCAGCGTCGTCTTGCCGTGGTCGACATGGGCGATGATCGCGATGTTCCGAAGGTCGTCTCGAGTGCTGGTCATGGGCGAAGGGGGAGAGTAGGGAAGTGGGGCGGTCCACCGCCCCACTCAGCACGAAGCCCGCCTTGCGGCGGGCTTCGCAGACTGCTTAAAGCGTGGCGCGGACTACGAAGTCTGCTGGACGCTCGCGGCGGCCGGGCCCTTGGGGCCTTCTTCTGACTCGTAACTCACTTTGGAGCCCTCGGTGAGGGACTTGAAGCCCTCGCCCAGGATGGCGCTGTGATGAACGAAGACGTCCTTCGAGCCATCGTCGGGCGTAATGAACCCGTAGCCCTTGTCGTCGCTAAACCACTTAACAGTTCCAGTCGGCATGCATTGCCTCCACATCATGTGCTGCGAACGCGGAGGATGCTGATGCAGCAACGACTGCGAGCGCTAGACACGAACTTTGCCGGTCATATATCCGGCCCTAACACGGGGGACCGTAGCAGGATCGCCCCGCTCCCTCCGATAATGAACGCACGATGTCACCCACCCCCAGGCGCTTCGTTTCACGCGCCGCGATCTCAGCCGTCCTCCTCGCCGCTGTCCTCACGCCCCCCGCGTCGGCGGCGCTCTCTAGCTCCGCTCTCTCCCCGCGGCTGGCCGAGCTCGCCCGGCCAGCGCTGCGCGCCGCCCCTCCCGCCGCGCAGGCGGACCGGCTCGGACTGGCCCGGAGCGGCGCCGGCAGCCTGCAGCGAACGGGCGCGGCGGTGCTGGTCAACGTGCGCTTCGAGCGCGGCGCGATCGCCCGCCTCGACGCGCTCAAGCATGCGGGCGCCCGCGTGGTCGCCCCCAGCCGTCCCTACCAGACGGTTACGGTGGCGGTTAGGCCCGCCGATTTGCAGGCGCTGGCGACCGTCCCCGACGTCGCCGCCGTGACCGCGAGCCTGACGCCCATGATCCGCGGCGCCGCCGGCACCGCGGTCGGGGGCGCCGGCACCTGCGAAGGCGGCGAAGTGATCTCCGAGGGCCTGGCTCAACTGCGGGTCGACGACGCCCGCCAGCAGTTCGGGCTGCGTGGCAAGGGCACCACGGTGGGGATCCTCTCCGACTCCTTCGACACCGCGACCGAAGCCGCCAGCGGGAGCGGCCCGGTCGCCACCCACGCCCAGCGCGACATCGAAGGTAACGACCTGCCCGGCCCGGCTGGGACCTGCAGCGGCCAGCAGATAGCCACCAACGTGCTCTCCGACCTCCCCGGTGGCAGCGACGAGGGCCGGGCGATGCTGCAGATCGTCCACGACCTGGCGCCGCACGCTGGGCTCGCCTTCGCGACCGCCTTCGAGGGCGAACTCGCCTTCGCCCAGAGCATCGAAAGACTGGCGCAGCCGCTGGCCGCGGGCGGCGCCGGCGCCGGTGTGGTCGCCGACGACGTCGCCTACTTCGAAGAGCCCTTCTACCAGGACGGGCCGGTGGCCGCGGCGATCGGCAAAGTCACCGCCGCCGGCACCGCCTACATGACCTCGGCTGGCAACGACAACGTCTTCGAAGGCAGCAACGAAATCGGTTCCTGGGAGGCACCCGGGTTCCGCGACATGAGCTGCCCGGCGGCGGTGGTGACCGCGATGAAAGGGGCGGAGACCCACTGCATGGACTTCGACCCCGGCGGCCCCTCCGACGGCACCTTCGCGATCGAGCTCGAACCCGAATCTGGATTCATCCTCGACCTCCAATGGGCCGAACCGTGGTTCGGGGTCGAAGCCGACCTCGACGCCTTCCTGCTCGACGACGAAAACAACCTCCTCGAATTCGCCGTGGAAGACAACATCGCCACCCAGCGCCCGGTCGAGCTGATGCAGTGGGAAAACGAAGGGACCACGTCCGAAGAAGTCAGGCTCGTGATCAACCGCTGCGCCGGCGACTGCAACAGCGCCGCCAACGCGGCCGCGAAACCGCGCCTCAAGTTCGTCCTGTTGGAGCAAGGTTCCGGGATTTCCGCCGTCGAGTTCCCCGAATCCAGCGCCGGCGACGTGGTTGGCCCGACCGTCTATGGGCACGCGGGGTCCGCCAGCGCGATCACGCTCGGCGCCATCCCGTACAGCAACAGCTCCGCCGCCGAGCCCTACACCTCGCGCGGCCCGGCGACCCATTATTTCGGGCCCGTCGCCGGTACCAGCCCCGCCGCCGCGCTCGGGTCGCCGGAAGTGGTCGCCAAGCCGGACCTGGCGGCGACCGACTGCGGCGCCACCACCTTCTTCGCCCAGATCTTCGCTGGCGCCTGGCGCTTCTGCGGCACCTCGGCCTCGGCGCCGCACGCTGCCGCGGTGGCGGCCCTGATGACGCAGGGCGCGCCCGGGGCCGGCAACGAGGAAGTCCGCGACAGCCTCAGCGCGAGTGCGGTGCCGGTCGGCGCCTTCGGGCCGGAGGCGGTCGGGGCCGGGCTGCTCGACGCGGTCGCCGCGCTGCAAGACCTCGGAGCGGCTCCGACCGCGGACGACCCGCCGAGCGTGGTGGTGCCGCCGCTGACCCCGGTCGGGCCGAACGTGCAGCCGCCCAGCCCGCAGCCGCCCCTGGCGGCTCCCAGCACCGGCTTCAGGAAGAAGCCCGGTGCGGTTGTGCGCACCGGCAGCCCGCCTGTGCGGCTGGTCTTCCGCTTCGGCTCCAACCAGGCTGGCGTCACCTTCCTCTGCAAGGTCGACCGCGGCAACCTCAGGGTCTGTGGAGCCCGATTCGCGCGGCGCTACGGCGTCGGTCGCCACACGGTCAGGGTCAAGGCCCGCAATCGCGAGGGGACGGTCGACCGGACCCCGGCGGTCTTCCGCTTCCGAGTTGAACGCCGCCGCTGAGCTCAGGGCCGCTGCGCCGACTGGCGGCGCATCACCCAATGGCCGCCGCCGAGCAGCGCCAGCAGCGCGAGGGCGCTGCCGAGGACGAGCGGGTCGGTCAGCGACAGCCCTTCCAGGCGGGTGCCGAAGTAGACCGAGAGGGCGGTGATGGGCAGGTAGCCGATCGCGGTGGTCCAGACGAAGCGCCAGAGCGGCACCCGCGCCGCCCCGGCGGCGTAGGAGACGATGCTGAAGGGGAGGATCGGGATCAGCCGCATCGCCAGCAGCAGGGTGGCGCCGCCGCGCTCGATTCGCGCCTCGATCCGCTCGAAGCGCTCCTCGCCGAGCCAGCGGTCGAGCAGCGGCCGCGCGACCGAGCGGCCGATCGCCCAGCAGAGGATGCCGGAGAGGATCCAGCCCAGCATCGTCAGCGCCAGGGCCGGGAAGAACCCGTAGGCGAAGCCGGCGGCGGCGTCGACGATCTCGGCCGGGTAGAAGACGACGGTGTGGATCAGGGTGAGCGCAAGGATCAGGAGCGGGCCCCAGGCGCCGAGGCTGTCGATCTCGCGGCGGACCTCGTCGTGGTCGCCCTGGACTGCGGCGGAGACCGAGTCGCGCAGCGCCGGCACCGCGAGGAAGAGCGCCGCCAGCAGGGCGACGCCGGCGAGGGTGACCCCGATCTCGATCAGCGGGAGGCGCGGCTTGTCGCCGTGCCGCTGCGGCTGCCCCTCGACCTCCTGTTCCGTCTCCCCGGCGTCCACTTCGCCGCCAGGGTCTCACAATGCGGCGCGACCGACGTTCGGCTCAGCCCTGCAGCCGGGCCGCCAGGCCGGAGTGGCGGCCACCGCTGTCGTCGCGCGCGACCGCCGCCTCGAGGGCGCCGCGGTCGCCGACCAGGACGCAGCTGTTGCGGGCGCGGGTGATCGCCGTGTAGAGCAGCGGCCGGGTCAGCATCCGCGCGTGCGACCGATGGCAGACGCCGACGACGACCGGGACCTCGCAGCCCTGCGCCTTGTGGACGGAGATCGCGTAGGCGAGCCGCAGCGTCGCGGTCTCGCCGTAGGGGATGACAAGCGAGCCGCCGTCGTCGGTGTCGACGACGATCGCCTCTTCGTCGGGCTGGTCCTCGCGGAGGAAGACGATCGAGCCGTTCATCAGCCCCAGCTCGTGCGAGTTGCGGGTCTGGATCAGACGGTCGCCGATCCGGAAGCGGTCGCCGAGGGCGCGCTTGCCGTCGGGGTTGAGCCGGGCCTGCAGCCGCTCGTTGAGGGCATCGATCCCGACCGGGCCCTTGTACATCGGCGCCAGCACCTGGACGTCGCGGATCGGGTCGACGCCGAACCCCGACGGCGCCCGCTCGGCGACGACCTCGACCACCGTCTCCAGTGCCCGCTCCGGGCTCGGCCGCTCGATGAAGAAGAAGTCGTGTTCCTGGTCGGGCCCGGGATCGCGGTGGGGCGGGCGGCCCTGGTTGATCTCGTGGGCGGCGGTGGTGATCATCGAGCGCGCCGCCTGGCGGAAGATCTGGGTCAGCCGCACGACCGGCACCGTCTCGGAATCGATCAGGTCCTCGAACGGCTTGCCGGCGCCGATCGGCGGCAGTTGGTCGGCGTCGCCGACGAAGACGACGTGGGTCGACTCGGCGATCCCGCCCAGCAGCACCTCGGCCAGGCGCAGGTTCAGCATCGAGGACTCGTCGACGATCACCAGGTCGACCGGCAGCGGGTGACCGGGCCGGAAGGCCGGTTCGCGTCCCGGCATCCATTCCAGCAGCCGGTGGATCGTCTTCGCCTCGTGGCCGGTCGCGTCCTCCATCCGCCGCGCCGCCCGCCCGGTCGGGGCGCAGAGGGCGATCGTCGCGTTGGCCGCTTCGGCCTCGGCGACGATTCCGCGGGTGCATTCGGTCTTGCCGACGCCGGGGCCGCCGGTGAGGACCGAGACCCGCGCCTCGAAGGCGCCGCGCACCGCCGCCCACTGCTCGTCGGTCAGTTTGCCGGGCTCCTCGCCGGGTTCGTGGTCGAGGTGGGGCGGCAGCGCCGCCCGCTCGCCGAGGGTGACGGCGACGGCGATCTCGCTGGCCAGGGTCGGCTCGCGGTAGACGCGCTCCTCCTCGACGGCGAGCCCCGGACCCTCGACCAGCACGTCGGGGTCGGGGACGAGGCCGGTCAGCCTGGCGGTGCGCCGCACCAGCTCGTCCAGCGGCAGAAAGCTGTTGCCCTGCTGCTCGGCCTCGACCAGGGCGAAGGCGGCGGCGGCCTGGGCGCGGCGGCTGGACTCCGGCGGCACGTCGGCGGCCAGGGCGATCTTGTCGGCGCGGGCGAAGCCGACCCCCGGGACTTCGGTCAGCCGGTAGGGGTCCGCGTGCAGGACCGTCATCGAGCGCTCGCCATAGCGGGCGTGGATCGGCGCCGCCAGGTGGGCCAGCCCGTGCGGGGCCAGCTGCACGTGGAGGTCGCGGATGGCGCGGCTCGCGTGCCAGGATTCGGTCGCCGCCGCGGCTTGGTCGACGCTGACCCCGCGCAGCGAGGAGAAGACCGCCTGCGGGTTGGCGGCGATCGCCGCGAGGACGCCCTCGCCGTGCTCGTCGACGAGCCGTTCGGCCCGCTTCTGGCCGATGTGGCGCAGCGAGGTCAGGTAGGCGACCTGCCCCTCGCGATCGGCCGGATCGAGCGGCAGCGCCCCCTGGGCGCGGAGCTGGCGGCCGTAGCGGGAGTGGGTCTGCCACTCGCCGCTGACTTCGGCCCGGTCGCCCTCGCCGAGATGGGCGACGGGACCGACCAGCGCGAAGCCTTCCCCCGAGTCCGCCTCGCGCACCTCGAGCACGGCGTAGCCGTCGTCGTCGGCGCGGAAGATCACCCCGAGCACCTCGACGGTGCCCGTGTAAGAGGCGGCGTCGGCGTCGAAGAGGGTGGCGGTCGGAGTCACTCACCAAAGCTAGCCGCCGAAGAGGCGGGATTCGCCGCTCCGGCGGTCGCAGTTTCCGGGACAAAGGCGGAGGGGAGAGGCTCTCCCCTCTGCCTTTGTCCCTCGCCAGCTCCTGTCCCAGGGCAGTTCCCGCTCGCGGAAGGTGCCGAACCTTGACGGCGTGGCTGTCGGGCGAAAAACCCAGCAAGCGCGAGAGGCCCCCAACCCCTCCCGCCAAACCCCTCCCGAACCCCTTTCCCTGCAATCAGCCATCTAGCATCGGTCCATGGACCCCGCCTCCGCGCCGCAGGCCGGGCTTTGCGACCGCTGCCGCCACCAGCAGCTGGTGCCCAACAGCCGCGGCTCGGTCTTCTCGCTCTGCCGGCGCTCGCGCGAGGACAGCCGTTACCGGCGCTACCCGCCGATCCCGGTGCTCAGCTGCCCGGGCTTTGAGCCGGGTCCGCGGATTGCGGATTCCGAGCCGCGCCGATAGCGGCGCCGATCAAGCCGAGGCCGACGACGACGGCGGCGAGCGCGACCAGGATGCCGAGGAACGGGACCAGCGCCAGCGCCCGCAGAATCGCCAGCCCAAGCAGGAAGGAGAGGACGCGCTCGCGCGGCGCCTCCAGGAACCGCCGCCCCAGCGCCCAGGCGCTGATCACGTAGGCGACCGCTCCCAGCGGCAACAGCGCCAGGACGACGCCGATCGCCAGCGGTAGGCCGAGGACGGTGATCGCCGCCAGAGCTGCGCCCACCGGCAGCGCGATCGCGATCGCGATGCCGATCGCGATCGTCGGACCGACCCGCTCGCGCGAGCGAGCGTAGATCGCGTCGGCGGCACGCGGCGCGACCAGGATCAGCAGCACTCCGAGGATGCCGAAGGAGACGCTCATCGCCAGCCAGACCAGGAAGCTGCCGATGAAGGGGAGGATGCCGCCGAGGTCGGGCCAGTCCTGCTTCTCGACGTCGCCGTGGACGCGGGCGTCGAGGGAGACGTCGGGGTGCTCGTCGGCGTAGCTGACGTTGCCGCCGACTTCGGCCGTCGGCCGCAGGCTGGCGGTGCCGCTGGCGGTGAAGAGGTCGCCGTCGATCCTGCCGGCGACGAGGACGTCGCCGCTGAACACGGCGACGTCGCTCGTCACATGGCCGTCGATCGTGACGTCGCCGTTGCCGACGTAGACCCCGTCCACCGTTTCGCCTGCAGCGACGGTGACGTCGCCGGAGACGACGACGATCGCCGACTCGGAGTCGCCGGCGGCCAGCGCCCCTGCCGGCGCGACCAACAGCGCCAGGAGCGCCAGCGCCGCCAGGGACGAGAGCCTCTTCAGCACCCGGCCAGACTATTCGCTAGCTCGCCGCCATCGGGTCGGGTTCGCCGAGCTTGCTGATCGGCGGCGCCTCGTAGACCTTGCCGGGACAGCCACCGAGGACGACGAGGCGGACGCCGGCGGGCCCCGGCCAGATCTTCCGCTTGGTCTTGGAGTCGACCTGGGCCACGTGGTTGTCGTCGAGCGGGAAGCGCTCGCCCTCGATCTCGATCTCGGCCGAGCCGCGGAGCACCAGGAAGACCTCCTCCTGGTCGTCGTGGCTGTGGTCGTGCTCGGGGTAGTGCTCGTAGTTGGGCGGCATGTCGATGACCTGCATCCCGAACGACTCGACCCCGAGCTCGGCTCGCGCCCGCTTGAAGGCACCGCGGTAGACGGCCTCCATCGCGTCGATTTCCTTGACTCCGTTACTCATTTCCCCTCCTATTTTTGTACGAACGTTCGTGCTTTTCTATATGGTTCTGGAGGTGAGCGCAACCGCCGAGCGGATTTCCAAGGGCGAGCAGACCCGCGCCGCGATCCTCGAACGCGCCGTCGACCTCGCCTCCGTCGAGGGGCTGGAGGGATTGACGATCGGTCGCCTCGCCGCCGAGCTGCGGATGAGCAAGAGCGGCCTCTTCGCCCACTTCGGCTCCAAGCAGGAGCTGCAGCTGGCGACGGTCGAGGCCGCCGCCGAGCGTTTCCGCGCCACCGTGATCGTGCCGTCGCTGTCGGCCCCCGACGGCGCCCCGCGCCTGCGAGCGATGAGCGAGCGCTACCTCGACCACCTCGGCCAGTACTCCGGCGGCTGCTTCTGGGGCTCGACCTCGGCCGAGTACGACGACCGCCCGGGGCCGGTACGCGACGCGATCGCCGCCGCCCTCGACGCCTGGATGGCGGAGCTGGTGCGACAGGCGGAGATCGCCGGCGTCGAGCATCCGCGCCAGTTCGCCTTCGAGCACTACGCGGTGATCATGGGCGCCAACTCGCGCCACCGGCTCAGCGGCGATCCGGAGGTCTTTGAGTTCGCTCGCGCCGCGCTCGAGCGGCTCCGGGCGGACCTGCCGGACTGAGCGATCCCGCCGGCCGCGGAAATCGCTTTGGCTAGGGTTCGAGGCAGCCGCCTCCTCCCACACAAGGAGCACAGATGGACGTCGCAATCGGCCTTCCCAACGCAGTCCCCGGCACGACCGGCGAGCAGCTGACCGAGTGGGCGCGGCGCGCCGAGGCGCGCGGCTTCAGCAGCCTCGGCACGATCGAGCTCTGGGCCGACGAGACGATGGGACCCTCGATCGGGTCTCTGCCGACGCTGCTCGTCGGCGGTGGCGTCGACGCCACCTTCGCCCGCGCCGCTGCCCACGGCGACGGCTGGATCGCCGGCGGCGCGCCGCCGGAGGCGTTCGCGGAGATGGCGCAGAAGGTCAAAGAGGAGTGGTCGAAGGCGGGCCGCGACGGTGAGCCGAAGCTGGCCGGCCTCGGTTACTTCTCGCTCGGCGAGAACGCCGAGGAGGACGCCAATGCCTATCTCAAGGACTACTACGCCTGGCTCGGCGAGGAGACCGCCGGATACATCGCCGGATCGGCCGCCAAGGACGCCGAGACGGTGCAGGGCTACCTCGCCGCCTTCGAGGGCGTCGGCTGCGACGAGCTGATCCTCTTCCCGAGCTCCAGCGACCCGGCCCAGGTCGACCTGCTGGCCGACGCCGCGGGGCTCTGAGGCCGGGCCTTGGCGGCGGCGCGGA
>JAENWU010000204.1 GCA_016649905.1 Thermoleophilia bacterium
CGTCAGATGTGTATAAGAGACAGGCCGCGGGTCCTGTCGCCGGGGAGGACACCTCGTCACAAGCTGCGGGCGAGGCGCCCGCCCCCGCGCCACCCACGGATGGGACCGGCGGAAACGGCTCAGGGTCCAGCGCGGGCAATGGCGGGGCCGATGTGCGGGCGACGCCGGTGGCGCGTCGGGTCGCGGAAGCGACCGGCGTCGATCTGACTTCGATCAGCGGGACCGGCCCAGGTTCGAAGGTCACCAAAGAGGACGTGCTCGCCGCCAAGGACGGGAGCGGGAACGGGGCCCCGGCGGCGGCGAAGTCCGCTGCCGCTGCCGGCGAGGCCAAGCAACTGCGGGGGCCGGCGGCGATGCTGGCGAAGGCGATGGACGAGAGCCGGACGGTGCCGACGGCCACCTCCTTCCGCACGATCGCGGTCGACACGCTCGACGCCAAGCGCAAGGCGATCAACGCCGTGCTCAAAGAACGCGGCCTGAAGGTCTCCTTCACCCACCTGGTCGCCTGGGCGATCGTGCAGGCGACCAAGGACTTCCCGGTCATGGTCCGCACCTTCGAGGAACGCGAGGGCAAGCCGTTCGCGATCGAGGGCGGCCCGATCAACCTCGGGATCGCCGTCGACGTCGAGCGCAAGGACGGCTCCCACAGCCTGATGGTGCCGGCGATCAAGGGCTCGCAGGACCTCGACTTCGCCGGCTTCCACTCCTATTACGAGGAGCTGATCGCCAAGACCCGCGAGAACAAGCTGACCGCGGATGACTTCCAGGGCACCAACATCTCGCTGACCAACCCCGGCGGGATCGGCACCGTCGCCTCGGTGCCGCGCCTGCTCGCCGGCCAGAGCGCGATCATCGCCACCGGCTCGATCGCCTACCCGCCGGAGTGGCTGCACGCCTCGCCCGAACGGCTCAAGCAGGTCGGCGTCTCGAAGGTGACGACCCTAACCTCGACCTACGACCACCGCGTCATCCAGGGCGCCGAGTCGGGCGCCTTCCTGCGCCGCCTCGAGCAGCTGCTGCAGGGCGAGGACGACTTCTACGAGGCGGTCGCCGCCGACCTCGGGATCGACGCCGCCGGCGTCACCAGCGCCCACCCCGCCTCGGCCTCGGCACCGCCGCTCAGCGCCGCCGCGCCGAGCGCCGAACCGACCACCGCCCCCGGCGAGGTCGACGAGGAGCTGCTGCAGGCGGTCCAGGCGGCGACCTCGATCCTCAAGACCTACCGCACCCACGGCCACCTCGCCGCTCACCTCGACCCGCTCGGCTCCCAGCCCAAAGGCGACCCGGCGCTGCAGCCCGAGAACGTCAACCTGACCCCGGAGCTGATGGAACGGATCCCGGCCCACATCCTGCGGATCGGCGTCCCCGGCGAAAACCTGCTGGAAGCGCTGCCGCGGATGCGCACCGCCTATTGCGGCACGATCGGCTACCAGTTCGAGCACCTCTCTTCCCACCAGCAGCGGATCTGGCTGCGCGAGATGATCGAGACGGGCGCCCACCGCCAGCCGCTCACCGACGCCGAGAAACACCGCCTGCTCGGCCGCCTGATCGACGTCTTTCAGTTCGAGCGCTTCCTCGAGAAGACCTACCTCGGCCAGAAGATATTCTCGATCGAGGGGCTCGACGTGGTCGTGCCGATGCTCGACGAGCTGGTCACGATCGCCAACCGCGGCGGCGCCGAGGAGGTCGTCTTCGGGATGGCCCACCGCGGCCGCCTCAGCGTCCTCGCCCACAACCTCGGTCGCCCGGTCGAGTCGATCCTGGCCGAGTTCGAGGGCTCGAAGCGGATCGAGGCGGTCAAGGCCCTGGCGGCGATCCCGCACGGCGGCACCGGCGACGTCAAGTACCACTACGGCCACCGCGGGGTCTACGAGACATCCGCGGGCGAGAAGATCTCCGTCCGCCTCTACCCGAACCCCAGCCACCTCGAGTTCGTCGACCCCGTCGTCACCGGCGGCGCCCGCTACCTGCAGGCGAAGATCGACGGCTCTGGGATCGCCCAGGACCCGAAACTCGCGGTCCCGGTCCTGCTCCACGGCGACGCCGCCTTCCCGGCCCAGGGAGTCGTCGCCGAGACGCTCAACCTGCAGAGCCTCAAGGGCTACCGCACCGGCGGCACGATCCACCTGATCCAGAACAACCAGGTCGGCTTCACCACCGACCCCGAGGAGTCGCGCTCGACCCCCTACGCCGCCGACATGGCGAAGGGATTCAACGTGCCGATCATCCACGTCAACGCCGACGACGTCGAGGCCTGCACGGCGGCGATCCGGCTGGCGATGGCCTACCGCGAGCGCTGGGAGCGCGACGTCGTCATCGATGTGATCGGCTACCGCCGCTTCGGCCACAACGAGACCGA
>JAENWU010000141.1 GCA_016649905.1 Thermoleophilia bacterium
GATGAAGAAGAGCACGTAGATCCGTCTCAGGGCAACGGTGTCGACGGTGAAGAAGTCGCAGGCGATCATGCTCTGCGCCTGGTGGCGGATGAACTCACGCCAGGAGAGGCCACCACGTTTTCCGGCTGGGCCGAGCCCGGAGTTCTAATGAACCCTTGGCTTGCGACCTTCTACGAGGGGCGCGACTTGATCGACAGCCTCTTGTAGCTGCCAGCGCAGGTCGGGTAGCGCGTGCCGATTCGTCGGGCGCGATGATCGCTAACTTCAACGTCGACATCAATGACGACCAGGCTCCGGCGGCGGGAGCACCTGGAGCCTCCCCTCCCCTGGGAACAGCTGTGCGATGGCGTCGCTGAGGGTCTTGAAGTGATCCTGGTCCGCCGTGCAGACGCTCTCGCCGGCCAGCCATGCGGTCGCGGCGATCTGGATGTCAGTGATCCAGGCGACCCGGCGCTCGGGCTTGGGGCCGCGCGAGCGCTTCGCGCGAGCCGTCGCGCCCGTTGGGGGAATCGGCTGCCTGCCGCGCAGTCGACCGGCCAGCAGCGCTGCCTCCCAGCTCAACGGAAGCACTCCCAGGACGCCGACGTCGAGCAGCTCGGTAAACCAGGCGAGCTGCGTGCCGAACCTGGAGTCCTCCCCGGCGCGGCGCTCTAGGCCGAAGGCGATCTCATGCACGGTCGGCGCTGCGAGAAGGAAGGGCTCGCCCGCAAGCGCCGCCTCGCTTGCCAGCTCAAAGAGGGGGAGGTCGGGGTGAAGGCCAGAGGCGACCGAGGTATCCCAGACCGCCATCGGCCGAAGCTCTAACTGCGGTCGGCGAGGATCGCCTCGCGCGCCTCCTGCGGCGAGGGGAATGCCTCAGCGCTGGAGCTCTGCGATCCGGCAACCGCCTTCCGGCGCCTGGCGGTCACCTGCTGCAGGGCGCGCTGGCGTTGGGCCGCGCCGGCACCAAGCTGGGCCAGATAGACAAGCGCCTCGTTCTCGCTCGTCCCGAGCCGGCGAGCAGTCCGCGACAGCTCGGCCTCAAGCGCCGTTGGCACTCGCAAGGTGGTGCGGCGCCCCTGGCGCCCGCTTGCGCGGCTCGGTCGGTCTCTTTGCTTAGTTGCCACGAGGACAGACTAGCGCATCAATCTGATGCGCTACCACCCTCCTCCTCCGACGAGTCATCGTCCTCATCCTGGGTCCCGAAGGCCTGTGGGGTGCGTAAACCTGATCGCGACGGCTGGCGTGGACCTCGGGCCCGAGCCCCTCGCCCGATAACGCGCCCTCATGTAGACCGGGCCCATCCGGCCGCGCTGCGCCGGGCCGCCCTACTCCTTGAGCGCGTAGCCGGAGCCTTTCTTGACGATCAGTTTCTCGGCCCGGGCTTTGGCGATCAGGCTGTGGACCTGGCTGGGCGAGACGCCGATCTCGCCGGCGAGCTCCGAAGGCCGGGCGCCGGGCTTGGCTTTGATCGCCGCGAGCAGCTGCTCGCGGCGCTGGCCGCGGGGCACCTGGGCTCGGTGCCGGCGAGGTTTGCCGGCGGCCCTTTTGCGGCGCGGTTTGGGCGCCGCAGACCGAGAGCGATCGCCCTCCCCCATGCTCTTCAGGGCTTGCTCCAGCTGCTTGGCCTCGGCCTCTAATTCGCGCAGACGCTCGGCGATCAGTTTGCGGGCGGCGTCGATCGTCGCTGACATCTGCTCCTCTTCTACTCGGTGGTGGAGGAGGGACTGTATTCGAGCTTCGGCTCGGCGACGATGGCCGAGCCGCGCGGGATCCTGGCGGTGGCGGGGTGGCCGCCGACCGGAACGTAGAGGACGATCTCGCGGATGCGGGGCGACTGTCCCGACCTCATTTCATCTGCCCCTGCGCCTCGGATCCGCCTCTACGGCCACCACCCAATTCCGGGTCGGGTCAAGCCAGGCCGGAGCCCAGCGGCAGAAGATGTAGCGGGCCAAGGGGCTCTTGTATCCCTGATGGCGCAGCGCATAGTGCCAGTTGCCGACGAGCCAGAGAAAGCCGCCGATCCCGGCGACGAGGATGCCGTTGACGTCGCCGCCGACCCCCAGGCCGAGGGGCCCGCGAACACCAGCAGCAGGCGCACCTTGGTCACGTGGCGCTGCGCCCGCTGGATCGCCGCCAAGACCAACTCGTCGGAGACCGGGGAGAACGGTCCGAGCTCCTGGCCTGTGATTTTCATCGTGCCCGCCTTTCGGTAGGGCGCCGACCTGCTCAGCAGCCGCCCGAAGTCGGGTTACGGCAAGTACCGTTCAGCTGCACCGCTTGTTCGGTGCCACGCCCCTGGGGCGTCTTCAGCGCCGCCAGGGGCATTTGCTTTCAATGGGCCTGGCGAACGTAGCTCCGCTGGTTGGCGAAAGCGAGGCGGAATATCCCGTAATCGGCGCGGGGATGGTTTGAAATTCCGGCGGCAGACAGAAGTTCCGCATTAGCAGAGGCTTCTGTCCAAGGTGGCTGACGGGACTTGAACCCGCGACCGCCTGGACCACAATTAGGCGAGGATCGCCGGCACCTCCGTGCAAATCTCGCATGGCGAGCGGGATTGCGCGCTTCTCCGGCCGGGCCCGGCCGGACCTCGATATGCGGGGATATGCGGCGATACGTCGGGGTGTCAGGCAGAAATGGCGATTTCTGCCTGAACCGACCAAGACCCGGTTTAAGCAATCACTAGCCTGCGCTGCGTGGCCCTTGATGATCTGCTCCTGACGCCCGACGACGCCAAAGCGCGTCTGCACGATCTGTTCGAGGCCGCGAAGGAAGGGGACGAGTTCGAGTTCGCCTGCACGCTGTTGCGCGTCCGCGGCACGGAGGACGTCGGCTTGGACCCGTTCGTCGAGACCTCCCGCCTGGTCGAGGATCTGACGGCGCTGATCTTGTCGGTGATGCTCCCATCGCGGCTGGCAACCTCTTTCAGCTCTCCGGCATCTGCCTCCAGACTCTCGGCGAAACGCCCTTTTCACGCTGTGTCGTGCCCACCGCTTAGGCGAAGAAGCCCAGGAGGGCCTAGTTGATACCGACCTGTTCCCGGGTCGCCCCTGACAAAATCACCAGGGCTCCCGTTTTATGTCTGGAGTCTTAATCCAAGAATCTCGGCGGTGGTGGGTGCCAGTGGTTTAGTCCTCGCCAAATTGGGTAAGAAAGTTATTCGGGTTCAGAGGTTGGCGGTTGCGTTGCACGGCTTTTTGAGCTCCAGGCATACGTGGGGCCAGTTGCAGTTGCCAGGTGCCCAATGAGAGGAGACGCATATGTCCACCGTTTTAATCGTTGTCATCGTGGTCGTCGTCCTGGTTTTGGCCGCTGCCGCGGTCGCGATCGCTTGGCGTGCAAAAGAGCGGCGCCGAATCGAACGGGAACGGCGGGCCGAAGAGGCGGAGTCCCACCGCGACGAGGCGCAGACCCGGGCCGCCAAGGCGACCAGCCTGTCCGAGGAGGAGCAGGCCAAGCGGGCCGAGGCCGCAAAAGCGGCTGAGGGGGCCGAGGTGGCCGAGCGCGTCGCCGAGGAGCACCGCGACCACGCCGACCAGCTGGCCAGGGAGTCGGAGGGAGCCGGCGCGCGCAGCGAGCGCGAGCGCGAGCGGGCCCGCCGGCACGGCCAGAAAGCCGACGAGATCGAGGAGGATATGTGAGCCATAGTCACGACCGCCGAGAGGCCGACTGATGTGCTGATCGTCGGCGGAATGACTCTTTTCAGCGAGCAGGATGCAAATGGCGATTCGCGGGCAAAGGCGCGCTCCAAGTCGCCGCTATAAGCCCCGGTCCCACCCATCTTGACCAGCCAAGAAACTAAAACCCAACCAAGGAGCTCGGCTTGAGCATCGTCGGAATTCTCATCGTCATCATCCTGATCCTGCTCGCCATCTATCTATTCCGCCGCGTCTTTTAGGGAGCGGCGAATATGACCTTTGCCGGAAGCATCTTCCTGATCGCGGTCGGCGCGATCCTGCGCTTCGCCACCCATTTCCACGTTAAGGGTCTGGATCTGAAGACGATCGGTTTGATCCTGATGGTCGTCGGCGTCGTCGGCCTGGTTATCGCGATCTGGCAGTGGGCCGTCTGGTCTCGTCGTGCAAGGCGAGCCGAGGTCGTGGTCGATGACCGCAGGGCGGTGGACCCCGAATATCGCGACCCTCGGCCGCGCTAAGAGGACCAGCGTGACTGACGGCAGGGGGAGCAGCGGCTCCCCTCCTCCCGAGGGGAAGCCGGAGCGCTCTTTCTGGACCCTGACCGCCCGTCTCGTCATCTGGCTTCGCTTCCCGATCCTGCTGGCCTGGATCGCGGCGACGGTGCTGGCGACGGCGCACCTCCCCTCGGCCTTCGATTCCGAATCGGACCAGCTCGGCAGCCTGCTGCCGAGCTCCTCGACCGCGCTCGAAGTCGAAAGCAGGGCGATCAAGACCTTCGGCACGCCGCTGCTCAGCCGGACGATCGTGATCGCCCACCAACCGGGCGGATTTTTGGCCGCGGGAATCGAGGCCGCGAGCCGATTCATAGCGACCACCGACCAGCAGGAAGGAGGGGATGCGATCCGAGCCGTGCCGTTGGTCGATGCCCCGGGCCTGCTCGCCGCCCGCCGGACCGCCACCACCCTGGTCGTCTATCTATACATCGACCCCTCGCTCAGCGAATCCGAATCCCAGGACAGGGCCGAGCGGTTTGCCTCGGACCTGAAACGGGCGACGGGCGCCGACGCCACCGAGGTGACCGGCGCCCTGCCGGCGACCAGGGCCGAAACCACCGTCACCAACACCTACATCGTCTGGGTCGAGCTGGCGACGGTTCTGCTCGTGGTCGGCATCCTCGCCTTCTACTTCCGCTCGCTCGGCGTGCCGCTGCTGGGCATGGCGTCGGTCGGCATCGCCTACCTGTGCACCGACCGCGTCCTCGGCTGGGTCGCGCAGCGCTTCGGCATGAGATCGCCTTCGCGATGTTTGCCGGCCTGATGCTGGACACCCTGATCGCGCGAACCCTGCTGATCCCCGCCCTGGTCAGCCGCTTCGGTCGCGGGGAAGCGGAGGAGAAAGTCGGGGCCGGCGACGCGAGCGCCTGAACCAACCCCGTCTGCTCAGCTCTCGGCCTCCAGCTCCAGCCCTCGCTTCTGGATGAAGGCGCCCGTCGCCCCCGCCAGGGCGGCAATGACCGTGATCGCGTAGGCCTCCATGAAGATGTCCAGCACCCGGGCGCCGAAGGAGATCGGATCCTTGATCGAGGAGGAGACGGTAAGCAGCTGGGTCGAGGTCCAGAAGAAGGCGCTGCCGAGCGTCTTGATCTCGGTCTGGGCGGCGTGGCGCTCGAGAAAGTAGGCGAGCACGGCACAGATCAGATCGACGCCGATGGTCGCGGAAGCGGCGATGGGTTGGCGTCTCGGCCCGGAAGACGGCGTAGGCTTCGCGGCCGGCGTTGCGTAGCACCCGCATCGCCGAAAGTCTCATCGGCGAGGCGGACGATCATCGCCAACTCGGTCGAACCGAGAAGGTGTCGGTGAGCTATTTGGCTTGCTCGACGGGCAACCCGAACCGCTGCTCCAGTGCTTCGGCGTCGATGCCCTCGTCGTAGCGCTGCTCCGAGCTGGGGCGAGTAAAGATCAGGATGCGCTCAGCCGGGAAGGTGGCGAGGGCGTCTTCCACCGCCTCGACGGGATCGCCCTCACCGGTGTCGCCGCGAGCGTCCAGCCCGGCGTCATCGAGGCCCTCGGTCGTCTCGCGCTGGACCAATTCCGCCCGTTGGATCGCCTCATCCGCATCTGAGAGCCAGAAGCGCAGGGCCGAGAGGTGAAGCGCCGGCGCGACGACCACGATCTCGGCATCATCGGTGGCGGCGCCAAGCGCCGCGCGCAGGCGATCGGCGGAGATCGGCTCGCTGGCGACTACCAAGACCTTCATGGCATCCCTCGGCCACGTGTGCTCGCGAGCAAGTCGTCCACGGTGGCGATCCTAGCCTCTGCGTCCGGGGAGCTGCGACTAGCCGTCAACGAGGAGTGCCTGCAACGGGCCCAGCAGCCGTTCGGAGCGGCGTGAGGTCGCCCGCAGCTCCACCAGCCCGTGCGTCAACGGCTCACCGCGGTTCCTGCGAGCGCGCTGCTCGGCCGCAATCGGGCGCCAAAGCTCGTCGACGACGGTGCTCGGGTCGCCCGCGACCTCGTCGATGTCGCGCTCGAGATGGGCGGCCCACAGCCGCAGTCGCGTGTCGCGCGCGAGCGCCTCGTCGCAGGTGATGACGTTGACCTCGGTGTCGTTGAAGAAGGAGTGCGCGTTGAGGTTCGCGGAACCGAGCGTGAGCCAGCGGTCGTCGACGATCCCGACCTTCGCGTGCACGTACACGCGGTCGCTGGTGTTGCCCGAGCGCGCTCGGATCGTCGTGGCGAGGAAGCGCCCCTGGTCGCCGTCGGCTTCAGCGAGGAGGGCGAGTTGCCCGCGGCTGTCGTCCTCTCCGGTGTTCGGCTTGCCGGGCAGCATGATGACGACGCGAAACGCGTCCGTCGGCGGCCGGCGGAGCTTGTCGGCAAGGATGTTCACGATCTCCGGCGACCACAGGAACTGGTTCTCCAGGTAGATCAGGTGCTGCGC
>JAENWU010000171.1 GCA_016649905.1 Thermoleophilia bacterium
GCGCCGCCGCGTCCGCGTCCGCGCCCGTAACGTGGCCCGCGGCTGCGCGCGAACTCCTGGTGGCGCAGGTTCGCCGCATGTCGTGATTCGTGTCTGTGGTGCATCGAAAACCTTTCTATCGATAACTAACGCGATATATCGTAACACCTCGCTTACGGCGGGCTGAGGGGCGCATCCGACTTTGACCACAGCGGGGTGGGGTCAAAGTCGGATGCGGGACTTGCGGTTGCCCGCCGGGCGCTGCGGGTAGCCTGCGCGCATGAAGTTCCTTTTCGCACCGATTGGGATCGGCGCCGGGCTCGTCGCCGGGATGCTCGGCAAGAAGGCCTTCGAACGGCTCTGGGCCGTGATCGACGACGAGGAGCCGCCCGAGCCCGACCAGCGCGGGGTGCCGACCGCCAAACTGATCGTCGCCCTGGCGATCGAGGGCGCGATCTTCCGCGTTGCCAAAGGTCTCACCGACTACGGTGCCCGCCGCAGCTTCGCCGCCTTCACCGGCCGCTGGCCCGGCGAGGATCCCGCCCGCGAGGACTAGGTCCCAAACGCAGAAGCGCCCCTCGTAGGGGAGGGACGCTTCCAGGGTTCGCTACGGGGGAGAGTCCCTCCGCTACCCAAGCGTCCGGCCTTCAAACGCGGCGGCCGTCACCCTGGCCGAACGTATACTCGCCGCCATGGCGAACGCGGAGCCGCTCAACCGGGAGGGCTTCGCCGCCTTCGCCGGCCGCACCGGCGAGGACGCGCCGGTGGTGATGCTGAACCTGCTCCGCTTCAAGCCCGACGGGGGCCGTGAGCACTACGCGGAATACGGCGCCGCCGTCACCCCGATGGTCGAGCGCGCCGGTGGCCGCATCGTCTTCGCCGGCGACCCCGCCACCGCCCTGCTCGGCGATCGCTCCTGGAACCTCGTGGTCCTGGTCGAATACCCGACCCGGCAGGCGTTTCTCGACATGATCGGCTCCGAGGAGTACCAGGCGATCGCCCATCTGCGCACCGAGGCCCTCGAGCGCGGCGAGCTGCACCCGATGGACCCGGCCTCCTTCGCCGCCTAGGACTCGGCCGCGCAGGCATCGGCCAGCTCGATCCACGGGCCGACGTCCCAGAAGCGGCGGGCGGCGCCCGAAGTGGAGGGGAGGACCCAGACCGCGGCGCCGCCGAGCTGCTCGTCCTGGATGCCGTACTCGACGTCCCGTTCGAGCGCACCGCGGGCGGCGTTCTTGCCGTTGAAGGCGAGGTTGAGCGGTTCCACCTCGGCGATTCGCGCTCGCAGGCCGTCGACGTCGAACTCGACCATGCCGACCTCGAGGTCGGAGCCGTGGCGCACCTTGCAGATGTCGGTCAGCCCGATCCCGAACTCCGGCAGCCGCGTGAATTCTCCTGGCGCCAGCTCGACCGGCGTCAGCCCCGCTGCGTGCAGGGTCGGCCAGAAGGCGTTCCCGGGACCGGCGTAATAGGCCCGTTTGCGGGCCGAGGCCCTGCCGGCCGCGGTCCCGCAGAAGACGATCCTCAGCCCGGGGGAGAGGACATCCGGAAGAACCTCAGGAGCCATCCTTCTTCCTGCCTTCGGAGATCGACCAGACCTCCCTCGTGTTGACGAGCAGCTTGGCCCCGTCGATCCGGGTCGCCTCGAACATCGGCACCTTCGTCGCTTCGCCGGCGGCGATCAGCCGTTTGATCTCCTCGTACTCCTCGAGCACGGCGACCGCGTGGTCGTCGCCAAAGCGAATGTAGGTCGGCATCGGATCCGACCCTAACGGAATGGGTAGAACCCACCCAGAGTGGCTCTTCGGCTGCGTTCGAAGCCGCGGCGCCGCCGCTATCCCCAGCCCGGACTGAGGGCGACTCGGGGGATGTTCTTCGAGATCCGGTGCCCATCCGCGAGGGCATCCCGTGCCGGCGTCTTCGTCCCCGAGGCGGAGCCGATCGCGCCGGAGAGGGCAAGCGCCGCGAGCGCCAGCACGATCGCCGCGACGACGATCGCGTCGCGGGCGCTCAATCCCAATCTCCGCAGCGGTCCCATCGCTCTTCATACGGCCGAGGCGGGTCAGGAGGTCCCACAACAGAAAACGCCCCCCGGGGAGGGGGGCGCTTCTGGGGTTACTACAGGGAGGAAAGAACTCCGACTGCCCGCATGGCAGAGCGGAGAACGGCTTGCAAAGCCGAACTGCATCCGGCTGAGTTCGGTTGCAACCGGCTGAAATCGTGTTTGACTGTGGCACCAGCGGGAGGGCAGCGAGTCCACAAGGCCCTCTCGTCGGCCCCTTCGCGAGATCTGGACCGGAAATTGCGGAGTTGGGGGGGCGAAGGTGTCCGCCTGCGCGCCTAAAGTCATCCAGGTGAAGGCAACCGAGCAAGCACGCGAGGAAGCGCAGTTCCGCAAGGTCGAGGGCGCCATGCTGCACGTCGAAGACGCGGCCCGGCGCCTGGCCGAAGTTGCCGGCGAACTGAAGCAGGAGGGAGCGCCGGCGCATCTCGTCGCCGCTCTGGAGACCGCTGCCGGCGCCGTTCGGGCGGACCACAAGCGCCTGATGAAATCGGTCTACTGGCCCGCCCCAGACGACGCGCAGCAGGAGCTCGCGGCGGAGTGCGACCAGCAGCGTCTCGCGTCCTGATCGCCGCCTGATGGCGCTGACGGGGGAGGAGGTCAGGGCCAACCTGACGCGCTTCGTCGCGCGCTGGAGCGTGCGCGACGGCTACGAGAAAGGCGAGGCGCAGCTCTTCCTCGGCGATCTCTTCGCCTGCTACGGCCAGGACCTGGCCGAGGTCGCGAGCTTCGAGCAATTTCAGGACGGCGGCTTCATCGACCTGATCTGGCCTCGCGTGTGCATCTTCGAGATGAAGTCGGCCGGCGAGGCGAAACGGCTGGACAGGCACCGCGATCAGGCGCTCGGCTACTGGCGAGGGGCCTCGGACCCAGCAAACGACGTCCCCGCTCCCCGCTACGTCGTGCTCTGCGCCTTCACCCGTTTCGAGATCTGGGAGCCGGGCCTCTTCCCTTCGGCGCCGCGGGTGGTGTTCGACCTCGAGGAGCTTCCCGATCGCTACACGTCGCTGCTCTTCCTCGCCGGCGACGAGCCCGTCTTCAGCGCCCGGCAGGAGGGCGTGACGCTTGAAGCCGTCGGCAAGGTGGCGGAGCTTTTCCGGCGCCTGGAGGCCCGGCACGAGGGCGATTCCCAGAGCCGCCGCCTGTTCGTCCTGCAGGCGGTCTGGTGCATGTTCGCCGAGGACCTCGGACAGATCCCGGCGCACGGGTTCACCCGGATCGTCGACGACCTGATCGCCAACCCGCGGCGCTCCAGCGCCGACGACCTGGGGCGGCTCTTCGAGCACCTGAACGATGCCAGCCCCGAGCGCCCGAAGCACGGCCTCTACCGGGAGGTTCCCTACGTGAACGGGACGCTGTTCGCCGAGCCCAGTCGGCTCGACCTCGAGCCCGAAGAGCTGTCCCTGCTCAGGGAGGTCGCCGCCTCGAACTGGCGCGAGGTGCAGCCCTCGATCTTCGGTTCGCTCCTGCAGGGCATCTTCGGCCACGACAAGCAGTGGCAGCTCGGCGCCCACTACACGCACGAATCCGAGATCCAGAAGGTGGTCGCCCCGACCATCGTCGATCCCTGGAACGAACGCATCCAGTCCATCTCCACCCACGCGGAGGCGCAGCGGGCGCAGGCGGACCTCCTCAACTACGTCGTCCTCGACCCCGGCCTGCGGCTCGGGTAATTTCCTCTTGACCTCGTCAATTCACGGCGCTTGGGCTCGATCGGAGTCGTCGACGCTCAGGGTCGATCTTCGCTACACGCCCACCTCTTGCTTCGAGACCTTCCCCTGGCCACAGCCAGAGGAGGCGGTGCGAACCGAGGTCGGCGAGATCGCGAAGTCCCTGATCGAGCGCCGGCAGGCGATCTGCGTCGAGAACGAGATCGGCCTGACCGTTCTCTACAACCGCGTCGAGGAAGGCGCCTGGTCGGAGATCGCTGACCTGCACCGCGCGCTCGACGAGGCGGTCGCCCGCGCGTACGGCTGGCCGGTCACTGTCGCTCACGACCCGGTCGAGGCGAAGGCACTGCTCGCGGCTCTCCAGCGCCAGATCCGCAGCGGTCTTCCTTACGACCCGTTCTTCCCTAACGCCACCTGAGCCAACGCTCTGCAAAGCCGTCTACCACCCGTTCGTGGCATGACTGGCCCGTTTGTGGCCCATCGGGAGAGATCCGAGTCGCCGGCTAGCCTCGCCGGATGAATCCGTTTCCCTCGATCAAGGCTAAGCCTCAATCCACCGATTCACCCTCACGGATAGGCGAATCGCCGCCGGCGGCCGTGTGAACGGCGAGAACCGCCGGCTCGAAAGTGTGTCGGGCGGCGGCGAGCCGCGGTAGACCATCCGCCGCTGGCCGGTGACCGAGAA
>JAENWU010000120.1 GCA_016649905.1 Thermoleophilia bacterium
GATTGACGATCCGCTGCCCGAGGACCGATACCTCAACCGGGAACTGAGTTGGCTGGACTTCAACGCCCGGGTCCTCGCTCTCGCCGCTGGCGCCACGGCCCGCCGCCGGCGTCGGCCGCGTGGAATTGCCGGGGGCGAGGGTGATGCCCCCCGAGTCGGTTGTCGCGACCTCGTAGGCGCTCGGCGCCGCGGTCAGCTCTTTCGGCCTCGCCCGGCGCCGCTCCTGGCGCCCACGGGCTCTGGGGTTGTGGCGGAGGAGGTCGTCCTCGCCGGTCCTTCAACCGGGGGCGGTCGACCTCGGCGTGGCCGCGACGAGCTGCTCCCAGATCTCCCGCAGGACGTCCTCCGGGGTCCTCTCGACCACCTCGTCGAGCTGGATGCGGCCGGAGAGGGCGAGCAGCATCGCGTCGAGCAGCAGGGCGCCGTAGCGCTCGTCCTCGGGGCTCTCGATCCGCCGCAGCGTCGCCAGCTCGCGGCTGACGAGCTGCAGGTCGATGGCGCCGCGGACACTGCTGCCCTGGCGCAGGTCGAGATGCTCGCGTGTGGCGCGGGTGGCGGCGACGGCATCGGCCGTGAGCCGCTCGCCGAGCGCCCCCCCGGCGGCCTCGCCGCTGCGCAGGCGGACGATGGCGCGCTCGGTCTGCTCGTCCTGGTAGTCGATCGAGAGCCGGCAGAGCCGGTCGTGGACGCTGGTCGAGAGCCGGCGGGTGCCGACGTCGTCGAGCGGGTTCATCGAGGCGACCAGGCGGAAGGTCGGCGCCGCCGTCACCGTCCCGAAGCGGGGGACGACCAGCTGGCGGTCGGCGATCGCCATCAGCAGGGTGTTCAGCGTCTCCTCCGGGGCCCGGTTGAGCTCCTCGATGTAGAGGAAGCCGCCCTCGGTCATCGCCTGCGCGAGGGGACCGGGGACGAAGGTGTCGGCGCTGTAGTCGTCGCGCAGCACCCGCGCGGGGCTGTGGTGTCCGACCAGCTTCGCCGCCGAGAGGTCGGCGTTGCCCTCGGCGAGGAAGAGGGGGATTCCCCATTCCTCGGTTATCGCCTTGAGGATCGTCGTCTTGCTGGTCCCCGGCGGGCCCTCGAGCACGAGGTTGCGGCCGGCGGCGACCGCGGCGAGGATCAGCTCCAGCTCCGTCTCGCGGCCGACCAGGCGCGCCGCGATCCGCTCTCGCGCCTCGCTGGCATCGATCGTCGTGGTCTGTGGCAGTGGCTTCATCTGCTGGTCGGTAGAGATCGTTCGGGCCGGCGGTGGCGGCCGGCCCGAACGCTAGTCGGTCGCCGGAAGCTAGCCCTGAGCTTCGAGTTCGGCGAGTCGCTCCTGGGCGGCGGGCGGGATCCCCGGCGGCATCTGCGACATGCCGGCGTCGACGGGCAGGGTCACGCCGGTCACGTGTTTGGCCTCGTCGGAGGCCAGGTAGAGGACGCCATAGGAGATTGCCTCCGGCTCGATCCAGGGCTCCGGAAGCAGGTTCATCGAGCGCGCCGGCAGGTCCATGTCGTCGATCGTCCCCTCCTCCTGGCCGGCGAACATGCCGAAGATCACCGGGTTGTGGAGCATCGGCGTCGCGACGTTGGTGGGGCAGATCACGTTGACGCGAATCCAGTGAGGGGCGAGCTCGGCGGCGAGGCCTTTCATCAGGCCGATCAACCCGTGCTTGGAGGCGACATAGGAGGTCAGCCCCCAGAAGGCGCGGATCCCCGAGACGGAGGAGGTGATCACGATCGAGCCACCGCCGTTGTCGATCATGTGCGGGATCACCGCCCGGGTCGCCCACCAGGCACCGGTGAGGTTGGTGTCGATGTTCGCGTTCCAGACCTCCTCGGTCGTTTCGTCCCAGCCGCCGGGAACGGCGATGCCGTGGTTGATCGCGGCGATGTCGATCTTGCCGAGCTCGGCGACCGCGTTGTCGGCGGCCTCCTGCATGGCTTTGGCGTCCCGGGTGTCCGCCTGGACCGCCAGGCAGCGCTGGTCCAGCGCCTCGACCAGGCTGACCGTCTCCTCGAGGTCCTCCGGCGTCGACATCGGGTAGGGCACGGCCGAGATCTGCTCGCAGATGTCGACGGCGACGATCTGCGCGCCCTCCCGCGCGAGCGTCACCGCATGCGAGCGGCCCTGGCCGCGGGCGGCCCCGGTTACGAAGGCAACCTTGCCTGACAAGCGTCCCATATCTCTCTCCAAGCGGTCGTTAAAACTAGCTGTACAGCCGTACAGCATAACTGCTGATTTCCGCTTTGGAAAGGGTTGATCTGAGATCAATCTCGTTGTACGGTTGGTCAATATATTGGAGGACCGAGCTGCTGACGTGGGAACGGCAGGCGCGTCCAAGCAGTCGAGGAGAGGAAGAGCAGATGCGTAAGGACATCGAGTTCCAAACCCGTGGCGACAACCTGACGCTGAGGGGTTGGATGTACGTGCCGGACAACCTCGAGGGCCCCGCCGCCTGTGTCGTGCTGGCGCACGGATTCACCGCCGTCAAGGAGATGGCGCTGGACAAATACTGCGAGGTGTTCTGCGATGCCGGGCTGGTGGCGATCGCCTATGACCACCGCAACTTCGGCGCCAGCGACGGCGAGCCGCGCGGCGAGGCGGACCCCTCGATCCAGCGCTCCGACTACCGCGACGCGGTCAGCTTCGCGCGTGATCAGGAGGAGATCGATCCCGAGCGGATCGGCATCTGGGGCACCAGCTACTCGGCGGGCACCGTGGTCGAGGTTGGCTCGATCGATCGCCGCGTCAAGGCCGTCTGCGCCCAGGTCCCGGTCATCTCCGGCTACTGGAACGTGCGCCGTCTGATGCAGGAGCAGGAGTGGGACACCTTCCTCGAGCAGGTCAAGGAGGCTCGCGAAAAGGAGTGGGCGGGGGAGGGCATCCAGACCCTCAAAGTCGTCAGCGACGACCCCGAGGAGGCGGCTGCCGTGCCCGGCGAACGCACGCTCAAGTTCTTCACGAGCTACGGCGACGACGCGCCCAGCTGGCGCAATGAGACGACCTGGCGGACGCTCGAGTACTACCTCGAGTTCGAACCGGAGCCCTACTTCCGGCGGGTCAGCCCGACGCCGTTGCAGATGATCGTCTCGACCGAGGACACGACGACCCCGACGGATCTAGCGCTGAAAGCCTTCAACGAAGCGCATGAGCCGAAGGAGTTGTTCCTCATCAAAGGCCATCACTACGAATCGTACGTCGAGCAATTCGACGTCACGGCCGGCGCGGCCAGGGATTTCTTCCTGAAATACCTCTAGGCGCCAAGGCGGCGAGACGCGGATGGATGAGACGCGGGTCCGGCTAGATAGGTTGCCCCTGATCTGATGCCGACCCGCAGGGAACTCACCAACACAAACCGCAGGGAATCCATTCTCCGCGTCTTCGCCGCCCGGGTTGCCCGGGACGGCTACAGCGACACGAGCATCGCCGACATCGCCAGCGATCTCGGTGTCAGCAAGGGGACGATCGTCCACCACTTCGGGACCAAGCTGCGCCTGCTCGAGAGCGTGCAGGTCACCTATATGCAGCGCCGCCTGGCGGAGGCGCACCACGTGATCTCGGTCCTCTCCTCACCGTCGGGCCAGCTGGCGGGGATCATCTACGCCCTGCTCAAGTGCCACCGCGACGACCGCGACGCGACCCTCACCTTCACCCGCGAGCTGGTCCGCTACGCGGGCGAGGATCAGCTCGGTGTGGTGCGCACCCAGCGTGCCATCTACACCTCGCTGGTCCGCCAGATCATCGACCGCGGGGTCGAATCCGGCGAGTTCCACACCGACGACCCGCACATCGTCACCCTGCAGCTGTTCGGGATGTGCAACTGGGCCTGGGCTTGGTACTCGCCGACCGGTGAGGCGAGCCTGGAGCAGATCGCCGGGACCTATCTCGGCGTCGTGCTCGGCGGCCTGCAGACGGAGCGGGTCGAGGACCTCGACGCCCTGCTGAAGGAGGCGATCGCGGCGGTCCAGGCGGCGCCACTCTCGGTCGAGGAGGAGCTAGTGGTGTGACCACCAGTCGGCAGCTGAGGGCGGCGGCACCACGATCGCCTCTCCCTCGGCGACGAGCTCGCCGTGTTGGTTGTGCCAGGTGAGGGAGATCGTGACCCGGTTGCGCTCGGCGTCGAGCCCGGTCACCTCGCCGCGGGTGGCGATCGTGTCGCCGAAGTAGACGGGCTTGCGGAAGTGGACTGTGTTGGTGACGGCGATCGTGCCGACGCCGGGAAGCTGCATGCCGACCAGCCCGGCGGCGAGGGCGAAGGTGAGCGGGCCGTGCGCGACGCGGGCGCCGAAGCGGGACTCGCGCGCGTACTCGGCGTCGACGTGCATCGGGTTGAAGTCGCCGGTGATGCCGGCGAAGAGGTAGACGTCGCTCTCGGAGATCGTCTTCCGCGATTCGGCCGATTCGCCGATCGTCAGCTTCTCCATCGGCAGCGAGGGCACCTCAGACCCCGCTTCCCGTCGGCGCCGCGGGTTGGGAGGCGACGCCGGGGAGACCGAGCATCGCCCTCGCCTCGGCGACGTCGGCGCGGCGCCGGCCGCTGGCCAGGCAGAGCCGGTGCGCCTCGGCGACGAGCTCGCCGTTGCTGCGGGCCATCTCGCCGCTCGGCAGGTAGAAGTTGTCCTCGAAGCCGACCCGGATCGAGCCGCCGAGCGCCAGCGATGCGGCCAGCATCTGCCACTGCACGCGGCCGATGCCGATCACCGACCAGTGGTGCTCGCCGGCGGGGAGGTTGTCCGCCATCGCGGCCAGGTTGCGCGCCGTGGCGGGGATGCCGCCGAGCACCCCCATCACGAAGTCGACGTGGATTCGCTCGTCGAGCAGGCCGATCTCGCCGAGCGGCGCCAGCGAGCCGACGTGGCCGACGTCGAAGCACTCGTGCTCGGGCTTGATCCCGAGCCGGCGCAGGGCCCCGAGCAGCTCGACGATCTCCTCGAACGGGTTGGCGAAGACCATCTCGAAGACGAAGGCGCGGCGCGAGCGCGAGAACTTGGCGTAGTTCAGCGATCCCATGTTGATCGCCGCCACCTCCGGCGGGTAGCCCTCCAGGTAGGCGACCCGACGCTCGACCGAGACCCCGACCGTGCCGGTCGAGAAGTTGAGGATCGCCTCACCGCCGACCTCGGCGCGGATCGCTTCGCCGATCGCCCGATAGTCCTCCACCGCGTGCGACGGGGTCCCGGCGGGCCGGCGGGCATGGACGTGAATGTGGACGCCGCCCGCGTCGACGATCCGCCGCGCCTCGGCCGCGTACTCGGCGGGGGTGTAGGGGATCCCCGGGCACTGGTCCCGATCGGCGAGCGCCCCCGACAGGGCGCAGCAGATCACGGCCGGTCGCTCGGTCCTCTCACCCATGCCAGCGATTCTCCCGGCGGGGACTCGTCCCGCTTTGTCAGGTTTCGACAATTGCGGCCTGCCTCACTGGCCCTCTGGCACAGACGCCGAACGGGGACCGCAATTACCGTCCCAGCCCTATGGCCCTGCTCCGCAGCGGCCTCGACGCGGGGTCCGTCGAGGCGCAGAGAAACCGGGAGGCGATGCTGGAGCTGCTCGGCCGGCTCGAGCAGCTGCTGGCCGAGGTCAACCTCGGCGGCGGCGCCGAGTACGTCGAGCGCCACCGCAGCCGCGGCAAGCTGCTGGCTCGGGAGCGGGTCGAGTTGCTGATCGATCCGGACACGCCGTTCCTCGAGCTGCAGCCGTACATGGCCCACCACTCCGATTACGCCACCGGCGCCAGCATCGTCACCGGTCTCGGCACCGTCAACGGGGTCGAGTGCGTGATCGTCGCCAACGACCCGACCGTGCGCGGCGGCACGAACAACCCCTACACCCTGCGCAAGGCGCTGCGTGCCCAGGAGATCTCCCTGGTCAACCGGCTCCCGTTCATCTCGCTGGTCGAGTCCGGCGGCGCCGACCTGCCGACCCAGGCGGAGACGTTCGTGCCCGGCGGGGCGATGTTCCGCAACATCACCCGGCTCTCGGCCCAGGGCATCCCGACGGTCTCCCTCGTCTTCGGCAACTCGACCGCGGGCGGGGCCTACCTGCCGGGCATGGCCGATTACACGGTCTTCGTCGAGGGCCGGGCCAAGGTGTTCCTCGGCGGCCCGCCGCTGGTCAAGATGGCGACCGGGGAGGACTCCGAGGACGAGGAGCTCGGCGGCGCCGACATGCACGCGCGGGTCTCGGGCCTGGCCGACTACCTCGCCCACGACGAGGCCGACGCCCTGCGGATCGGCCGCGAAATCGTCGACAGCCTCGGTTGGCGCAAGCGGGGACCGGGCCCGGCCCGGGCCCCTCGCGAGCCGCTCTATGACCAGGAGGAGTTGCTGGCGATCCCCTCGGCTGACCCGAAGGCGCCGTTCGACACCCGCGAGATCCTCGCCCGCGTCCTCGACGGCTCGCTCTACGAGGAGTTCAAGCCGCTCTACGGGACGGCGCTGACGACGGGGTGGGGGCACGCCCACGGCTATCCGATCGGCGTGATCGGCAACGTCCGCGGGATCCTCTTCAACGAGGAGGCGCAGAAGGCGGCCCAGTTCATCCAGCTCGCCAACCAGAAGGACGTGCCGCTCGTCTTCGTCCACAACACCACCGGGTTCATGGTCGGCAAGGAGTACGAGCAGCGCGGGATCATCAAGGACGGCGCCAAGATGATCAACGCCGTCGCCAACTCGCGAGTCCCGCACATCGGCCTCGTCGTCGGCGGCTCCTACGGCGCCGCCCACTACGCGATGTCCGGCCGCGCCTACGACCCCCGCTTCGTCTTCGCCTGGCCCAACGCGCAGTCCTCGGTGATGGGGCCGGCCCAGCTGGCCGGGGTGCTCTCGATCGTCGGCCGGGCCAGCGCCGAGGCGCGTGGCCTGCCCTTCGACGAGGACCGCGACCTGGAGATGCGGGCGGCCGTCGAACACCAGATCGAGGACGAGCAGACCGCCCTCTCGAACTCCTCCCGCGGCTACGACGACGGCATCATCGACCCCCGCGACACCCGCACCGCGCTCGGGCTCGCGCTCAGCGCCATCCACGGCAACGAGATCGCCGGCGCCGACGGCTTCGGCGTCTTCCGGATGTGACATGCAGATCCTGCTCGTAGCCAACCGCGGCGAGATCGCCCGCCGCATCTTCGCCACCTGCCGACGGCTGGGGATCGCCACCGCTGCCGTCTACTCCGAGCCCGACGCCGACGCGCCCTTCGTCCGCGAGGCCGACGTCGCGGTGGCCCTCGGCGGCAGTACCCCCGGCGAGTCCTACCTGCGCGGCGATGCCGTGATCGACGCGGCCCGCCTGCTCGGCGCCGACGCGATCCACCCGGGCTACGGCTTCCTCGCCGAGAACGCCGGCTTCGCCAAGGCGGTGGCAGAGGCCGGGCTGACCTGGATCGGGCCCGCCCCCGAGGCGATCGAGCTGATGGGGTCGAAGACCGCGGCCCGCGATCGGATGGAGGCGGCCGGGGTTCCGATCGTTCCGGGCACCAGGCTCGACGGCGACACCGACGTGGCCGCTGCCGGCTCGAGCATCGGCTTCCCGCTGATGGTCAAGGCGGCGGCCGGGGGAGGCGGCAAGGGGATGCGCCTGGTCGAGTCCCCTGACGAACTGGTCGCGGCGGTCGAGTCGGCGCGGCGCGAGGCGGCCTCGGCCTTCGGCGACGCGACCGTGTTCCTCGAGCGCTACCTGGCCGCGGCCCGCCACGTCGAGGTGCAGATCCTCGGCGATTCCCACGGCACGGTGACCTCACTGCACGAGCGCGACTGCTCGGTCCAGCGCCGCCACCAGAAGGTGATCGAGGAGGCGCCGTCGCCGGCCGTCGGCGAAGCGCTGCGAGAACGACTCTCGACCGCCGCGGTCGACGCCGGCCGGGCGCTCGGCTACGAGGGAGCGGGGACCGTCGAGTTCCTGCTCGCCGCCGACGGGTCCTTCTACTTCCTCGAGATGAACACCCGGCTGCAGGTCGAGCACGCGGTGACCGAGGCGGTCACCGGACTCGACCTGGTGGCGCTGCAGATCGCGATCGCCGAAGGCCGGCCGCTGCCCGACGAGGCCGTCGACCCGCCCTTGCGAGGCTGGGCGATCGAGGCGCGCCTGTACGCCGAGGACGTCGGCCGCGACTTCCTGCCGGCGGCGGGGCGGCTCTCGCGCTTCGAGATCCCCGGCGACGTCCGCGTCGACACCGGGGTCGAGGACGGGACCGAGATATCGCCCTTCTATGACCCGATGATCGCCAAGGTCATCGCCCACGCCCCGACCCGCGAGGAGGCGGCGCGCAAGCTCGCCGGCGCCCTCTCCCGCGCCGCGGTGCTGGGGACGACGACCAACTGCGAGTTCCTCGTCCACGTGCTGCGGGACCCGGAGTTCCTGGCCGGGCGCGCGGATACCTCGTTCCTCGAGCACGCCGACCTGGCGGCGCTCTCGGCGCCGCTGCTCGGCGCGGAGGAAGTCCGCCACGCCGCCCTGGCGGCGGCGCTGGCGCGGCAGGCCGA
>JAENWU010000116.1 GCA_016649905.1 Thermoleophilia bacterium
CCTCGACCAGCGAGGTCTACGGCGATCCCCAGGTCCACCCCCAGAAGGAGGACTACTGGGGCCACGTCAACCCGATCGGCCCGCGCGGCGTCTACGACGAGGCCAAGCGCTACGCCGAGGCGCTGACGATGGCCTACCACCGCCAGCAGGGGCTCGACACCGCGATCGTCCGCATCTTCAACACCTACGGCCCGCGCATGCGGCCCCACGACGGCCGCGCGATCCCGACCTTCTTCCGCCAGGCGCTGCAGGACCGGCCGCTGACCGTCTTCGGCGACGGCAGCCAGACCCGCAGCTTCTGTTACGTCGACGACCTGATCCGCGGCATCGTCGCCCTGGCCGAGTCCGACGTCCACATGCCGGTCAACATCGGCAACCCCGACGAGTTCACGCTGCTCGAGCTCGCCAAAGCCGTGATCGAGGTGACCGAGTCGCGTTCGGAGATCGTCCACGAGGCGTTGCCTACCGACGACCCGCAGCAGCGCCGCCCCGACATCGGCCGCGCCCGCGACCTGCTCGGCTGGGAGCCCTCGGTGGCCCTGGTCGACGGGCTGCGCAAGACGATCGACAAGACCGGCATCGAGCGCCTCGTCGGCGCCACCGACTAAGAACCTCCACCGCCGCGAACGCAGTTCTTCCCCGCTAGGCGGGAACAACTGCGCCCGGACCGGTGCGGGCACAGAAAAGGGCGGCCCGGAGGCCGCCCTTTCCAAGCTCCTTCTCGCCAGAGTTACTGGGTCTGGGCGGTGAAGGAGAACAGGCCGAGGGGGTCACCCGCGGCGAACTGCACGTCATCCGGCCCGAACGTTCCTTCGAGCGGTTTGATGAACACCGAGTTCAGCGTCTCGGCGGTAACGGCCTGCAGCGTCGCCGAGGCATTGGTGACGCTGACGGTGCGCGTGGCGGGATCGATTGCTACCGCTCCGATCACGAGGTCCGCGATCGAGGCCCGGCCCAGGTTGCCGAGATTGGCCTCCGGGGTTTTCGGGTTGGTGATCGAGACTTCGACCGAGGCCTGTTTGGTGGCCAGGTCGACCCAGATGTTGCCCATCGTCAACGTGGTCACGCCTTTACCGGCCGGTTCCAGGTCCTGGGTCAGGGTCAGGCCGCCCGTCGTCTGCAGGACACCCGCCGTTGCGGACGGGCCCATCGTGCCGCCGCTGATCGGGAACGTCAGGTTCAGGCCGCTCTGGGTCGTCGGCACAACCGGTGCCAGGCTCACTTTGAACGGGTGGTTCCCCGAGAGGGGCGGATTTTCCGGACCCACTTTGGCAAGTTTTCCAGCCGCCACAGGGCTCAGTGCCAGCGTCGCGTTGCCGGTCGGCAGGACGACTACCGTGCTCGGCTGCGTTTCGGATTTGGCCGACGCCATCAGCTTGCCGCCGATGAACGGCTTCGGCTTGCCTTTGGAGTAGCCCGTCTTCTTGTTCAGGGCGCTGGCGGCGGAGCCGGTCAGCTTCAGCTTCTTGACCGTCAGGTTGACGCCGAAGCCGTTGCGGAGGAACGAGAAGCCGGCAACGGAGGCGACCTTCATCTGCTTGCCGGCGACCTTGCCGGTCAGCGACTTCTTGGTCGTGTTGAGGACGAGCCCCTTGACCGGTGCGGTCTTTTTGCCGGCCTTGAACTTGAGGCCGCCGCCGAGGGTGACTTCGCCGAGCCCGGTGAGCGGGTCGAGCGAGCCGCCGGTGACGGTCAGCGTCGCGGCCTTGCCTTTCAGCTTCGTCGGGCTGATCTTCTGGACCGTGATGCCGAACGTTTTGAGGTATTTGGTGAAGCCTCCGTTGAGGGTCACCGTGGTGCTTCCGCTGGCGACCGGATCGGGGGCTGCGGAGGCGAAGGGAGCAAACGCCAGCAGCGCGAACAGCGCCGTCGCCAGAACTCCGGCGGGCAGCATCTTCCCCCTAGCCGTGCGTGGCTGGGATGCATCGTTCATATAGGGACTCCTCCGTTAATTGCCGCCCCCTACGGTCCCGACCAAGCGACGCACGGCAAATTTGCGTATGACCAGACTATTCCCGGTCTGTGCTCATAACAACCCCGTTTTAGGGTCTTTGTTGCGTAGCCTGAGCAGGCGTTAATGGCCTCGCGGAGGCCCTTGAGGGCGCGCCTCAATATCCTGCTCATCAATGGCACCGACGAAACGCCCGGCAGCGGCGGAGACCCACCGCACGATCGCTCCGCTGGTGGGGCCCGACGACGAGCGGGTCTTCACCGACTCGGGGATCGAGATCGAGCCCCTCTATGGGCCCGAGGACGTCGCCCCCGACCTCGAGCAGCGCCTTGGTCAGCCCGGCGAGCCTCCGTTCACCCGCGGCATCCACGAGGGGATGTACCGGGACCGACTCTGGACGATGCGCCAGTACGCCGGCTTCGCCTCGCCCGAGGACACCAACGAGCGCTACCGCTACCTGATCGAGCACGGCTCGACCGGGCTCTCGATGGCCTTCGACCTACCGACCCAGCTCGGCCGCGACTCCGACGACCCGCTCTGCAACGGCGAGGTCGGCCGCACCGGGGTGCCGATCGACACGATCGAGGACATGCGGATCTGCTTCGACCAGATCCCCCTCGACAGCGTCTCCACCTCGATGACGATCAACGCCCCGGCGGCGATCCTGCTGCTGCTCTACGAGCTGGTCGGCGAGGAGCAGGGGGTGCCGTCGGAGAAGCTGCGCGGCACCGTCCAGAACGACGTGCTCAAGGAGTACATGGCGCGCGGCAACTACATCTACCCGCCGGTGCCGACGATGCGGATCACCACCGACCTCTTCGAGTACTGCCAGACGCACGTGCCGAAATGGAACACGATCTCGATCTCCGGGTACCACATCCGCGAGAAGGGCTGCTCAGCTGTGCAGGAGGTGGCATTCACCCTCTCGAACGCGATCGCCTACGTCGAAGCGGCGCTGGAGCGGGGGCTGAAGATCGACGAGTTCGCGCCGCGCTTGGCCTTCTTCTTCAACTGCCACAACAACGTTTTCCAGGAGATCGCCAAGTTCCGCGCGGTGCGGCGGATGTGGGCCAAAATCGTCGCCGAGCGCTTCGGGGCCGAGGACCCGAACTCGATGAAGATCCGCTTCCACACCCAGACCGGTGGCGTCACCCTGCAGGCTCAGCAGCCCGAGGTCAACATCATCCGCGTCGCCCTGCAGGGGTTCGCGGCGGTTAGCGGCGGCACCCAGTCGCTGCACACCAACGGTTTCGACGAGGCGCTGGCGCTGCCGACCGAGCGCTCCGCCCGGATCGCCCTGCGAACCCAGCAGGTGCTCGCCTACGAGTCCGGCGTCGCCGACACCGTCGACCCCTTCGCCGGCTCCTACTTCGTCGAGTCGCTGACCGACGAGATCGAGCTGCGCTCCTGGGAGCTGATGGAGAAGGTCGAGGAGATGGGCGGCTCGGTCGAGGCGCTGGAGTTCATGCAGCGCGAGATCGAGGAGTCGGCCCTGAGCTACCACGAGCGCTACCGCAGCGGCCAGGACGTGATCGTCGGCGTCAACAAATTCGTCACCGACCAGGTCGACGACGTCGACATCCTCCGGGTCGACCCCGAGGCCGAGCAGCGTCAGCTGGCCCGGCTCAAGACCTTCAAGGAGTCACGCGACCAGGCCGCCGTCGAGGCCAAGCTGGAGGCGCTGCGCGACGTCGCCCGCGGCGACGGCAACCTCCTGCACCCAATCCGCGCCGCGCTCGCCGCCGACGCCTCGATCGGCGAGGTCTGCGGCGCCATGCGCGAGATCTTCGGCGAATACAAGGGCGGCGCCTTCTTCTAGGGCTCCCTTCGAGTTCGACCCCAGCGGGCTGGAGTCAAACTCGAGAGCGGTGTTGGAGCATCGCGGCGGTGGCGGCGAGGTCGGTGCGGACCGTGTGGGGTTCGTAGCGGATCTCGTAGTGGGTAAAGCGGAGCGGAGTCATCCCCGCGATCACGTGGGTGCGGTCGCGCAGGGCGTCGCGCGCCTGGGCGGACGGGGTGCGGTGATAGCGGAGGCCGTCAGTCTCGACCACCAGCCCCAGGTCAGGCCAGAAGAAATCGACTTCGAAGCCATTGACGCGCTGTTTGCTCTGCGGGGCGGAGAGCTGAGCCGCCGTGGCTATGGGCCGAAAATAGATCTCCAGGTCGGAGTCAGAGAGGCGGAAGGTCAGCCGGTCGAGCAAGCGGCGCAGCGGACGCACTCCGGGCTCGCCGAGGTGGATATCAAGGGCGGTTCGCAGCGCCTCCGGGTCGACCAGGTCCCTCTTGTCGGCGTCGTTGACGGCGCGCTCCACCGTGACCGGCGGCAGTTCACTCGCGAGATCGATCAGCGTTTGCACCGGGCTGGTCACCGGGATGTCGTCGCGCATCCAAACATCCGCCGTGGCGATGGACGGTCGGCTGCGCACCCGCAGGCCGGGTCGTCGGATCGTGCAGCGCCGTCGCACGCTGACGTCGGTCCTTCCCCGACTCTCCACCCCGATCTCCCACAGCGCTGCGGCGCTGTGGTGGCTCAACACTGCGCCCTCGCCGCAGGCTAGGACCGCTGCCATCCACCGCCGTCTTCGGTCAAGGTATGGCCAGCCGACGGCGTATACCCCCCGCGCGACGGGGTGCAGTCGCCCGCGCCGCAGCCGGTGGGAGATCGACCTCGACCCGAAGCCGAGATCCAGCAGCTGCCGCCGCGTCACCAGCCCCAGCTGCCTCCCGGCCAGCTCCCAAGCCCTTCTGTTACGCGTGTCCGATTCCGACCCCACCCTGCTGTGGTCAAGGTCCAAGGCGGCTGGGACTCTCCCCCTGAACGGTCTGTTTCAGGCTCCGGCCGGGGGAGGAACGGGCGGGCGGCGGTTGAAGCGGCCAGCATGATCGAGGTTTCGAGGACGCTGATGAAGTCCGAACCCGAGCTCGCGGACCTGATCGAGGCCGTCGAGGGGCTCGAGGTGACGATGGCCGAGAAGGGGTTTGGCACCCGCGTGGAGATCCGCGCCGCCGAGCACAGCGGCCTCGTCGAGGCAGACCTGGAAGCGGTCCTCGACCGCCTGGCGGAACCACAGCGCCGACCCTTCATCTGACCTTCCTTATGAACGTGCATTTCCCCTCGACTTGGGCGGCGAGCGCCGGCCCAGAAAGCGAGTCCCGAAAGTGAACAAGTTGAAGCGCCACCTATCGGTGGCCAATGTCTTGTCCTGTATCGCCCTGTTCGTCGCCCTCAGCGCCACCGCGGTCGCGGCGACCAAACTCAGCACCGGTCAGGTCAAGGCCGTCAACATCGCCACCGGCGCGGTCACCAACCCGAAGTTGAAGAACCTCAGCGTCACCTCGTCGAAGATCGCCAACGGCACGATCGTCTCCGGCAAGCTCAAGAACGGTGCCGTCACCAACTCGAAACTCGCCAGCGGCGCCGTCACCTCGGCCAAGCTCGGCAAGAAGTCGGTGACCACCAACGCCCTCGCGCCGGAATCGGTCAAGGGCGGCAAGCTCGGCCCCGAATCGGTCAGCGCCGCCAAGCTCTCGACCGCGCTCTACGGGCAACTGGTTCGCAACACCGCCTATTACAACTCGACCAGCGTCGAAGACTCGGGGGCCAACAAGTCCGCGACGATCAACTGTCCGGTCGGCAAGGAAGCGATCAGCGGTGGTGTCCGGCTCAGCGGCGAACTCGCCGATGTCGCCGTCACCGCCTCCTACCCGATCTCGGTCGGCGCGATCCGCACCGGCTGGTCGGCGATCGCCCACGAGACGGGCGTCGGCGCGACCAACGACTGGTCGATCGAGTCCTTCGTCGTCTGCGCGGAAACCTGAGTTCCCCGCACCGCAACGAGGTTGTCTGGGAGGGCCCGCGCGAGCGGGCCCTCCGCACGTCTGGGGGCACCGGCCAGCCGCCGTAAATACAATCCCGCCGCCACCCCCGGAGCCCCTGCCGATGCGAGAGAAGAACCCGATCACCCACGAGGAGAAGCTGGCCTACCTGCGCGAGCTGCGCGAGGCGGCGATCAACTCGGCCTCCGAGGAGGCGGTGGAGAAGCAGCACGCGAAGGGCAAGATGACCGCCCGCGAGCGGGTCGAGCGGCTGTTGGACCCGGGCTCCTTCGAGGAGCTCGACACCTTCGTCCGCCACCGCACCTACGACTTCGAGATGCAGAAGAAACGGCCCTGGGGCGACGCCGTCGTCACCGGTCACGGGACGATCGATGGCCGCACCGTCTTCGTCTTCTCGCAGGACTTCACCGTCTTCGGCGGCAGCCTCGGCGAGGTGATGGCCGAGAAGATGTGCAAGGTGATGGACCTCGCCGCCCAGGTCGGCGCGCCGGTGGTCGGCATCAACGACTCCGGCGGCGCCCGGATCCAGGAGGGCGTGGTCTCGCTCGGCGCCTACGGCGACGTTTTCGTCCGCAACGTCCAGTGCTCCGGCGTAATCCCCCAGATCAGCCTGATCATGGGCCCCTGCGCCGGCGGCGCCGTCTACTCGCCGGCGATGACCGACTTCATCTTCATGGTCAAAGAGACCTCGCACATGTTCATCACCGGCCCGGAAGTGATCAAGACCGTGACCGGCGAGGAAGTCGAGTTCGAGGAGCTCGGCGGGGCGATGAGCCACAACTCGAAGTCGGGCGTCGCCCACTTCGCCTCCGAGGACGAGGAGAGCTGCCTCGAGGACGCCCGCTACCTGCTCAGCTTCCTGCCCTCGAACAACCTCGAGGCGCCGCCGCGCTTCGAGCCCTCCGACGACCCCGAGCGCGAAGACGAGGCGCTCGACACGCTCGTCCCCGACGATCCCTCCAAGCCCTACGACATGCGCACGGTGATCGCTCGCATCGTCGACGACGAGGAGTTCTTCGAGGTCCACGAGCACTTCGCCAAGAACATCGTCTGCGGGTTCTCGCGGCTCGACGGCTATCCGATCGGGATCGTCGGCAACCAGCCCGCCTTCCTGGCCGGCGTGCTCGACATCGAGGCCTCCGAGAAGGCGGCGCGCTTCGTCCGCACCTGCGACGCCTACAACGTCCCGATCGTCACCTTCACCGACGTTCCCGGCTTCCTGCCCGGCACCGACCAGGAGTGGAACGGGATCATCCGCCACGGCGCCAAGCTCCTCTACGCCTTCACCGAGGCGACCGTGCCGAAGCTGACGGTGGTCACCCGCAAGGCCTACGGCGGTGCCTACGACGTGATGAATTCGAAGCACATGCTGGCCGACTACAACGTCGCCTGGCCGACCGCGGAGATCGCGGTGATGGGTCCCGAGGGCGCCGTCAACATCATCTACCGCAAAGACATCGCCACCTCGCCGACCCCCGACGAGCGCCGCCAGAAACTGATCGACGACTACAAAGCCCACTTCGCCAACCCCTACTCGGCAGCGGAGCGCGGCTATATCGACGACGTCATCGAGCCCCGCCAAACCCGCCCCAAGCTGATCAAGGCGCTGCGCATGCTGCAGAGCAAGCGGGTCCCCCAGCCGAAGCGCAAGCACGGCAATATCCCGCTTTAGCCCGACCTCCCGGTTTGCTTCAATTCGCGGACCAGAGAAAGGAGGTGGTCCTATTTTGAGTCACATGCTTCAAGGGACTCTGGAGGTGCAGGGCCGCTAGGCGCCGCACTGGTTCGGGCGCCCGGCGGAATCCAACCCCGGGCACCGGCGAGCAAAGGGAGGCCGGGCTTTGTCCCACTCGGCAGCAGCACTCGCGCTCGCTCCCAAGCACCAGGCAAGGGCCGCCTTCGGGCGGCCCTTGCTATGTCTTCAGATTCAATTGGGAACTGAAGTGAGTTTGCTTAGGCACGGTAGGGTCCCCAGACGGGGAGCGAGCGGTCAGGAGCGAGGCGTGGCAGAGCGGGACATGGTGCAGACGCGGCGTAAGTCGTCGCGCAACAAGCGGGACGAGATCCTCAGCGTGGCGATCGACACGTTCGGCCGCGACGGGTTCGAGGAGAGCAAGTGGGCCGACGTCGCCGCCGCCGTCGGCGTCGGCTCGACGGCGCTGTACCACTACTTCGAGTCCAAGCAGCACTGTTTGTACGTGGTCATGGCCGAGGCGATCGAGATCGCCCGTGCCGACTTCGACCGGATCACCGGCGAGAACGACTTCGCCACCGGTGTAAGGAAGGTGTTGGAGAAAGGCTTCGAGCTCGACGAGCACGAGGTCCAGCGCAGCCGCGTCCTCGTCGCCGGGCAGACGCGGATCAGCGGCCGCCGCAAATCCCCCCGCGAGGAGCAGGCGCGACAGGCCGCGCGGGTCCGTGGACACGACCTCGAAGTCGCCTGGGCGACCTTCCTGGCGCGGGGGATGGAGCAGAAGCTGATCCCCGAGGCCAACCCGCAGCTGTTGAGCCGCACCGTGATCGGCCTGCACAGCAGCGTTTGGCTCTGGTACCGCCCCGGCGGGATGCTCAGCCTCGAGCAGGTGGCCGAGTTCTACGTGCCGCGCCACCTGGCGATGATCGGCCTCGCCGACGGCGCCTAGTGGTGTGACCACCAACGTTTACCGGTTTCTGGCGGCCTCGGATGATCGCCGTGCGGCGTCCTCAGTCGCCCAAATAGCGCTGCTATTCGGGCTCCCTGCGTCCTGGCCCGACGACCACCGAGTCTCGCCAGATTCC
>JAENWU010000031.1 GCA_016649905.1 Thermoleophilia bacterium
CCACCGCACGCCCGGCCGCCACACCCACTGGTGGGTCGCCCACCGCCGCCTGGCGCTGCTGCGGGGCGGCGGGCTGGCGGCGCTGCTGGCCGTGGTCGGTCCGGGGCTGCTGGCCGGCCTCTCCGACGACGACCCGGCCGGGATCACGACCTACTCGATCCTCGGCGCCGAATACGGGTACCAGCTGATCTGGGTCCTGGTCCTCTCGACCGCTGCCCTGATCGTCTTCCACGAGCTCGGCGTGCGACTGGGGATCGTCACCGGCAAGGGGCTGCTGACCCTGGTCCGCGAGCGCTACGGCCCGCGGGCGGCGGGGCTCGTCCTCACCGTCCTCGTCGTCGCCAACACCGGCACCCTCTGCGCCGAGTTCGCCGGCGTCGCCGCGGCGATGGAACTGCTGGGCGGGATGAGCCGCTACCTCAGCGTGCCGCTGGCGGCGGTCGGCGTCTCGGCCCTGGTCCTGCGCGCGAGCTTCCGCCACGTCGAGCACTTCCTGCTGGCGCTGAGCTCTGTCTTCGTCGCCTACATCGTCTCCGGCTTCCTCGCCCATCCCGACTGGAGCGAGGCCGCCCGCGGCGCGGTCGTGCCCGGGATTCCGCTCAACCGCGACGCCCTGCTGGTCGCGGTCGCGACCGTCGGCACGACGCTGGCGCCCTGGGGCCTCGCCTTCATCCAGTCCTACGCGGTCGACAAGCGACTGACCGTCAAGGACCTGCGCTTCGAGCGGGTCGACGTCGTCACCGGCGCCCTCCTGACCGGGATCATCGGCTTCTTCGTCGTCGTCGCCTGCGCCGCCACCCTGCACGCCCAGGGGATCGAGATCGACGACGCCCGCGACGCCGCCACCGCCCTGGAGCCGCTCGCCGGCGGCGGCGCCGCGACCCTGTTCGGGCTCGGCTTCCTCGGCGCGGCGCTGCTGGCGGCGGCGATCGTGCCGCTCTCGACCGCCTACTCGATCTCCGAGACGCTGGGCCGCAGGGCCGACCTCGACGATAGCTTCGAGGAGGCGCGGGCCTTCTATCTCAGCTTCGGCGCCGTCGTCGCGGTCGCCGCCGTCGTCGTCCTGATCCCCGGCGCGCCGCTGATCGAGATCCTCTTCCTGACCCAGGCGCTTAACGCGGTGCTGCTGCTGGTGATCCTGCCCTTCCTGCGAGCGCTCGGCAAGGACACCGAGCTGATGGGCGAGCACGCGCTCGGGCGCCGCGGCCGGCTCGCGACCGGGATCGCCCTGGCGATGATCGTCGTCTCGGTGCTGTCGCTGGCGGTGCTGACCGTCGCCTGATTGGCGAGATAGCCGGATATGACCGACCATCCCGCCACTCGCTACACGCCGAGCACGAAGCTGAGGGCGAGCATCAGCGCGGCGCCGCCGAGCAGGCCGGCGCTCGGCCCGGCCCTTTCGCCGGCGCCGACCGGCTGCGGGGCGCTGGTCGCGACGGCGGCCCAGAACTGGCGGCCGCGGCCGAACCCGGCCTCGGCCATCGGGATCGCGACGCTGGTCCCCTCGGGGATGTTCTGGATCGCGATCGCGACGATCACGAAGAGGCTGAGGCCGGCGCGGTCGGAGGCGAAGGCGGTCCCGAAGCCCTCGGGCAGGCTGTGGACGAAGAGGACGAGGAAGACCAGCGCCGAGGTGAAGGACCATTCGCTGAAGCAGAAGGACTTCGCGACCGGCCAGCTCCCGGCCGGCCCGCAGGGCCCGCCCGGACAAAATCAGCTCCAGCCCGTTCGGCTCGACCGTGGTCAGCCTCGCGGTCCCGCCCGGCTCCTACTACGCGATCGCGACCGTCGAGGCACAGAGCGTCAACCCGACCCCCAGCTCGGTGACCTGCAGGCTGATCGACGGCGGCGGCGGCGACTCGGTGGCAACCACGCGCTCCCAGATCGCCCGCTCCGACAGCGAGGTCGACAACTTCACCCTCGCCGGCGGCTTCGTGGTGAGCAAAGGCGAGACGATCAACCTGCAGTGCTCGAAGTCGGTCCCCGCCTCCGGCGCCCGCATCCCCGCGGCGAACGTCGTCGCGATCGAGGTCGGCGGGGTCACCGGCTACCCCGATTGACCTGCAGCGGGCGCCCATCCCGCCAGTAACGGATCGGGGTCGGCGAAGGGCTCGGTCATGAACTCGACCTCCGCCCGCGCGGCGGTGTAGCGACGGGGCAGCCAGGACTCGAACCTGGAATCGCCGGTTTTGGAGACCGGTGCCTGCGTTTCTGAAACCGGCCTGCAGCGCCAAATCTGGCGCGAATTCTCCCCAGGGGAATGTCAAAGGGAATGAAACTGAACGAGCTGCAGCGGCCCGGTCGCTCTAGCGCGAGAACACTCAGGGCGACTCGGTCCACACCTCGAAGTCGATGTCATCTACGCGGGAATCAGGCATCAATCGATCAATGAACACGGCGAGAACTTTGCCGTCGCCAGCCGCCGAAGGCGCAAGAATTCCCTCGCGCCCCAGATACTGAGCGGCCTCGCCGATCGCTTGAGTCGCCGTCAAGTTGTCCGACCCGAAGTCGACGCCCGCGAGCGCCTCGGGAAGCGTCTGCGGCTCGGTCAAATCAATAACCGCTTGCAACTCGATCTCGAGCCGATTCAGACGGCGGGGCAAGAAGCTGCTCGGACTGAGACCTTGGCGTCTCGCCATTCTCTGGAACTCCGCCTCCACCGTTGCCTTCCGATCTGCGAGGTATAGCGTCGCGAAGCTCTGCGGCGGATTCCAGCGGCCACCCAGAGATCGCGCCCCTGCGCCCGAGAGTGGGTGCCGGCCAGCCGCGACGTGCCGATAAACGTCACCGATATACGGGATGGGATCGAGGCGGTCGATCGCATCGACCAGGTGCGACGACGGCATCTGGGCTAGACGAAGACGCCCTCGGCCATGGCGTCGATAGCACCAAGAACCTGCCGATACTCCCCCTCGCGCAATAGATCGACCGGCTTGTGGTGGTCGAGCATCGGGTTCGGCGAGAACAGCCAGTCATGGGCCGCGTGAGCTTGTAGGACGCCCGAGAGCTGGTCAAGGACAGCCAAAAGCTCAAGGACACGCTCACGCGAGTCCGGCCTCGGTGAGGCCTGCCGGTGCAGCCAGCGTGCGACCGTGCGCGGATTCGTATCGAGCACCCGCGCCAGATCACTCTGGTCGAGCTCCACCTGCTCACTTGCCTGGCCTAGTCGGCTGGCTAGATCCGTCGCCACTTCGTCTCCTCTTTGTCGTCCACTGCGTCAGCTAGTTTGTCAGAATCGATGACGGAGACCCTAGACGCTACGCCGGACTTCCTCAGCGAGCCGACCTTCCTGCCACGGGTCACCCAGCATGACGGCCGCGCGATCGAGGAAGCACTCGCCGCAACCCTCTTCGACAAGGGGGTCCGACTGCGCGGCGCCGTGGTCGAGGCCAGCTACGCAGCCACCGATCCGCCACTCCTCAAGCGCCTGCGGGTCGACAACTTCACCCTCGCCGGCGGCTTCGTGGTGAGCAAAGGCGAGACGATCAACCTGCAGTGCTCGAAGTCGGTCCCCGCCTCCGGCGCCCGCATCCCCGCGGCGAACGTCGTCGCGATCGAGGTCGGCGGGGTTACCGGCTACCCCGATTGACCTGCAGCGGGCGCCCATCCCGCCAGTAACGGATCGGGGTCGGCGAAGGGCTCGGTCATGAACGTCGGGGGGAACAAAACCCAAACGAAAGCCGAGAGACAGTGAAGACAGGGCGCGCTTAGTGCGCGGTCAGCTCAGGCCGAAGAATCCTGGAACTGCCATCGGCTGAGACGAGCACGACAGAGCGACCTTCATCGGCCGCATCCCGAATCTCATGACCCGCCCGGGGCGCGTCGGCGTCGATAAACGCGGCCTTCTCGGGAAAGGGCGAGCGGCCCTCGATGGCGAGGTCGATGGCTTCATCCATCACCTTGGCGGCGGGAGAGTGATTGCTGTCGGTGCTCATTGCCTTTCCCATCCTTCGATCATCTCGCGATAGCCGGCCTCAACCTCTTTGATTGCGCCGCGCATGCCTTCTCCAAGGGTACCGCTGTGAAACGGCGCCCCCGGTTGTTTTCCCCCGTTTCGGCTGTATCGGTGCATCTCGTTGTGTCCATGCGCTCCGTCGTAGACCCGAATCGTCTCGGTCGCATTTCTCCTTTTAAGCAGCAGGACCACCGCGTAGTCGGTGATCTCGCGACCCTCGCTGGTGAACTCAACCCACAGCCTCGCCCCGAGGACGCGGTCGAGAATGCGCAGGTAGTCGGCGCTCATCGAGGCTGGACGCTACCCACGGGTTCGGCAGTGCGCTCGACCAGAAATCTGTCGAGCAGTCCGCGGGCGCGCTCCAACGTGGGACTCACTGACCGCCGCGACGAGCTCGTTTCCCTCGAGCAGGACGGCATTGGCGCTGACGATGCCAGCGGACGGGCGGACGCCGCGAAGGCGGCCTAAAACCACTACCTGACCTGTCTGTAGCGATAGGAGCCTTTGATGTGGCGGTGGAAATAGCCGCCGACCGAGCCGCTGGTCATCAGCCCCCGGAAGTGGCGCTCGGACACCTGGGAGTACTGGTAGACCCCGCCGTCGTTGAACTCGATCTCGAGGATCGCCGAGTCGGGGTCGTAGCCGACGCTGGCGATGTTGGAGGATCTGACGCGGACGCGGTGCATCTAGAGCAACCCCTTGACCCTGGCGACGAGGTCGGTGAGGAACTCGGGTGGCTCGCCGGCCAGCGCCACGGCCTGGCGGTAGGCCTCGTCTGATTTCGGCTCGATGCCGAGCTCGGCCGCCACCTGGTCTCGCGCGGGGGCGAAGTCCGGCCATATCGAGGTGAGGTCACCCTCGAGCCGGTCGTGAAAGTTGGCGCTGCCGCCGCGAACGGCCCGGGCGGGCCAATCTTCCTCCTCGTCGCCGCTGAGACGCAGGAGATCGCGGTTCTTCTTGGCCGTCGTCTCGAGCTGCGCCTCGCGCGCCGCCTCCGAGACGCTCGACTTGGCCTTGAGGCGATCCTCCAGGCCGGCATCGCCGTCGAAGAGAACGTAGGTGGGAATATCGAGCTGGCGCAAGATCGCGTAGGCGAGGGGAATGATCGCTCTCTCGAAGCCGCTCGGCCAGGAATCCGTCGAGCAATTCGCGGGCGCGCTCCAACTCACCCGGAAGAACGTGGGTGTAGCGATCGAGGGTGATCCGGGCCGCACCGGCCTGATACTCGGGCGTCTTGTGTCCCATGATCTGCGAAGCGACCTTCGGCGAGACACCGGCGTGGTCTAGCCAGGTCGCCGCCGTATGGCGAGACTCATGCAAGCCGATTGGCTCCAGGTCGAGGTCGCGCCAGCGCTGGTGAACTCGCCGTTGAACGCTGGCGAGAGCAACCAAGCCGGACTTTGACGCGCGCTGCGGCTGGCAAACCTTGCCTTCCTCGGGCTTTCCCTGCGCCATCCGCTCTTCGCGCAAGAGAGACCAAAGTGGCGCCACCAGCGGAACGCCGCCAGCGTCGCTCGCGCTTCGGGTGCTTTCCGCTGTGTGTCCCCACACCGTTGCGAGCAGCTCCTGCTTCGAGAACACTCGATCGGGCTGCGCCGCCAGGACGAGCAGAAGCGCGAACTCCTTGCGGGCAAGGCTCACCTCGCTCCCCTTGACGGTCGCCCGACGCCCTGCCGGGTCGACCATGAGCGCCCCGAGGGTGATGACCTCCTCCTGGGCGGCAGCGACCGGCTGAGTGGTCACGATGCCGCAGTCGAGGTCGCCCGTGCAGGCCAGCCTCCAGTTCATCTCCTGGTCGCGGCGAACTCGCAGCTCCCAATTGCCCCGCTCGCTCAGCCTCGCTTCGATCTCACCGGCGGGGGTCTGCACCGAGACCCGAGTGAAGCGGCCGGGCACGATCTCCCGAAGCGGGCTGGCGTGGTCGAATGAAGCGTCCATCGTGTCCTCCTGACTCGTTGACGGCTGTCGCTGAGCCGTCCGGCAGCGGACAGGGAGGCGCGGAACCCGAGCGTCAGCGAGGGCGCGTAGCGAGGTCCGCGGAGCGGGCCTTGAAGCGACTGCCTGCCGCTGCCAGGCTCAATGCGGCTTCCGTCAACGAGTCAGGCCGGGGAGCCCAAGGCTGTCGTGGTACGGCCGATGGGTCGCAGCAGTCGTCCGACTTTAGACTCGCGGCGTGACTCGGAGAGCAATGATCGCGGTGCTCTTGGGCGCGGGGGCTGCACTCGCGTTCCCGATTTGGGGCTGCGGATCGTCCAGCAGCAAGGATTCCTCCTCAGAACCGTCTGTTTCGATCACCGGCCTCTATCCGCACTTCAACCCCGCTGACGGTCGCTACGTCTCGCGGTGCGGCCGCGACGGACACCCGATCCAGGTCGCCACCAGAAACGGAACGGAGGTCGTGGTCGGCTCCGCGGCACCCGTAGCTGGCACGTTCACGATCGACCGCCCCGTCCCGTCCGGTAACGACTTCACGATCACGGCCATTCGGGGCACCAGGAGGGACGCCTTCCAGGTGCGATGCCTCCCGGCGGACTTTCCCCAGTGGCGTTTCCAGAAACTGCGTCCAATCCAACCCGGCCTCTTCGTGGTCAGTTTCAGAGCCTCCCCGAAGATCCGCCCGTGGATAGTCGTCTTCGATCACGAAGGGGTTCCACGCTGGTGGTACAGCCCCCCTACGAGCGCGCTTTGGGCTCAGATTCTCAGCGACGGCACCGTTGCCTGGGCACGATCATTTGGCGACGGCTATGGGCTGGACCCTCGCATGGCCCACGAGGTCCGTTCAGTCTCCGGCAAGCTGCTTCGGGTTGTCAGGACCAAGGGGGAGATCATCGACGGACACGAGTTCCGCGAACTCGACAACGGCAACGTCCTTGTTGACACCTACGCCCCCGACACGAAAGTGAACCTCGGCCGCTTCGGCGGTCCCAGGAGCGTTTCGGCCGTCTTTGCAGAGATCCAAGAAGTCGATCGGGATGGGCGGGTTCTCTGGCGCTGGAACTCGCGCGGGAAGATCGGCCTCGGGGAGACCGGGCGGTGGTGGCGCAACGTCCTCAGCAATGTCAAAACCAGCGCCCGCGGAGTCAGAACCTTCGATCCGGTTCACGTCAACTCGATCGAGCCACGGGGGCCGGACGAAGTGGTTGTGTCGATGCGCCATACCGATGCGATCTATGGGATCGAGCGCTCGACCGGAGACATTCGATGGAAGCTGGGCGGCACCGAGACGGCAGACTCGCTGCGGATCATCGGCGACCCGGCGGTTAAGCTATTCGGCGGCCAGCACGACGCCCGTGTCGATGAGAACGGCAACATCAGCACCTACGACAACGGCAAGGACCGCCCCCGCCGACCCCGCGTTGTCTCCTACAGCCTCGACCTCGACAAGGGCACGGCAACCTATCTCGGGCAACTGAACGATCCGCGGATCAAGACCAGCCATTGCTGCGGTTCGGCGCGGCCACTTGAAGGAGGTGGCTGGCTCGTGAGCTGGGGAGCTAACCCACTGGTAACCGCCTTTGACGCCAGCGGACGGACTGCGTTCCGCCTGGAGCTGGCGGCCTCCACCTTTCGAGCCGTTCCGGTCCCTGCCGGCGCGACGACCGTTGCTGCGCTCGATCGGGGCTTGGAGACGATGGAGCGAGGTCGCTGAGCCTCGCGTACTGGAAGGGTCTAGCCTCGGACCCTGAAAATCAAGCTGTCCCTCGTGCCCGTCCTTGTCCTGTTGGCTGTTGGCGTTTGCTTTTGCCGCCTGCGGGGGTGACGACAAGGCAGACACCGCCACGCGCGATGAGAGCGCAACCACCACCGCTCCGGCCTCAGATGGCAACGCTGCGGCTCCCAGCGGTGAGGCGGTGCGCTCGGCCAAGGTAGAGATCATCGACTTCGCCTACGACCCCGACCCGGTGACGATCCAGGTCGGCGGCAAGGTGATCTGGCAGAACGAGGACGCCGCCCCGCATACCGCGACGGCTGACGACGGCAGCTTCGACACCGGCACCATCGAGCAGGGCAAGATCAAGTCCGAAACCTTCAAGCAGGCCGGCACCTACAGCTACTTCTGCGAAATCCACCCGACGATGCACGGCACGGTGGAGGTCGTCGAAAAGGGGTAGCGATCTTGGCGGCGGCCAGAATCGAGCCCGCGACCCTGGCAAGGACTTCGCCCGCGTCTAGCTAGAGCCCTAGATAAGACTCGGGTACACATCGCTCAGGGGAATGTCCAGGGGAATGCAAGGGGTCGAAAACAGCCTTTTTCTGACTTTCGCTGACCTCCGCTGACCTTCCAGCGAGATTCAGCGAGGGAGGCCGCAATCCCGCACCGAAAGCGGGAATGCGGCTCCCAGAGCCAAGAGAATCGAGCGGGGCAGCCAGGACTCGAACCTGGAATCGCCGGTTTTGGAGACCGGTGCCTTAGCCAGTTGGGCCACTGCCCCAGAGCGCGGATCGTAACGAGCGGGGGGTGCTCGCGATTTCAGTGCGGGCGGAGGGACTCGAACCCCCACGGGCCGAAGCCCACCAGGACCTAAACCTGGCGCGTATTCCAATTCCGCCACGCCCGCGTGGCTGCCCCGATGAGGGGCTTAACGTGCGGCCAACGCCGCAGCGTCGCTGATGGATTCTATGATCGAGGCATGGCAGTGGGAGAGGTGAGGCCTGGTTACGAACTTTGGCGACCGAATCGGCAGAAGGCCGGCTCGGTCACGACCAAGTTCGTGATCGTGCTGTTGCTGCTGGCGACGGCGGCGATCGCGGGGCTGATCACGATCGGCGGCTGGTCGCTGCTGAAGGGCGGCAGCGGCATGGGTCTGGTCTGCGCGATCTACGCGATCCTCTACGCCTTCTTCGCCTTCCTCGTCGCCCGCTGGAGCCGCGGCATCCTGCCGCTGACGGCGGCGCTGTCGATGATCTTGGCGATCTTCTGCGCGGTCGGCGCCAGCAGCTGGTTCGAACGCGACAAGGCCGGCTTCGACGAGGCGGTGCTGCCCTCGTCGGTCCTGGGCACGCTGGTGGTGATCCTCGGCCTGCTGCAGATCGTCCTGATCGTCGCCGCCTTCTACGGCTTCAGCCAGGAGTGGCACGTCGAGGAGGAGCGCCCGATCGGCTCCGGCGAGAACTACGGCGCCGGCGCCGCTCCCAGCGGCGGCTCGCCCCAGCCCGCCTGACCGGCGAGCACCTATGCGCTCGTGACATTGGGGGCGCTACACCACCCTCAATGTCGCGAACGGCGATGCCGGAGGTGGGACTCGAACCCACAAGCCCGTAAGGGCAATCGATTTTGAGCCGATCGCGTATGCCAATTCCGCCACTCCGGCGCCGGCGGGGAGGATAGAGCGCGGGAGCGGGCACGGGCGGCCCTCCGCCGCGATCGGCAGGAAGATCTGCTCGAGGTCGGAGCGGGTGAGGCGAAAGGTGCGGCGATCGAGGCGCTCGCGAAGGCGGGTGACGCCCGGCTCGCCGCGGTGGTCCTCCAGCGCCGCCCGCAGCGCCGGCGGGGTGACCAGACTGAGCCGGTCCGCGTCGCTGACCGCCCGCTCGATCGACCGGGGACCCCACCGGGCCGCCAGATCGATCAGCGTCTGCACCGGACTCGTCACCGGGATTTGGTCGTGCTCGCTGACACTTACGGGACGCAGGGACGGGCGTCGATGGACGCGGACGCCGGGACGTTCGCGGGGTGAGGCAGAACGGGTTGCGACCTCGATCCCTCCTCCCCACTCCGGGCCGAAGCCCCATAATGCCGCGGCGCTGCTGTGGCTGAGGAGCGCACTCGGTCCACACGAGAGGACGGCGGCCATCCAGCGGCCATGTTGGTTGAGACCGCCCATAGCCGGCTCAAGTCGTCGAGCGACGGGCGTTCGCCCCCGTCGCTGGCGGGCGTCCGAGGTGCGGGGGGCTTAGACCATGCCGAGGCCGCCGCTTACGCCCAGGGTCTCGCCCGTGACGTAGGTGGCGTCGTCGGAGGCAAGGAAGGCGACGGCGGCGGCGACCTCGTCGGGCTGGCCGAGCCGGCCCATCTGGGTCGCGGCCTTCATCGTCTCGATCACCTTCTCGCCGATCTCGCCCAACTCCTTGGCGCCCATCAGCAGCGGCGTCTCGATCGGGCCGGGAGCGATCGAGTTGGCGGTGACGCCGTAGCGGCCGTTCTCACGGGCGATCGCCTTCGTGAAGGCGACGACGGCCCCCTTGGCGGCCGAGTAGACCGCCGAGCCCTTGGAGCCGACCCGACCCGCCTCCGAAGAGATCGAGACGATCCGGCCGTAGCCTGCCTCCTGCATCCCGGGCAGAGCCGCGTGGGTGCAGTTGAGGACGCCGACGAGGTTGACCGCGAGCACCCGCTGCCACTGCTCGGGCGTCGTCTGGGTGAAGAAGCCGAACTCCTCGACACCGGCGTTGTTGACGAGGATGTCGAGGCTGCCGATCGCGGCAACGGCCGCCCTGGCTGAGTCGAGATCGGTGACGTCGAGATCGAGCGCGTGCCCGGCGATCTCCCCGGCCACCCGCTCGGCGCCGTCACTGTTGATGTCCCCGACCCAGACCTCGGCGCCCTCGGCGGCGAGGCGCGCGGAGATCGCGGCGCCGATGCCGCTGCCGCCCCCGGTGACCAGCGCCTTCCGCCCCTCCAGCCTCACGGCGATGAGCATAGACTGCGCGGCCGTGCCAGCGGAACCGATCCCGATCATCGGCGGCACCGGCGCCCTCGGCGCCGGACTGGCCAGGCGCTGGGCCAAGGCAGGCGTCCCGGTGGTGCTCGGATCCCGCTCCGCCGAGCGCGCCGAGGCGGCGGCGGCGAAGGTCCGCGAGGCCGTCCCCGGCGCCGACGTAACCGGCCTGGAGAACGGCGAGGCCGCCGGCAAGGGGGAGATCGTCTTCCTCACCGTCCCCTTCCGCGCCCAGTCCGAGAACCTCAACAACCTGCGCGAGGCGCTGCGCCCCGGCCAGCTCCTGGTCGACTGCACGGTCCCGCTCGCCGCCGCGGTCAGCGGCAAAGCGACCCGCTCGATCGGCGTCTGGCAGGGCTCCGCCGCCCAGCAGGCGCAGGAGATGGTCCCCGACGGGGTCACCGTCGTCTCCGCCCTGCACACGGTCGGCGCCCCGACCCTGGCCGACCTCGACGCCGAGCTCGACGAGGACGTCCTCGTCTGCGCCGACAAGAAGGCCGACAAGGCCCGGGTCGCACGGCTGATCGAGCTGATTCCCGGTCTGCGCGCGGTCAACGCCGGCCCGCTGGAGATGGCGCGTATCGTCGAGCAGCTGACGCCGATGCTGATCTCCGTCAACAGCCGCTACAAGGTCCACGCCGGCATCCGCCTCACCGGCCTGCCCGCCGACGACCACTGGGCCTAGGCCCATGCGGGTCGCGCTCCTCGCCGGCGGCACCGGTGGCGCCAAACTCGGCGCCGGGATCCAGGAGGAGGTCGGCGGCGAACTGGCGGTGATCGCCAACACCGGCGACGACATCGAGGCGCTCGGCGTCCACGTCTCCCCCGACCCCGACCTCGTCACCTACTGGCTCAGCGGCGAAATCGACGAGGAGCGCGGCTGGGGCATCCGCGATGACACCTTCACCGTCTTCGAGCGCCTGCAGCGGCTCGGTGCGCCGAGCTGGTTCGGGCTCTCCGACCGCGACCTCGCCGCCTGCCTCTACCGGCGCCAGTTCCTCGCCGAGGGCGGCAGCCTCACCAACGCCCAGGCGCAGATCGCCCGCGGCCTCGGGGTCGAGGCGCAGGTGCTGCCGATGTCCGATTCGCCGGTGCGGACCAAGGTCCTCACCGAGGGCGGCCGCCGCGACCTGCAGGAGTACCTGATCCTCGACGGCGGCACCCCGACCGTGCTCGGCGTCGAGCTCGAGGGGATCGCCGAGGCCGAGCCCAGCCGCGAGGTGCTCGACGCGATCCGCAAGGCCGACGCGATCGTGATCGGCCCCTCCAACCCGGTGATCAGCATCGGCCCGATCCTCGCCGTGCCCGGGATGCGCGAGGCGATCGCCGCCTCCCCCGCCCCCGTCGTCGCGGTCAGCCCCTATGTCGCCGGCGCCGTCGTCAAGGGGCCCACCGACCGCTTCATGGAAGCGATCGGCCGGCCGACCACCGCCGCCGGCGTCGCCTCGCTCTACGCCGGCCTGATCGACGGCATCGTCGTCGACGAGGGCGATCCCGACCCGCCGCCGAGCGACGTCCCGACGCTGGCCACGGCCACCCTGATGGAAGGCGCCAGCGGCCGCGCCCGGCTGGCCCGGATCGTGCTCGACTACGCCGACACGCTCAGCGCCAGCTGATGGCGACCGCGGTCCTGCCGGTCAAGCGCTTCGACGCCGCCAAGCAGCGCCTCACCGCCGGCTTCGACAAGGAGCGCCGCCGCGAGCTGGTCGGGGCGATGGTCGCCGACGTCCTCGAGGCGGTCGGCGAGGCGCGGACGATCGAGCGCACGATCGTCGTCACCGGTGACCCGATCGCCCAGCAGATCGCCGCCGAGGCCGGCGCCGAGGTCGTTCCCGACCCCGGCGACTTCGGCCACGTGCAGGCGACGCTGGCGGGGATCGCGCGGGCCGAAGTCGAGGGCGAGGAGTGCGTCGTCCTGCTCCCCGGCGACTGCCCGCTGCTCGACCCGCGCGAGCTCGACCGGCTGTTGACCGGCGTCCCCGAGCGCTACGTCGCCGTCGTCCCCGACCGCCACGGCACCGGCACCAACGCCTTGGTCCTGAGTCCGCCGAGCGCGATCGTCCCCGCCTTCGGCGAGGGCAGCTGCGAGCGCCACGTCGCCGCCGCCCGCGAGGCCGGCGTCCCCTTCGGGGTCGAGGAGCTGGCCTCGCTCGGCCTCGACCTCGACACCCCGGCCGACGTCGTCGCCCTCACCACGCAGCTGATGTCCCACCCCGGTCGCGCCCGCCGCACCGCCAAGGCGCTGGGGATTTGAGCGACGCCGGGCCGCACGAGCTGGCGGTCCGCGGTGTCCACGGCCTGCCGGAGTTCCAGCCCGGGATGCGGGTCGGCGAGCAGATCGCCGCTCGCGCCGAGCTGGCCGACGGCGACCTCGTCGTCGTCTCCCAGAAGATCGTCTCCAAGGCGGAGGGACGGCTGCGCAAGCTCTCCGCGGTGCTGCCGAGCAGCGAGGCGCGGCGGCTGGCCGCCGTCCTCGGGCGCGAGCCGGCGCTGATCGAGCTGGTGCTCGAGGAGAGTGCCGAGGTGCTGCGGGCCGAGCGCGGCGTCCTCATCGTCGAGACCCGGCACGGCCTCGTCTGCGCCAACGCCGGCATCGACAGCTCCAACCTGCCGGGTAAGGACACCGTCTGCCTGCTCCCCGAGGATCCCGACGCCTCCGCCCGCCGGATCCGCGCCGAACTCGCCGCGGCGACCGGCGCCAGCCTCGGCGTCGTCATCGCCGACAGCTTCGGGCGTGCCTGGCGGCTGGGGCAGGTCGAGGTCGCGATCGGCTGCGCCGGCCTGCTGCCGCTCGACGACTGGCGCGGCCGCCACGACAGCGGCGGTCGCGAGCTGGCGGCAACCCTGATCGGGATCGCCGACGAGGCGGCCAGCGCCGCCGACCTCGTCCGCGACAAGGTGAGCCGAACGCCGGCGGCGGTCGTGCGCGGCCTCGGCCGATACATCGGTGCCGAGGACGGACCCGGGGCCGCCGCCCTGCGCCGCCCGCGCGAAGAGGATCTCTTCCGCTAGGTCAGCGCCGGCGCTGGATCAGTCTTTCCTGAGCACGTCCTTGACCTTGTCGGTCAGCCTCTCGATGCCGTCCTTGGCCGCGCCGCTGGCCCGGTCGACCTTGCCCTCGCGCTTGAGGTCTCGGTCGCCCGTGAGGTCACCGGCGGCCTCCTTGACGCGCCCTTTGGCGTCCTCCTTGTTGCGTACCTCGTCGCTCATCTCGCTCCTATCTGGTGGCATTTCCCTTCGGGGATACGCCTACCCGGATAAGAGATGCCTCAAGCGGGAACGGCGGCGACCGGATAGGTCTCGACGACCTCGTAGAGCGTCGAGCGCTGAGCCGGCTCACGGCCGGCCGCGCGGGCGGCCTCGATCAGCTGCGCGGGCTCCAGCCGCACGCCATGCTGGGAGCCGGCCATGCGGGAGATGTTCTCCTCCATCAGGGTGCCGCCGAGGTCGTTGACGCCCCAGCGCAGCGCCTCGGTGGCGCCCTCCAGGCCCATCTTCACCCAGCTCGCCTGCAGGTTGGTGATCGAGCGGCCCAGCGCCAGCCGGAAGGCGGCGGTGTGCTTGAGGTTCTCCGCCATCGAGATCTCCTCGATCCCGTGGGTGCGGCCGAGCATCGTGTTGAAGGGGATGAAGCTGAGCGGGACGAACTCGGTGATGCCGCCGGTGCGCTCCTGCAGGCCGCGGACGACGCCCATGTGGCGAGCCAGCTCGCGCGGCTCCTCGATGTGGCCGAACATCACCGTCGAGGTCGAGCGCAGGCCGGCGCGGTGGGAGGCTTCGATGATCTCGACCCAGCGCGCGGCGGGCAGCTTGTTCGGCGAGATCCGCTGCCGCACCCCGTCGTCGAGCACCTCGGCCGCCGTGCCCGGGGTCGAGCCGAGCCCGCACTCGAGCAGGTAGGAGAAGACCTCGTCCGGCGCCTTTCCCGATTTCTCGCACATGTAGTCGATCTCCATCGGCGAGTAGGCGTGCAGGTGCAGCTGCGGCGCCACCTGCTTGGCAAGTCGCAACCACTTCCCGTATTCCTCCAGCGTCAGGTCAGGATGGATCCCCCCCTGCATGCAGAGCTCGGTAGCCCCGAACTCGACCGCTTCCTCGATCCGCGCCGCAAAGTCCTGCTCCGAGACTTCATAGGCATCCGGCGACCGCTTCCCCTGCCCGAACCCGCAGAAGGCGCAGCCGACGATGCAGATGTTGGTGAAGTTGATGTTGCGGTTGACGACGAAGGTGACCGTGTCGCCCGCCAGCTCTGAGCGCAGCTCATCGGCGGCGATCCGCATCTCCTCGATCAGCTCGGGCCGGGTCTCTGAGAACAGCGCGGTCAGCTCGTCCTCGGAGAGCTCGCGCCCCTCGCGCCCCTTGGCGATCGCCCGCTCCGCGGTCCCGGCCTCGAACGACTCTTCGCTGGTCCGCCCGGACCCTCGCCGCGGAATGAAGCTCCAGTACTTCAGCTTGATCACGTCCAGAACGCCCTGCTCCATCCATTCCGAGTCCATGTACTGCGGGTAGACGCAGAGCCGCTCGGTCAACGCGAACCCCCTCGGCGTCAGCTCCTTGCGCACCTGATGCGGACTCGGGAAAGGCTCCTCCGGCGAGATGTGGTCCCCGTTCGCAGAAAGCCCACCCAGGTCAGTAGCTCCAGCGTCAACAAGCTCCGGCCACCAGTCGCTCAGATTCGGCGGCACCTGGACCCCGACGTCGGGCATCAACCGCTTGCACTCCGCAATCAACCGCTTGATCTCCTCGATCGATACGGGAGATGCCCACGCTGGCATCGACGGGGATGACCCCTCCGCGGGAGCCTCCCCATCTGTTGCGCCAGCGGAGGGGTCATCCCCGTCCTTCCACCTGGCCTTCGAGGCCGCATCGGCGATGTCCGCCACTTCAGCGCCGTAGTACTTCGGGTGGGGCACGAAGTTCTGCAGGATCACCTCCTGCAGATGGCCATGCCGCCCGTGCACGCGCGCCAGCGCTTCAAGCGATTCGACCCGCTCCTCCTCGGTCTCCCCGATCCCAACCAGAATTCCGCTGGTGAAGGGGATCTTCAGCTCGCCCGCAGCTTCGATCGTCGCCAGGCGTGCCGCCGGATGCTTGGTCGGCGAGCCCGCGTGAACCGTCTCCATCAGCCGCTCGGAGACCGACTCCAGCATCAGGCCCTGAGATGCCGTCACTTCGCGCAACCGCCCCAGTTCCTCGTGGGTGACGACACCGATGTTCGTGTGCGGGAGCATGCCGCGCTCTAAGGCCCGTTCGCAGGCCCAGACGACGTAGGAGGTGAAGTCGTCGTGGCCCCAGGCAGCGAGCCTCTCAGCAACGAGAGGATTGACCTCAGGCTTCTCGCCGGTGAGGACCAGCAGCTCCTTGGCGTTGCGCTTCAGCGCCTCGTCGAGCTGCCGTTCCACCTCGTCCGGCGCGTGGATGTGCGCCTGGTGGGTGGCGAAGGCGCAGTACTTGCAGTAGCACTGACAGGTGCGCGACAGCGAGAGCGTGAAGTTCCGCGAGAAAGTGACCCGGCGCACCTGCCGGAAGCTACCGCACGCGCCGCTCGGGCCGGCGCGTGCGGACTAGGTCCTAGGAGGCTTTGGCGGGCGTGCCTCCGGCGGCTTCGCCTTTGACCCGCTGCGGCGGCTCGCTCGGAGCGCGGCCGGGAGCCTCGATGATGAAGCGCCAGACGACGACGGCCAGCAGGGCGCCGACGATCGGTCCGACGAGGAAGGGCCAGACGCCGCCCCACTCGTTGCTGACCAGTGCCGCGCCGAACCAGCGGGCGGGGTTGAAGCAGGCCCCGGTCAGCGGACCGCCGACCATCACCATGAAGACGAAGGTGGTGCCGATCGCCAGCGGGCCCCAGTCCTTGATGCTCTTTTTCGAGAAAACGACGGCGAGGATGACGAGAACCAGCGCGAAGACTCCGATGCCCTCGACGATGGTTCCCGCGAAGTTGCCGGAGAGCAGGCCGCTGACTTCGCCGGCACCGTAGTTGGTGGCGCGGCCCTCGTCCTCCAGCAGACCCTTGGTCAGCAGGGCGCCGAGGACGGCACCGGAGAGCTGGGCGAGGATGTAGATCACCGCGTCGAGCGGGCTGATCCGGCGGATCGTCGCCGCGGCCAAGGTGACTGCCGGGTTGAAGTGGCCGCCGCTGACGGCGCCGAACATAACGATCACCCCGAAGAGGGTGAGCCCCTGAACGAAGCCGACGACCGCCATATCGGTGCCGAACTGCGCCTGGCTACCCGTCGATACGTACAGCGTCACCACGCTGGTGATGAAGAAGACCAGCAAAAACGTGCCGATCAACTCAGCCAGGTATGCGGACAGCCCTCTCTCCTGCACTCTTCCTCCTCCTCGCAGTTCAGTAAAACCGCGGGCAGTCTACCCACATTTGCTCAATGAATTAGTTTCCGATCCGAATGAGACGGGCTGTCGCGCTGCTGGCGGCCGTTCTCCTGCTCGCCGGCGTTGCCGGCTGCGGCGGGGACGGCGCGGAACCGGGCGTGCCGAAAGGCGCGAGCCTGGTGCTCGATTTCACGCCCAACGCAGTCCACAGCGGCATCTACGCCGCGCAGGCGAAAGGCCTCTACGGAAACGCCGGCGTCGACCTGCAGATCCGCCAGCCGGGCGAATCGAGCGACGCTCCGAAGCTGCTCGCCGCCGGCCGCACCGAGTTCGCGATCCTCGACATCCACGATCTCGGGATCGCCCGTGAGCGCGGGCTCGACCTGGTCGGGGTGATGCCGATCGTCAACGCGCCGCTGGCCTCGGTGATCGCCCGCGCCGACGGCCCGGTCCGGCGCCCGCGCGACCTCGCCGGCAACACCGTCGGCGTCACCGGCCTGCCTTCCGACGAAGCCGTGGTCGACTCCGAGGTCAGCGCCGACGGCGGCGATCCCGCGGCGGTCGACGAGGTCACGATCGGGTTCAACGCGATCTCCGCTCTCGCCGCCGGCAAGGTCGACGCCGCGACCGGGTTCTGGAACGCCGAGGGCGTGGCCCTGCGCGGGCTGGGAGTACCGGTGCGGATCTTCAAGGTCGACGCCTACGGCGCTCCGCGCTACCCCGAGCTCGTCCTCACGACTTCGCGACAAACCCTGCGCGACGATCCGCAACTGGTCGACGCGGTGGTCGCCGCGACCCGGCGCGGCTATGCCGACGCCGTCGCCAACCCCGATCGCGCCCTCGACGATCTGCTCGCCGCCAACCCCGGCCTCGACCGCGCCGACCAAGCCGCCCAGCTACAGGCCCTGGGACCCGACCTTCGACCGCGGCCCTTCGACCCAGCCCTCCTCCGCGAATGGGCCGTCTGGGACCTCGAACACGGCCTGCTGCAGCGCCGCGTCGACGTCGACGCGGCCTTCGACCTGAGCCGCTAGGGCTGCTCGGAGAGCAGTTTCTCGACCAGCGCCGGCAGTTCCCGCGCCATCCGCGAGCGCGGCACAGCCAGGTCGATCCCCGCCGCCTCCGCCGCCGCCCTCTTCTCCGTATCGACGTGCGAGTAGTAGCCCAGCACCGGCATCCCGAGCCCGACCAGCGCCTCCGGGTTCTCGACGTCGAGGTCGGCGACGATCAGCTCGGCTCCGTCGAGCGGGGCCTCCTGCAGCGAGCGGGCGAGGACGACGTGGTGGCCGGCGCCGGTCAGCAGCACGTCGACCCGGCTGGCCAGCATCAGGTCGTCGGCGATGCTGACGACCTGAGCCACTAGATCGAGCGGCGCTGGCGGAACTCTTCGCGGACGCTTTCGGGCCGGCCCCACATCTGCACGACCTCGGAACGTCCCTCGCGCACCTCCGCCAGCGCGAGCTCGCCGGTGACGCCGTCGCCGTCGAGCTTCGAGAGCACCCCGAGCACCGTTTCCGGCGCGGCCGCATGGCCGAAGCTGTGGGCAACCAGCAGCCGCCAGTGCCACTCCGCCCGAGAGTAGACCTGCGCGTTGACCTGGCTCAGCGCCACGGCCGAGTCGATGTACTGGCGCTCGTCGTCGATCCGCAGGTCGACCTCGAGGTCGGTCCAGTCCGGCGGCAGCGCCTCGAGAATCTGCTGGAAGTCAGTTGCGAGGCCCACGGGCCTCAAGCCTACCCGGCCCGCACACCGGCCGGCTCGCCTCCGAAGCGGCGGCGCAGCCGCCGGTGGCGATGACCCGCTCCCAGACCGCGCTCGCCGGGGCCTGCAGCCGCGACCCGACAGATATCTCCGCCCGCCGCCGCATCAGCCGAAGAAGACCTGTTGGAGCAGGAAGACGTTGAGGGCGATGATCAACGCGGCAATTACGCCGGCCAACGCGGTCAGCCAACGCGGGTTGACGAGGTCCCCCATCACCTCGCGCTTGCTGGCGATGATCAGCAGCGGCACCAGCGCGAAGGGGATGCCGAAGGAGAGGACGACCTGACTGCCAACCAGGGCGTCGGTGGGGTTGATCCCGACTGCCAGCACCAGCAGTGCCGGCGCCAGGGTGATCGCGCGGCGGAAGAAGAGCGGGATGCGGCGGCGGATGAAGCCCTGCATCACCACCTGCCCGGCCATCGTCCCGACCGAGGAAGAGGCGAAGCCGGAGGCCAGCAGGGCGATCCCGAAGATCGTCGCGGCGCGGTCGGAGACGAGCTGCTGGAAGCCTGCGTAGGCCCCTTCGATCGAGTCGACCCCGGTCAACCCGCTCTCGTTGAAGAGCGCCGCGGCGACGATCATCATCGAGAGGTTGACCAGGCCGGCCAGCGAGAGCGCGATCACCACGTCGACCTTCTCGAAGTTGAGGATCTTCTTCCTCTCGGCGCTGTTGCGGCCGACGATTCGCCGCTGGGTCAGCGCCGAGTGCAGGTAGACGACGTGCGGCATCACCGTCGCGCCGATGATCCCGGTTGCGAGCAGGATGCTTTCGGTGCCGGCGAAGCCGGGGACGAAGAGGTGCTTGGCGACTTCGCCGCCGTCGGGGCTGGAGTCGATCAGCTCGAAGACGAAGGAGGCGACGACGACGCCGACCAGGACCGTGATCCCCGCCTCGAGCCGGCGGTAGCCCATCTGCTGCAGGGCGAGGATCGCGAAGGCGCCGGCGCCGGCGATGATCCCGGCCGGAAAGAGTGGGATCCCGAACAGCAGGTTGAGGCCGAGGGCGGCGCCGACGACCTCGGCGATGTCGGTCGCCATCGCGACCAGCTCGGCCTGCAGCCAGAGCCCGATCGAGGTGCGGCGCGAGAAGCGCTCGCGGCAGAGCTCGGCGAGGTTGCGGCCGGTCGCGATCCCCAGCTTCGCCGACTGGGTCTGGACCAGCATCGCGATCAGGTTGGCGGCGAGGACGACCCACAGCAGCAGGTAGCCGAACCTGGCGCCGCCGGCGATGTTGGTGGCGAAGTTGCCGGGGTCGACGTAGGCGACCGCGGCGATGAAGGCGGGGCCGAGGAAGGGCCAGATGCGGCCGATCCCCTTGCTGTGCCCATCCAGCGAGCGGCGGGCCGCCTCGGCGACGGCGGCCTCGCCGGGCAGGACGTCCTCGACCGCGTCTTGGGCGCTGCGCCGGAACAGCGGCTTCAGCTCGGTCTCCGCTCGGCCGCGGGGGGCAGCAGGTCGGGGCCGGGGATCGGCGAGCCGTGAGGGTCGTGACTGGGTTCGCCGAGCTTCGCCGCCATCAGCGCCTCCATCTCCTCGGAGATGTAGTGCTCGAGCACCTCGGCCTCCTCGTGGACGCGGTCGGAGTCCATCCCCAGTGCCTCGGCCAAATAGGCCTCGATCAGCCGGTGGTGGCGGATCACCTCCAGCGCCACCCGCTCCCCCGCCGGGGTCAGGTTGACCCCCTTGTAGGGCCGGTAATCGACCAGGCCGAGGTCGGCGAGCCGTTTCAGCATCGAGGTCGCGGTCGCTGGCGTCACCCCGAGCCGCTGCGCCACCTCGCCGTTGAGTACCAGTCCCTCGCGCTCGTGCGAGATCGCGTAGATCGCCTTCGCGTAGTCCTCGATCGCCTCGGTGCTGGGCGATCGGCGCAGGGAGCGCTCGCCCTCGCGTGAGGCCATCAGACGGACACCAGCAGGCCGGTTAGGTAGAGGACGGCGATGCCGGCGAGCATCCCGGCGACAGTGGACGGATAGAGCAGGCGGCCGTTGCGGTCGCGCATCGCCGGCGCGATCTGGACGATCACGCGGACGATCGCGCCGACGCCGACGCCGAACAGCAGCGCCGCCAGGCTCGGGTTGAAGGCGGAGGCGCCGATCCAGGCACCGAGGATCGCCGGCGCACCGGCGATCAGGCCGAGGCCGAGCAGGCGGCCGATCCCCGGGCTGGCGCCGTCGGACTCGCCGCCGCCGCGCAGCGGCGCCACGATCGCCAGGCCCTCGGTGGTGTTGTGGATCGCGAAGCCCACGACCAGGAATGCGCCCAGGGCGAGCGCCCCGGTGGCGTAGGAGGTGCCGATCGCCAGCCCCTCGCCGAGGTTGTGGAGGCCGATCCCGATCGCGACCAGCAGCGCCAGGTAGGCGCCACCGGTGGTGGCGCGGTTGGCAGTTGTCGCCCCCCGGGCGACAAGCGACCCCTCCTCGGGCTTCGTGGCGAACGCGCGGCGCTGTAGGTAGGCGTCGATGCCGGCGAGGACCAGGTAGGCGACCAGCGCTCCCGCGAAGACGAGGCTGGCGCCGCCGAAGGCGGCCGGCGCCTCGGCGGCGATCTCCAGCCCCTCGAGGCCGGCGTCGATCGCGAGGAAGGTGAGCAGGCCGACGGTGAAGGCGAGCAGCGCCGCCATCCACTGCGAGCCGAGGCGCCTCAAAAATGGCAGCCAGAGCATCCCGAGGCTGACCGGGATCACGCCAACGTAGATCCCCAGCAGCGCCATCAGGCCGTAGAAGCTGGCGTCGGCCTCCGGCGTTTCGGCGGCGACCGGGATCGAGGCTTCGATCGTGCCGCCGCTCGAGGTGACGACGAAGATCTCGTAGGCCTCACCTTCGATCCAGGGATAGGAGATGTCGAGCGTGGTCGAGCCGAGGCGGCCGATCTCGAGGCCGCCGGCGGCCGAGAACGGCGCGTAGGCGTCGTTGACGGCGACCTGGGCGACTTCGACCGGGTCGGGACCGTCGTTGCGCAGGGTCAGCTCGATCTGGCCCGGATGCAGGGCGGTCTGCTCGACGCTCACCTCCTCGACCGGCGGCCCGGTCCGCTCGCCGAGCCCGGGGCCGCCGAGCAGCGCGAAGGAGCCGATCGCCACCGCGATCAGGACCAGCGGGATCACGCCCAGCGCCCAGGCGGGCAGGCCGCCGCCGAGGGAGCGCTCGGCGCGGGCGCCGGCCTCCATCAGGCCTGTCCCCCGCCCCAGGGCAGGTCGCAGTAGAGCGCCGCCGTCGAGGCCGCGGCGAGCCGCGAGGGGTTGACGAGGCGGAAGAAGCCCGACCAGCCGAGCTCGGCGAACTCGCTGACGTGGGCGTGGAACATGTAGTCGCCGTCGAGGGGGAACTCGAGCTCGAGGATCGCCCGCTGCGCCTGGCCCTGGATGATCGTGTCGGTCAGCTCCGCCGGCTGCAGCGAGGTCCCGGTCGGGAAGTGCTGGAAGAAGTTGCCGTGGACGTGGAAGGAGTTGACCGGGTCGTACTCGAGCACGTTGACGAGGTAGATCCGGACCAGCTCCTCGCGGGGCACGACGATCGGCTCGTTGACGTAGTGGAAGCCGACCGTGTTGACCGCGTAGACCTCGTTGGCGAGGTCGAAGTTGGTGTCGAAGCCGTTCATCACCATCACCATCTCGTCGGCTTCCGGGCGCCCCTGCTTGGGGTCGATGATGAAGGCGCCGTAGAGGCCACGGGAGATGTGGGCGGCGAGCGGCGCCACGTGGCAGTGGTAGAGGTGGACGCCGAAGGGCGTGGCGTCGAACTCGTAGACGAAGGCCTCGCCGGGTTCGATCTGGCCGCCGCCGCGGCTCTCGCCGATCCCCGGCATCCCGTCCATCAGCGCTGAATGGATGCCGTGGAAGTGCATCGTGTGCGGGTGTTCGGAGCCGTTGACGAAGCGGACCCGCAGCAACTCGCCCTCGCGTGCCCGCAGGGTCGGGCCCGGGACGCGGCCGTTGTAGGTCCAGGCTTCGTACTTGACCCCGGGCGCGACTTCGATCTCGCGGTCGGCGGCGACGATCTCCCATTCGCGCAGGACGCGGCCGCTGGCGAGGCGCCGCGTCTTGCCGTAGTCGAAGTCGCGCAGCAGCTCGGTCGGGTGGAAGCCGTTGGCGCGGTGGTCGACGCTGCGGCCCTTGGCGAAGCTGGCGTGCGGGAACGCGCCGTGGCCCGCGTGACTGGGCGGCTGCTCGGCGGCAGCCGGCGGCGCAGCGATCCCGGAACCGGAGACGAGCTGGTTGAGCCCGATCGCGGCGGGGACCCCAACCGCCGCGGCGCCGCCGAGCAGACGCCTGCGGCTGATCCCACGCCCTGCCGCATCGCTGGGTTCTTTGGTCGCCTTATCTGACACGAAGCGAGATTTTGACACATCTAAACCTGGAATTTCGATTCGTCTAAATCAGCTTGCCCCCTTGATGTCGTATTTCTTTCCGCTATCCGGACAGAAATGCGACATCACAGGGGCCGCGGGTCGATCACGGGGGCCGCGGGTCGGGGTTCGTAGAATCGGTCCATGCCCGCGGAGACCGAGATCGAGCTCGACGGCCAGTACCGCCAGCTGCGCGAGGAGTGCGGCCTGCTCGACCGCTCCGACCGCGGCAAGCTGCTCATCACCGGCGCCGACGCCGCCGAGTACCTGCAGGGCCAGTTGACCAACGACACCGAGGCGCTGGAGCCGGGCGACGGGATCTACTCCGCCCTGCTCGACCGCAAGGGGCACATGCAGGGCGACATGCGGGTGCTGCGGCCGAACCAGGGCCCGGACCTCTGGCTCGACACCGAGGCGGTCGCCCTGCCCGCGGTGCTGAAACACCTGACGATGTACTCGATCGGCCGTGACGTCGCCGTCACCGACGTCAGCGCCGAGCGAGCGATCCTCTCGCTGATCGGCCCGCGCAGCGTCGAGCTGGCGGGGACGGCGGCGCTGCCGGAAAACGCATGTGAAGAGACTGCCGTTGCCGGAGTCGACTGCCTGGTCACCGGCACGCGCGACGGCCTCGACTTGATCGCCGCCGCCGAGCAGGCAGAGCGCCTGAAGGCGGCGCTGGTGGAAGCCGGCGCCGTCGTCGTCGCTGCCGAGGCGGCGGAGATCCTGCGGATCGAGACCGGGGTGCCGCGCTACGGCGCCGAGATGGGCGGCGAGACGATGCCCGCCGAGGCCGGCATCGTCGAGCGGTCCGTCAGCTTCACCAAGGGCTGCTACATCGGTCAGGAGACGGTCGCGCGCCTCCACTACAAGGGCCGGCCGAACCGCCATCTGCGCGGGCTGCGGTTGAGCGCCCCGGCTGCCGCTGGCTCGGCGCTGGTCCTTGGTGAGAAGGAGGTCGGCAAGCTCGGCAGCGCCGCCGTCTCCCCCGCCTTCGGCCCGATCGGCCTGGCGATCCTGCGCCGCGAGGCAGAGCCGGGCACCGAGCTCGCCGTAGGTGAAGATGGCGTTACGGCTGAAGTAATCGCCCTGCCCTTCGGTTAGATTCAGCCGCGATGGGTCGTGGGAGAGCCAGAGCTGGGGTCGCCGGCATCGTCGGCGCGATTGCCCTCGCGGTCGCCGGCTGCGGGAGCGAGAGCCACACCAATGACCCGCGCCCGCAGGTTGCGATCCGGGTCAGCGTCACCGTCAGCGAGAAGGCCGTGACCGTGCAGCCCGGCGGGATCGGCATGGGCCCCGCGCGCACCCAGCAGATCCCCCAGAATCAGAACCACGCGCAGCCGCCAATCAAGACCGACGCCCCCCTCGACGTCGTCTTCGTCGCCGCGAACCAGACCGGGATCGACTCCGAACTCGAGCTCAGCGGCCCCACCGACGCCAGCTCCGGCCCGCTGTTCGCCAACAGCCCCGGCAGCTTCCAGGCCAACCTGCCGACCGGCACCTACGTGATCGCCGCCACCGACATCCCCTCGGCCCGCCCCGCCAAACTCGTCGTCGGCCCCTACCGCGCCTCCAGCGAGAACGACGTCCTGCTGCCGTAGTCGAGCCGCAAGCGGCGCGCAATCGACTTATTCGACACCCCGCTGGGGTCAAAGTCGGCAGCGATCTTGCAGATGGGAGTTGCCGCCGATGGGGCTGCGAGTCTGGGAGAAATGAGACTGAGCGAGGTGCGTTAGATGATCTTCCTGGTGCTTGTGTGCATTGTCGGCCTCTGTGCCGCGCTGGCCTTTGCGATGCGCGAAAGGGGCGCTGCGGACTCCACCCGCGAGAGACTCCAGGCGGCTGAGGGGGAGTTGAGCGAAGTCGGGGCGCGCGCGGCGGAGTTGAACGACCTTCGAATCGAGATGCGCGGCCGTGACGAGCAGCTGAGCGCCGAGCAGCGGCTGGTGACCGAGCGGGGAAAAGAGCTCGCCAGGTTACGAGAGGAACAGGGCGAGGATCGCAAGACCCTGACCGGCCAGTCTCAGGAGATCAAGCTCCTCAAGAACGCAATCGACGGCTTCAAGAAAAAGCAGGACGAGCTGGCCGCCAGCACCCTCGAGGCGGCGGGCGCCAACCAGCGGATCGAGACGACGCTGCTCGACTGGACGCGGCAGATCGCCAGCCCCCAGGGACGCGGCGCCTTCGGCGAGCTGGCGCTTCAGAATCAACTCGTCTCGCTCGGTCTCGAGGAGGGTCGAGACTTCGACAAGCAGGCCACGCCTGAAATCGGTGGACGCCAGCGAGTCGACTTCATCGTTCGTCTCGGCGATCCGGTCGTCGCAATCGATTCCAAACTGGCGAATGACCCAGGAATCGCCGGCCTCTCGGAGGCACTTTCGACTGGCGATCCCGATCGGCTGAAGGACTTCGGCCGCAAGCTGCGCCACCATGCCAAGGCGTTGTCTCAGCGCGATTACTGGCGTGGCCTGGATCAAAGCCCGAGCCTGACCCTCATGTATGTGCCGATCGAGGGGGCTGCGCATGCTCTGGCCGCGCTCGACGACTTCGACGCAACCAAGTTCTTCAATGCCCACCGCGTCTGCGTGGTGACGCCCTCGCAGCTGCCGCTGGCGCTGATCCTGATCGCCGAGGTCTGCCACGCGGAGCGCAAGGAGGAGCACATCGAGGAGCTGCTCAGCCGCGGCTACACGATGGCCGACGCAATGGGCAAGTTCCTCGACAACTACGCCAAGCTGGGCAAGAAGCTGGGCGAGTCGGTCGCCGCCTTCAATGGCGGCGCGGCGATGACCACCAGCCACGGCCTGGTCTGGCAGCAGGTCGTCAAACCGCTCAGCGAACTGGCCCCCGGTCGATCCATGGAGTCCAACATCAACGAGATCGAGCCCCCTCGAGACGACGTCGTCGATCTCGCCGAGCGCTACCGGGAGACCAGCGAGAAGATGCGCGTCGGCGAGTCCGACGCCGCCGACGCCGCCTAGCGGCGAGCGGTTCCGCGCTGAACTAGGATTCCCCCCTCCACGGCAATAGATCAGCGGAGGATCTCTTGGCAGTTGACATAGATGCGGTTGCAAAGCTGGACGTCGAGCCGGGCACCCTGCCCGAGTCGATGGCGGCATGGGTGATCAGGCAGGAGCGCGAGGGAGAGCCCAACGACGCCTTCCAGCTCGAGCAGGTCGAGGTCCCCGAGCCCGGCGCCTTCGAGGTGATCGTGCGGGTGATGGCGGCTGGCGTCAACTTCAACAACGTCTGGGCGGCGCTCGGCAAACCGGTCTCGGTCTTCGGCTACGGCGACCACCCCGAGTTCGGCCACCACATCGGCGGCTCCGACGCCTCCGGGGTCGTCTGGAAGGTCGGCGAGGGCGTCACCCGCTGGAAGCCGGGCGACGAGGTCGTGGTGCACTGCAACCAGGCCTCCTACGAGGACGTCGAGGTCCACGGCCTCGACCCGATGGCCGC
>JAENWU010000115.1 GCA_016649905.1 Thermoleophilia bacterium
CCGGAGGCGGCGCTGGCGCGGCTGCGCGAGGCTGGGGTAGAGGCGGCGCCAGCCGCCGGCGGCTGGCCACTGGCGACGGCGGAGACGATCGTGATCACGGGCCGCACTGGCGCCACCGTCCCGGAGATGGTCCTCGCGGGCAAGCTGACTCCGCAGAGCCGCGGCTCTGCTGCCGTCGTCGAGGTCCTCGACCCACGGCCCGAAGAGCACATCCTCGACCTCTGCGCGGGTCCTGGGATCAAGACCGGCCAGATCGCCCAGCGCCGCGACGACCGCGGCCAGGTGATCTCGGTCGAGCTCGACGCCAGCAGGGCCGAGGAAGTCGCCCGCCAGGCCGAGCGCCTGCAGCTGCGCAGCGTCACGATCCTCGAGACCGACGCCACCACGATCGAGATGCCGTCCGAGTTCGACCGCGTGCTCCTCGATGCGCCCTGTTCAGATCTCGGCGCCCTCGCCTCGCGACCCGACGCGCGCTGGCGCAAATCCCCGAAGGGGATCGAGCGCCTCGTCGCCGTCCAGGAGCGGGCCCTGCGCGCCGCCGCCCGCGCCCTGCAGCCGGGCGGCACCCTGGTCTATTCGACCTGCACGATCTCCCGCGCCGAGAACGAGGACCGGGTCGCGGCGCTACTGGCGGCGGCGGGTTCCGAGGACGTGCCGGGGCTCGAGTTGGAGGACCTCGGCGCCCGCGCGCCGGGCCTCGCGTCCCCCCACGATCCCCGCTGTCTGCAGCTGCGCCCCGACCGCGACGGCACCACCGGTTTCTTCATCGCCCGCCTAAAGCGCAATGATTAGGGAATGAGCGACTCCGGAGAAGTCGGCGGCAGCAGCGTCCTCAACCGGGCCCCGTGCCCGAACTGCGGCGAGCCCTGGCTGCGCCCGACTCAGCTGCCGGGCCGGCTGCGCTGCGTCAACTGCCTCAGCCGTTTCGAACTCGTCTCGCAGTGCCCCAACTGCGGCGAACACGGCACGATCGCCCGGATGAGCCACACCAAGGACATGCAGTGCCAGTCGTGTGGTTCCTCGATGCTCCGCGAGGGTTGAGTCGCGTCCGGAACCTCTCAGTAGGCTCACGCTCATGAGCGAGCGGATGTGGGAGCTGATTCAGTCGCCGCGGGTCGCCCCGTCGATCCTCTCCGCCGACTTCGCCAAGCTCGGAGCCCAGGTGTCGGAGGTGATGGACGCTGGCGCCCGGGTGATCCACTTCGACGTCATGGACGGCCATTTCGTGCCGCCGATCACGATCGGGCCGCTGGTCCTCGGCGGGATCGCCGACCAGGTCCACGATGCCGGCGGCGCGGTCGACGTCCACCTGATGATCGCGGCGCCCGAGCGCCAGATCGAGGAGTTCGCCGAGGCCGGCGCCGACTCGATCACCTTCCACGAGGAGGCGACCCCGCACGCCCACCGCACCCTGCACGCGATCCGCGAGCTCGGCTGTCTGGCAGGGGTCGCGATCAACCCGGGCACCCCACCCGACGCGGTCGCCGAGCTGCGCGGCCTCGCCGACGTCGTCCTCTGCATGAGCGTCAATCCCGGCTGGGGCGGCCAGTCGTTCATCGAGACCTCGCCCGCCAAGGTCGAGCGCCTGGTGCCGCTGGTCGGCGAGGCGAAGATCGAGGTCGATGGCGGCGTCGACGCGACCACCGCCGGCTCCCTCGCCGCCGCCGGCGCATCCCTGTTCGTCGCCGGTTCCGCAATCTTCGGAGCTCCGGACCCCGCCCAGGCCTACGCGGACATCGCCGCGGCCGCCGGCGCCGTCTGAATCTTCCCAAGCCCGAATCCGGGGCTGGGGCCAAGCAGTTCAAGGACGCAGGAAGCGAGCCGAGGGGAGCGCACTCGGTGCGTGACCCGAAGGCGAGCGACCGAGGACGCCGAAATGCGCCGGCCCCAGCCCCGGATTCAGCCCCTGGCGATGAGGGCGCCGGTTACCTCCTGCCACCAGGCTTGCTCTGAGGAGTCGACGTTGGGCTTGGCAGCGCGGCGCTCGCACCAGTCGGCCAGCGCCCGGCGGCCGCCGACCGCGATGACACCGCCGCCGGTCACCGCGTAGCGGCCGTCGGCCAGGGCCATCATCGCAGCGGCCGAGTCGCCGCGGGTGCGCAGCACCGAGACCACGGCTACGCCGTCGACATGGTTGTCGGCCAGCGGATCCTCGGTCTCGCGCGCCGGGCGCACGGTGAAGACCTGGGAGGCGCCGCGCCGCGGCAGCTTCGGCGGCGGCGGTTTGCCGACCGGGCCGTCGCTCCAGACCTCGGTCAGCGCCTCGACCTCGTCGCGCAGCTCGCTGCGGGCGAGTACGTGCAGCTCGTCGCCCTCGCGCAGCTCGGTCGAGCCGCGCGGCGGGATCGCGTTTCCTTCGCGGACGATCACGTTGACGAGCGCCTCACGGGGCAGCGCCAGGTCGCGCACGGGGTGGCCGACCGCGGCGGCGCCGGGTGGCAGTTTGAAAGCAATCACCTCGCCGCCGAGCTCGCGAATCCGCCCCGACTCCAGTAGGCGCCGCGGCAGCGCCGGCTCGCTCGTGGTCAGGCCCAGCCGGGTGGCGAGCGGCTCGAAGGTCGCGCCCTGGACCAGGGTCGAGCTGACCACAACGAAGAAGACGATCGAGAACAGTTCCTGGCCGGCGCCGACCCCGGCGACGACCGGGAAGGTGGCGAGCCAGATCGGCGTCGCCCCGCGCAGCCCCGCCCACCCGAGCATCAGCCGCTCGCGCCCGTTGAAGGGGGCCAGCGCCGTCGCCGCGAAGGTCGCCACCGGCCGGGCGAGGAAGATCAGCGCCGCCGAGAGCGCCAATCCCTCGAGCGCGACGTCGTCGAGGTTGCTGGGGAAGATCAGCAGGCCGAGCAGGATGAAGAGCGAGATCTGGGCGATCCAGCCGAGTCCTTCGTGGAAGGCGATCAGGGTGCGGCGCGCGGGCAGCTTGGCCGATCCCAGCGCCAGCGCGGTCAGGTAGATCGCAAGGAAGCCGGAGCCGTGGGCGATCTCGGCGACGCCGTAGGAGAGGCCGGCGACCGCCAGCGTCGCCACCGGGTAGAGCCCGTCGGAGGGGAGTCGGACCCGCTCCAGGACCAGCGTTGCCAGCTTGCCCACCGCCAGCCCGATCGCGATCCCGATCGCCAGCTTCAGGGCCAGCAGCTCGGCCATGTCGGCGAGCCCGTAGCCGGGCTCCTGGATCCATTCGATGAAGCCGATCACGAGCAGCAGGGCGACCGGGTCGTTCATCCCGGACTCGCCCTCGAGCGAGCGCGCCAGGCGCTTCTCGACCGTCGAGTTGCGCAGCACCGCGAAGATCGCCGCCGAGTCGGTGGCGGCGATCGCGGCGCCGACCAGCATCCCTTCCAGCAGGCTGAGGTCGAAGATCAGTTTCGCCGCGAAGCCGGCGATCGCGGCGGTGACCAGGGTCCCGACCGTCGCCAGCGAGGCGGCGGTGCCGAGCACCGGTCGGATCTCCGGCCAGCCCGCCGTCAGGCCACCCTCGAAGAGGATCAGGACGAGCGCGATCGTGCCCAGGGTGCGGGCCAGCTCGGCGTTGCCGAAGTCGATGCCGCCGATTCCCTCCGAGCCGGCGAGCATGCCGAGGCCGAGGAAGAGCAGCAGGCTCGGGATCCGTACCCGGTCGGCCAGTAGGGCGCCAGCGATGCCCGCGGCCAGCAGAACGCCGGCTATCAGGATCAGCTCGGCATCGTGTGCACCCATTAAGGGACCCTAATAAAACGTCAAACGCTCTCGCTGCCCCCCACGCCGAGGCGGCGTCAGACGTTCTCGTCGATCGCGGCGAGTCGCGCCTCGAGCTCCTCCGGCGAGCCTGCCTCGGGCACGTCCTCGGGGCGTTCGTGCGGGCGGCGATAGATCAGGTACAGGAGGGCGAAGAGGATGCCGGCGGTGAGCGCGAAGCCGATCTCGACGCGGCGGAACTCGTCGGAGATCAGCGGCACGAAGTTCCAGCCGATGAAGAAGACGGCGCAGGCGATCCAGCGCCCGGCGGCGCGGCGCACCTGGCCCTGGGCGAGGCAGGCCTGGTTCAGGGTCACCGCGGCAAGGTAGAGGCCCATCCCCACCGTCACCAACAGCAAACCCGGCCGGTCGTAGGTGAACTTGGCGCTGAAGGCGATCTGCATCAGTTTCGGGCCGGCGATCAGGACGACGATCGCGGTGAAGGTGGCAAAGGCGGCGACGCCGAGGAGGACGCCGCGGACCGAGCGGTGGAACTCCCGGTCGGAGTCGGGCTCGGTCGAGGTGTGGAGGCTGGTGAGGTGGGGCAGGATGCTGGTCGAGATCGCCTGGAAGAGCTGCAGCGGCGCCCGCGCGATCATCAGCACGTTGAAGATGAACCCCGCCGCAGCGGCACCCTCGAGGCCGCGGGCGATCAGCGGCCCGGCGTTGAGGAAGGCCTGTTCGCTGAACATGATCACCAGCACGGCAGCGGCGAATCCGGATCCCTCCTTCATCGAAAAGTCCTGGTGCTCGCCCGGTTCGGCAGCCGGTTTCGCCTGGGCCTGATGCTTCTTCGCCCGCCAGGCGAAAGCGAGCGGAACCACGATCAGCGACAGCGAGGGGGCGGCGACGATCCCGATCGCGACCACATCCTGGCCGCTGCAGATGCCGACCGCGACCAGCACCGCGAACGAGGTGCGGAACACCGACTCGGAGAGGATCAGCGCCGTGAACGGGCCGAACTGGCGCTGGCCGGCCAGGTAGCCGCGGGCGAAGTAGGAGGCGGCGTAGAAGAGGACGGCGCCGAAGAAGACCCAGTAGAGCGGCTCGTTCCCTTCCAGCAGGTCGTCCTGGATCGGCCCCCGCAGGACCAACGCCATGACCGCGAAGGTCAGCGCCAGGCCGATCTGGATCGTCGAGGCGACCCGCATCGGCTGGCCGATCGGTTCGCCCTTGACGAGGCGCTCGGAGATGTGGCGCGAGAGCAGCTGTTCGACCGGGCGGTAGAGGGTCGAGATCGTGATGAAGACCGCCGACCAGAGCACCGTGATCTGCCCGTAGTCGGGTTTGGAGAGGACGTGCGAGGCGATCAGGAAGTAGGCGTAGGTGATGACCCCGGTGAGGCCGACGCCGATCGCTAAGAAGCTCGCGGTCTTGCCGTACTCGGCCGAGCTGGCCGAGCCGTCGCCCTGGCGCTCCGCTGCCATCAGTCGGTCTTGTCGCCGCGCTCGTAGTGGGAGGGCGGCACGCCCAGCGCCAGCTCGACCCGGCGCACCCGCTCGAAGACCCGCTGCGTCATCACCCGCTGGCCGGCGAGCAGGTCGCCGATCACCCCCAGCGCGAAGAGCTGGATCGCGGCGATGAAGAGGACCGCGCCGAGGATCAGTGACTGCACGTGGCCGTTGGAGTCGCCGTTGAAGATCCAGTCGATCAGGAACGGCATCCAGGCGGCAAGCGCTAGCAGGAGGACGACAGCACCGGCGCTGGCGAAGGCGCGCAGCGGCTCGTAGCGGGCGTAGATGCGGAGGATCGCCGGCCCGTTGCGGCGCACGTAGGCGCCGGTCGAGCCGAACAGCCGCGACTCGCGCGTCTGCGGGTTGGTCGCAATCTTCACCTCGTCGACGGCGACCAGCATCTTGCCGGCCTGGATCAGGCTCTCCAGCGTGTAGGTGAAGTTGTCGACCACCAGCAGTTGCAGCGCCGCCTCACGGTTGTAGGCGCGGAAGCCGGAGGTGGTGTCGGTGATCTCGGTCCCCGAGAGCCGCCGCACGACCCAGCTGCCGAGTCGTTGCAGCCCCTTCTTGGAGCCGGAGAAGTGGTCGATCGAGGCGATCTGGCGGTCGCCGACGACCATGTCGGCGTCGCCGGCGAGGATCGGCGCCACCAGCTTGGCGACGTCGGCGCCGCTGTACTGGTTGTCGGCGTCGGTGTTGACGACGACGTCGGCGCCGAGCTTCAGGCAGGCGTCGAGCCCGGCCTGGAAGCCCGCGGCGAGCCCCTTGTTGTTGGTCAGGCGGACGACGTGCTCGACGCCGCACTCACGGGCGACCTCGACCGTGCGGTCGGTGGAGCCGTCGTCGATCACCAGCAGCTCGACCGCGTCGAAGCCGTCGAGCTGGCGCGGGATGTCGGCGATCGTCGCCGGCAGCGTCGCCTCCTCGTTCAAGCAGGGGATTTGGACAATCAGCTTCATCGGGCGGACCAGGGTATCCCTAGCTACTGCGGGCGGGGGGTAGAATCCTGGTTGATTGACGAGTCAATCAGTCCTCCTATGACCACCCAGCTCAAAGACGCGGACCGACTCCAGCTGCGGCATGCGCTGCAGTTGGCCGAGCGCGGTAGGGGGCGGGTTAGCCCGAATCCGCTAGTCGGAGCCGTGCTGGTCCGGGACGGAGAGCTTATCGGCGAGGGCTACCACGCCGACCTGGGCGGGCTGCACGCCGAGCGGGCGGCGCTGGCCGAGTGCCGTGCCCGCGGCGAGGACCCCGCCGGGGCGACGATGTACGTGACGCTCGAGCCCTGCGCCCACCAGGGCCGCCAGCCTCCTTGTGTCGACGCGATCCTCGAGTCCGGCGTCGCGCGGGTCGTGATCGCCTCCGAGGACCCCTCCGAGAAGGCGTCCGGCCGCGGGCCTGGGATGCTGCGCGACGGCGGCGTCGCGGTCGAGTTCGCCGCCGGCGCCGAGGCCGCGGACGCCCGACTGCTGAACCAGGCCTTCCGCAAGCACGCCCGCACCGGCATTCCCCTGGTGATCCTGAAGATGGCGATGTCGCTCGACGGCCAGACCACGACCGTCCCCGGCGAGGACCGCTGGATCTCCGGCGAGAGCAGCCGGCCGTTGGTCCACCGCTGGCGCTCTGAATCCGACGCGATCGCGGTTGGGATCGGCACCGTCCTCGCCGACGACCCGCTGCTGACCGCCCGCCTGCCCGGCGCCCGCCAGCCGATCCGGGTCGTCTTCGACAGCGAGGCGCGGCTGCCCTGCGGCTCGCAGCTGCTGGAGACCCTCGACCGCTCGCCGCTGATCGTCGTCGTCGCCCCCGACGCCGACCCCGCCCGGCTCAGCGCCCTGGGCGACAGCGGCGCCGAGATCCTCGTCGTCGCTGGCGACACGCCGGCCGGCCGTGTCCAAGCCGCCCTCGCCGACCTCGGACGCCGCGGCGTCACCAGCGTCTTCCTCGAGGGGGGCCGCACGCTCGCGACCGCCTTCGTCAGCGCCGACCAGGTCGACGAGGCGCGCACCTTCGTCGCCCCGACTCTGCTCGGCGGCGCCCTGACCTCGGCCGCGGCGGGCGCCACGCGCCGCGAGGCGCTCGAGTCTCGCGCCGAACCGGTCGGCCCCGACACCCTGATCACGGCCCGCTTCAAGGAGTGGTGAGGTGTTCACGGGCCTGATCCAGGACGTCGGCACGATCGAGCGGCTCGACGCCGACGGCGCCGGCGCGCGCCTGCGGATCGCGACCGCGCTCGGTGCCGAGATCCGCCTCGGTGACTCGGTCGCCGTCAACGGCGTCTGCCTCACCGCGACCGCGGCCGACGACACCGGCTTCGAGACCGAGGCGATGAACCAGACGCTAGAGGTGACCGCGCTCGGGGCCGTCGAGGCCGGGGGCAAGGTAAACCTGGAGCTGGCGATGCGGGCCTCCGATCGGCTCGGTGGTCACATCGTCCAAGGCCACGTCGACGGCGTCGGCACCGTGCTGGAGACCCGCGAGGACGGCTTCGCGCGGCGGCTGCGGGTGAGCCTGCCCCCCGAGCTGGTCCGTTACGCGATCGACAAGGGCTCGATCGCGCTGGCCGGCGTCAGCCTCACCGTCGCCGAGCTCGGCGACGACTGGATCGAGGTCTCGTTGATCCCGGAGACCCTGGAGCGGACGACGCTGGGAGAACTGCAAGCGGGAAGCAAGCTCAATGTGGAGTGCGACATGGTTGCCAAGTACGTGGAGCGTTTGCTGGCACCATTCGCCGGAAAGGATTGACCGTGAGCCAGATGACCGACACCGAGAAGCAGGAGCGCAGCAGCGAGAGCCCGTTCTCCTCGATCGAGGAGGCAATCGAGGAGATCCGCCGCGGCCGGATGATCGTCGTCTGCGACGGCGAGGACCGCGAGAACGAGGGCGACCTGGTGATGGCGGCGCAGTTCGCCACGCCGGAGGGCGTCAATTTCATGGCCAAGGAGGGGCGCGGCCTGATCTGCCTGGCGCTGACCGCCGAGCGCTGCGAGCGGCTGGGCCTGAAAGTGATGGCGGCCAAGAACGAGGCGCCGCTGCAGACCGCCTTCACGGTCACGATCGAGGCCGCGAGCGGCGTCAGCACCGGCATCTCCGCCCACGATCGCGCCCACACGATCCAGGTGGCGATCGACCCCAGCTCCGGCCCCGAGGACATCGTCGTCCCCGGCCACATGTTCCCGTTGCGGGCCAAAGAGGGCGGCGTCCTGGAGCGCACCGGCCACACCGAGGCCAGCGTCGACCTCGCCCGCCTCGCCGGCCTCGTGCCCGCCGGCGTGATCTGCGAGGTGATGAACGACGACGGCACGATGGCGCGCGTCCCCGACCTGATCCCCTACTGCAAGCGGCACGGGATCAAGCTCGTGACGATCGCAGACCTGATCGAGTACCGGCGCCGCACCGAG
>JAENWU010000190.1 GCA_016649905.1 Thermoleophilia bacterium
CCATCGCCGATCTTGAAGTCGTCGCTGAGCGGTGTCCAGCGACAATGGAGGTCAGGCTATGGCGGCAGCGGCGAAACGGGTCGAGATCGGAACGGCAGACAGGGCGGCGCTGGAGGCGATCGTGGGTGCCGGCACCTCGCAGGCGCGGATGGTCATGCGGGCGCGGATCGTGCTCTGCGCCGGTGAGGGCCGCTCGGCGGCCCAGATCGGCCGCCGGGTCGGCTGCTCGGCGAACACGGCCCAGAAGTGGCGCGGGCGCTTTGAGCGCCAGGGCCTCGATGGGCTGGCGGACCTGCCGCGGCCCGGCAAGCCGCTCGTCTATGACCACGCGGCCAGGGCGCGGCTGATCGCGAAGGCCTGCACGCGCCCGGGGCCGAGCGCCCAGGGCGCTCGCCGTGGGCGCTGGACTTATGAGGAGCTGGCCGCCGAGGTCGGCATGTCGGCCTCCCACGCGCACGCGATCCTGGCCGCGGCCGACATCAAGCCCCACCTCACCGAGTACTGGGTGATGTCGGAGCTCTCACCCGCCTTCGACGCCCAGGCGGCCGAGGTCTGCGGCCTGTACCTCGACCCGCCCGAGAACACGATCGTCGTCTCGATCGACGAGAAGACCGGCATCCAGGCCAAGGGGCTGGTGCGCGAAGACACCCAGGCCGCGCCGGGCAGGCCCGGGCGCCGCGACAACGAGTACCGCCGCAACGGCACCCAGAACCTCTTCGCCGCCCTGCAGATCCACAGCGGCGGCGTCTCGGCGATGCCCTCCAAGACCCGCAATCGCGAGGACCTCCTGGCCTTCCTCGAGCTGGTCGACAAGGACATCCCCCCGGGCAGGTCGGTGATCGCCGTCACCGACAACCTCTCGACCCGCACCACCGAGGTCGAGGAGTGGCTCTCAGACCACCCCCGCTGGAGCTTCCAGTTCACCCCCACCCACGCCTCCTGGCTCAACCAGGTCGAGATCTTCTTCTCGATCCTCCAGCGCCGCCTGCTCAAGCACGGGGCCCTCGACTCCGAGGCAGACCTCGCCGAGCAGATGCTCTGCTTCGTGGAGACCTACAACCAGACGGCCAGGCCGTTCCAATGGACCTATACCGGCAAGGTCCTCAACGCATAACCCCATGAATCAACCGGATGGACCACTAGTTCCCCAAATGCGGGGGATATGCGGGGGTGGTTCCAGTTCCTCCCACAAATGACGAAACCCCTGTTTGCAGGGGCTTCGTCGGCAAGCGGCTGATGGGATTCGAACCCACGACCTTCTGCATGGCAACTACGTCGGCGAGATTCGAGCACTGATCCCAAAACTGTCGTTTTGCAGCAGCTTTCTGATTCACACTCCAGTCGCCGGCCAACGCCAATACGTAGGGATATGCACCGATATGTGGCGTTTCGGGAACTTCTGGCCAGGAGTTCCCGAAATCGCCGAGACCGGTTCCAATGCAGTGATTCAGGCCCCTCGGCGGAAGTTCGAAAGCGCCCGAAGCCCGCGGGGCCAGTTAGGAATCCGCAGGCAGCAGCTGGAAGGATCCGCCCTGAAGCGGTGCTACGGCCCGGAAATGGCGCTCGTCGAAACTGAGCAGGCGCCGGGTCCCCAAGCGTTCCGCGAGAACCAAGATCGAGCAGTCGGCGAGTCCCAGGCCGAGGTCGGCGTAACGGGCGTCGAGCTCGGCAACCGTCCGGTAGTCGCCGGCCTCCAGGCAGGCGACGTCGTAGCGCTGTGCGGCGAGATCGCTGAGGAAGGCACGCCGAGCCGCTTCGCCGAAACGGGCGCCGAGCAGGTAGTCGACCTCGGCGGCAACCGGTGCCGGCAGGACCAACGAACCCTCCTCCTCGTCGCGAATTTTCAGCAGCGCCTCGAGGCGGGGCTCCCTGGCATCCGCCAACGCCACCAGGGGCGCCGCATCGAGAATGAGCGTCACTCGCCGAAGCCGCGCATCAGCTCGTCCTCGGGGATCTCCGAGATCGGCCGAGAATCGGTATCTATGCGCTCGAAGTTGCCAGCGAGGGCGAAGTTCCGATCCCGCTTGGGCGCGGGCCGGTAACAGGAGATCGCCTCGCGGACGATCTCCGCCTGGGGGCGGCCCTCCGCACGGGCGAGACGGGCAAGGCGGTCGGCCTGCTCGTCGTCGAGGTAGATGCTGGTCTTGCGCATGAGGAGGCCAGTATAGGGCATTACGTAGGGCAGTCGCACTGCAGCGGGCCGACGTGCAGAAGTTGTCCCGCAAATCCAGGTCAATGGCGCCCTGTCGAGATAAACGAGCCGGTTCGCAATTGCCAGAGACCCGACGAACCAATGCAGATCGACCAAGCCCGCACTCGATACATCCGCTGGCTACTTGCAACCCGAGACCTGTCCCCGCACACGATTCGTGCCTACAGCGGCGATCTCGCCAGCTTCGAACGATATCTGGGTGCCGGCTTCACGGTTCAGGGGATCGATCAAGACAGCGTGATCTCCTTCATCGAGCAGCAAAAGGCTGCGGCCCTCTCCCCCGCCTCGCTGAGAAGGCGAGCGGCGGCACTGCGTGGCTTTTGCCGCTGGCTGCTCTCTCAGGGTCTTCTCGTCGCCGATCCCTGGAGCGGTGCGAGCCTCGCCCTGGGCAGGTCCCGCAGGCTGCCCCGATTTCTCGCCGCCCACGAACTCGAACGGCTGATTGCGTTCCTCGCTCGCGCGGCTCATGTCGACCCCAGCAGACCACCGGATAGCCGGTCGGTTGAAAGGAGACCTCATGAGTCGACGACTCTTCTCGCGGTAGCGCTGATGGTCGCCACCGGCGTACGAGTCAACGAGAGCGTGAGCATCAGGCACCAGGACATCAACCTGCCCGGCAGGACGCTGCGGCTGGTGGGTAAGGGCCGTCGCGAACGACAGGTCTTCCTCCCGAATGACTGGATAGCTGGGCTCACGAGCGCCTATATCGAGGCCCGAGCGTCGCTCGGCGTCGAGCATTCCCGCCTCCTCTTCAACCTTCGCTACGAGCCCCTCACTCCACCTGCAATGAGATCACGACTCGCAAAAGCGGCTCGCGCCGCCGGGCTCGAGACTCACGTCACGCCCCACATGTTGCGCCATACCGCCGCAACACAGCTGATCGAGGCCGGCGTCGACATTCGCTACATCCAACGGCTCCTCGGTCACGCAAGCCTCAGCACGACAGAGATCTACACCCACGTCTCCGACCACGCCCTCCACCGCGTCGTCTCGGACGCCGATGTCCTCGGGAGGTTCGTGCAGGCACGATAACTAGGGATTATCGGTGCCGCAGGTAAGCGTCATCGTCCCAATCTTCAACGGTGCCGGCTACCTGCCGCTTTTCTTCGAGTCGCTCCGCGGCTCGCTCCCCGAAGGCTCCCAACTGATCCTGGTCAATGACGGGTCG
>JAENWU010000023.1 GCA_016649905.1 Thermoleophilia bacterium
AGGACGACGAACCGTTCTCGGCCGAGATGGTCGCGACCGCGGTCAAGCTCGCCTCCAACCGCCGCCGCGGCATCCACGTCCACTCGATGCTGACCGTGCCGACCAACCTGCCGCTGAACGCCGAGATGGCCGACCGCGAAGCCGAAGCTCAGGCCAAGGTCGAGGAGGCGAAGCTGATCGGCGGCCAGCGCGTGACCGGCCACGTCGCCCGGGTCCGACCGGGTCAGGCCGGCTACTCGGTCTCCGAGGAGGCGAAGATGATCGAGGCCGCCGCGATCGTGATCGGCCTGCGCTATCGCAACGGCGTCCCCCTCTACGACAAGATGCTGCAGACCGTGCTCGGCGAGCGCCCCTGTCGCGTGATCGTCGTCTCCGACCCCTCCGAGCAGGCGACGCCGGTCGCCGCGGGCCCGCTTTCATGAGCGATCGCGGCGACGGCGGCGAGCGGCTGTACCGGGGCGCGGTCCGCGGCTTCTCGCTGGTCTTCGTCGCGGTCGGGATCGTCGTCCTCGTGGTCACGCTCACCAACGGCGGCGGCCCGACCTCGGTCGGCTTCTTCATGGGCCTCGCCTTCCTCGCGGTCGGTGGCGGCCGTCTCTGGCTCAGCGCGAGGATGGAACGGTGAGCCCGCCCGAGGCGCCGCGCCAGCCGCGGCGCCAGGCTCTCGCCCAGCGCAGCAAGCGCCAGATCGAGCGCGGTACCGGCGTCCCCTGGCTGTTCGCCGCCGCCTACTCGGCGGTCGGCTTTTCGATCTACTTCGCACTCGGCGTCGTCGCCGACCGCGGCCTCGGCCTGACGCCGCTGATCTTCCTCGCCTCGGGCCTGCTCTTCGGCCTGACCACGCTCACCTACGTCGAGGGCGGGGCGATGTTCCGCGAGCGCGGTGGCTCCTCGACCTTCGCCCGCCACGCCTTCAACGAGCTGATCGCCTTCATTGCCGGCTGGGCGATCCTGATCGACTACCTGATCGTCCTCGCCCTGGCGGCGGTCTCGATCCCGCACTACATGGCGCCGATCTCGGGCGACTTCGCCAAGCCGGGGCTGGAGATCCCGATCGCGGCGCTGGTGATCGCCGCCGTCTGCGTGCTCAACATCCTCAACGTCACCGGCCGCGCCAAACAGCGCTCGCTGGCGCTGCTGGCCCTCGCCGACCTCTTCCTGCAGCTGGCGGTGATCGTCGTCGGCCTGCTGGTCGTGATGCACCCGGACCGGCTGACCGCGGAGCTCGAACTCTTCACCGACCCCAGCTTCAAGGACATCGTCTACGCCGGTGTCGTCGCGATGCTCGCCTACGCCGGGATCGAGGCTGCCTCCGACCTGGCGCCAGACATCAAGGTAAGCCGCGCCGACCTCAAGCGGGTCGCCTCGCTGGGAGCGATCGCGGTGCCGTTGGTCTACGCCGGGATGGCGGCGATCGCCCTGATGGCGGTGCCCGTCGTCGCCGGCCCGCAGGGACCGGAGACCGCGCTCGGCAGCACCTTCGTCGAGGAGCCAGTGCTGGGGGTGGTCTCGGCCTTCCACCCGCTCTGGGTCGCCGACACGATGCGCTGGACGGTGATGCTGATCGCCGTCCCGGTCCTCTTCTGGGCCGCCAACACCTCGATGCTCGGCGTCTCCCGCCACATCTACACGCTGGCGATCAACCGCCAGATTCCCAGCTGGCTCGGCAAGCTCGAGCGGCGCAAGGCGACCCCGTACGTGGCGATCGTGATCTGCGGCGTGATCGCGCTCGGCCTGGTGATCCCCACCAACGTCAAGCTGCTGGCGGGCATCTACGCCTTCGGGGCGACCCTGGCGATCACGATCGCCCACCTCTCGATCATCCGCCTGCGGGTCGGCAAGCCCGACAAGGACCGCCCCTTCAAGATCCCCGGCAACGTTCGCTGGCGCGGCGCCGAGCTGCCAGTGCCGGCGATCTTCGCCGCGATCGTCAGCGGCCTCGCCTTCATCAGCGTCCTCGCCTACCACTCGACCGCCCGCTGGGTCGGGCTCGGCTGGATGGCCTTCGGCCTCAGCTTCTACGTCGTCTACCGCAAGGTGTTCGAGGGGACGACCTTGACCAAGCGGGTCTCGGTGCCCGAGCGGGCGCTGACCAAGCAGGTCCCCGAGGTCGAGTTCCGCAACATCCTCGTGCCCGTCTTCGGGACCAAGTTCGACGACGACATCGTCGCCACCGCGGGGCGGCTGGCGGCGGCCGAGGGAGCCGAAAAGGACGGCGACGCCGACCCCCGCCTCGACGTCATCTTCGTGATCGAAGTGCCGCTGACCCTGCCGCTCGACGCGAAGCTGCCGTCCGAGAAGGAGGAGGAGGCCCAGCGCGCCCTGGCGCGGGCGCGCGAGGTCGGCGAGGAGTACGCGGACGTCGAGGTCACGACCGAGGTGATCCGTGCCCGCAAGGTCGGCGCCGGCATCGTCGAGGCGGCCCGCGGTAGCGGCGCCGAGGCGATCGTGATCGGCGGCGAGGAGCCGACCAAGATCCGCGGCGGCGGAAGAATCGGCGGCATCGGCGGCGCCAGGCCGGCCGAGATCGGCGCCGCCACCGAGTACGTGCTCAAGAAAGCTCCGTGCCGGGTGCTGCTGACGGCACCGCCCGAACCCGGATAGCGCCTGGATAGTTCTAGTATCCGGGCCGTGTTCATTCTGATCGTTGGATGCGGGCGGGTTGGCTCCTCGGTGGCGCGAGGGATGCTCCACGAGGGCCACGACGTCTCCTGCCTCGACGAGGACCCGGAGTCGCACGCGCGGCTCGAGGTCGGACTCGAAAAGAGCTGGGAGGATCTCGGTGGCCAGTTCACCGTCGGCGCCGGTCTCGAGACCGAGGCGCTGGAGGCCGCCGGGATCGAGCGCGCCGACGTCTTCATCGCCTCCACCGACGGCGATAACACGAACATCATCATCGCCCAGATCGCCCAACGCCGCTACGAGGTGCCGACCGTGATCGCCCGCGTCCTCGACCCGCTGCGGGCCGAGTGGTACCAGCGCCAGGGGCTGAACACGGTCTGCCCGACGCGGGTGGCGATCGACATGCTCGAGGACGCCGTCCGCGAGGCCGGCGGCCGCGGCAACGGCACGCCGAGCGGCGCCACGGAAGCCGCGTAGGGGAGACGGGGAGCGCGCGCATGTACATCATCGTCGTAGGAGCGGGCAAGGTCGGTTGGAACCTGGCGCGCGAGCTGCTCGAGAAGGACCACGAGGTGACCCTGATCGAGGCCGATCGCCGTCGCTACCTGACTGTCGAGCAGGAGCTCGAGCACAACATCTCCTACGGAGACGCCTCCGAGCTCTGGGTGCTGGAGCGGGCCGGGATCCAGCGCGCCGACATGGTGATCGCGGTCACCGGCGACGACGAGGACAACATGCTGATCTGCCAGGTGGCGCGCGAGAAGTACCTGGTCGCGCAGATCATCGCCCGCGTTAACAACCCGCGCAACCGCCAGCACTTCGATCTGCTCGGGGTCAAGCCGTCGGTCTCGGCGACCGACCTGATCCTGCGCCTGCTCGAGCACGAGGTGCCCGAGTACGGCCTCGTCCACCTGCTCGATCTGCAGGAGGAGCAGCTGGAGATCATCGAGATGCTGCTCGGCAAGGACTCCGGCGTCACCGGCCGTCGTGTCGGCGACCTGCAGATGCCCGACGGCAGCCTGCTGATCTCGGTGCTGCGCGCGGGCAAGGGCTTCGTCCCCAGCGCCGACACCGTGCTCGAGGAAGGCGACGAGATTTTGGCTGTGCTGGACCCGGGCAAGGAGGAGGACTTGAAGATCCTCTTCGGGCCCAAAAGCAACGGCGGCACGGTCGCCAACTGATGGCTGACCGCAAGGTCGACTATCTCCTGATCGGCGGCGGTATGGCGGCTGCTCACTGCGCCGCCGAGCTGCGCAAACGCGGCGGCGAGGGCTCGGTCCTGCTGGTCGGCCGCGAGCCTGAACCGCCCTACGAACGGCCACCGCTCTCCAAGGAGTACCTGCGCGCCGACGCCGAGCGCGCCGACGCCTACGTCAACCCGCCCTCCTGGTACGAGGAGAACGGGGTCGAGCTGCTGAGCGGCAAGAACGTGATGTCGCTCGACACCGAGGGGCGGGTCGTGAAGATCCAGGGTGGGGAGGAGGTCGCCTTCGAGAAGGCGCTGATCGCCACCGGGGCGATGGTCAACATCCTCCGCGTCGAGGGCGCCGAGAACGAGGGCATCCACTACCTGCGCGCCTTCGGCAACTCCGATGCGATTCGCGCGGACGCCGAGCAGGCAGATCGAGTGGTTCTGATCGGCGGCAGCTACATCGGCACCGAGGTCGCCGCTTCGCTGACCGCCAAGGGCACCAAGTGCTCGATCGTGGCGATCGAGGAGGTGGCGCTCTCGCGCACCTTCGGCGCTGACGCCGGCCGTTGGTTCCAGGACGTGCTCGAGTCCAAGGGAATCGAGTTCCACGGCGGCGAGGAGCTCGAGGCTTTCGAGGGCGACGGCCGCATCAAGTCCGTCGTCACCAAGAGCGGCCTCAGCATCGAGTGCGACGCGGTGGTCGTCGGCGCCGGTGTCCGTCCCGACGCGATGCTGGCCCAACGGGCGGGGATCGAGGTCGATGGGGCGATCGTCTGCGACTCGAAGCTGCAGACCTCGGTCGCCGGCATCTACGCCGCCGGCGACTGCTGCTCCTACGACAGCGTCGTCCACGGGCGCCGCATCCACGTCGAGCACTGGGACGTGGCGATGCAGCAGGGGATGCACGCCGCCCGCAACATGCTCGGCGAGGACGCCGACTACGAGGTCGTGCCGTATTTCTTCAGCGACCTCGCCGACTGGGCCAGCCTCGAGTACGTCGGGCCCGCCCGGGACTGGGACGAGGAGGTCTGGCGCGGCGACCGTGAGAGCGGCGAGTTCTCGGTCTGGTACCTGAAGGACGGCCGCGTCGTCGGCGCCCTCAGCGTCGGCCGCCCCGAAGACCTGGCCGAAGCGCGACGGCTGCTGGCCGACGGCGTCGACGTCGCCGCCGCCCGCGAGGCGATCGCCGACGCCGACAGCGACCTTTCCCAGATTGGCGCCTGAGTCCGCCGCGAGCGCGCCGCCAGTATCCTGCGGTAGCTCTTTGCGCCCTGGTGTAATGGCAGCACGCCTCGCTCTGGACGAGGAAGTCGGGGTTCGAGCCCCTGGGGCGCAGCTCGAAGCACCTGCAAAGCTGTCGATTCGCTCTGCTAGCGTCGCGCCCAGATGAAACCTCGCAAGTTCCCAGCCGCCGCCCTCTGCCTGCTCCTCGTTCTGGGGCTGGTCATCGCCGGCTGCGGTGGCGGCGGCGGTGACACGACCGCCGCGGTGGAAACGAACGCGGAAGCGGAACCCAGCCTGACCAAAGCCGAGCTGCTCTCCCAGGGTGACGCGATCTGCGGCGAGGTCAACGCCGCGATCGGCGCGATCGGCGCCAGCGAAGGCGAAGTCGCCGAACAGACGACCGAAGTCGCCGACCTCTACACCGGCATGGTCGCAAGCATCCTGGCGCTCGGCACGCCCACCGAACCGGAGGGCTACGCCGAATTCTCCAAAGCCGCCAAAGACTTGGCGAAAGTCGAGGGCGAAGTGAAACTGGCCGCCGAACGCGAAGAAACGACCGCGCTCGGCGAAGCGGCCACCGCCGCTGCCCCGGCGCTCGAAGAATTCCAGGCCCAGGCCGCGATCTACGGCTTCGAAGAGTGCAGCGAAGGCCCCAGCGCCCCGACCGCTCCCCCGACCGCCGGCGGCGAATCCGGCGAAGTCGAAGAAGGCGGCCTCGAAGTCACCCCAGAAATCGAAGAAGAAGTGGTGCCAGAAGAAGTCGCCCCCGAAGAAATCGCGCCCGAAACCGGCGGCGCGGGCGGGGGCGTCGAAGAAGGGGCTCCCGAAGAAGCGGCGCCGGAAACCGGCGGGAGTTCGGGCGGAGTAGGCCCGGGCTGAACCCGTCCCCCCACAGGTTCAACCCGTCCCGACTGAGCGCGACGGAACACGCCTGCTCCGCAACCGAGCGCGACGGGCCTTACCTGCATCAGCGCCTGGACGAGCCCAGACACTGCTGTTTCCTTTGTTCCAAGCGCCCGTCCCTCGGTCGATCCCGCTGGCTCAGGCCACCGAGGACTCGGACCAGGCTCCGTAGAGCTTGGAGTAAGGCCCGCCTGCGGCGATCAGCTCGTCGTGGGTGCCCTGCTCGGCGATGCCTCCGTCCGCGAGGACGACGATCTTGCCGGCGCGGCGGATCGTCGAGAGGCGGTGGGCGATGACGATCGCGGTGCGGCCCTGCAGCAGGCGCTCGAGGCCTTTCTCGATCGTTTTCTCGGTGCGGACGTCGACGTTGGAGGTGGCCTCGTCGAGGATCAGGATCCGCGGTTCGGCCAGAAGGGCGCGGGCGAAGGCGACGAGCTGGCGCTGGCCGGCGGAGAGCTGGATGCCGCGCTCGCCGACCTCGGTCTCGATCCCGTCGGGCAGCGCCTCGACGAAGGCGGTGGCACCGACGGTCGCGATCGCCGCCTCGATCTCCTCCAGGCTCGCCTCGGGACGGCCGAAGGCGACGTTTTCGCGGACGCTGCCGGAGAAGAGGAAGCCCTCCTGCGGGACGATCCCGAGCTGGCGCCGCAGCGCCCGCTGTTGGACCCCGCGCAGGTCGTGACCGTCGACCAACACCCGACCCTGCTGCGGGTCGTAGAAGCGGGCGACGAGCTTGGCGAAGGTCGACTTGCCCGCACCGGTGGCGCCGACCAGGGCCAGGGTCTGGCCGGGTGGCACGTGCAGGTCGACGTCGCGCAGCGCCCAGACGTCCTCGCCCGGCTCGGCGGCTTCCTTGTAGGAGAACCAGACGCCGTCGAGCTCGATCTCGCCACGCAGCGTGCCGGGGTCGATCGCCTCCGGCGCGTCGACCATGTCGGGTGCGGTGTCGAGCAGGTCGAAGATCTTGTCGAGCGCGGCCATCCCCTGCTGGTAGGTCGTGTAGAGCTGGGAGAGCTGCTGGATCGGTTCGAAGAAGGTCGTCAGGTAGCCGACGAAGGCGACGATCACGCCGATCTGGATCTCTCTGTCGATCGCGAGGCCGCCGCCGTAGACGAGGATCACCCCCGTCGCCACCGCCGCCAGCAGTTCGACCGCCGGGAAGTAGGAGGCGTTGAGGTAGACCGTCTTCATGTTGACCGCGCGGTTGGCCTCGTTGAGCTCGGTCATCTCGTCGACGTGGCGCGGCTCCTGGCCGAAGCTGCGCACCACGCGGACACCGCTGAGGCTCTCCTGCAGGTAGGCGGTGATCGCCGCGATCCGCTCCCGCGTCGCCCGGTAGGCGCCGTGGGAGACGATCCTGAAGATGACGCTGGCGATCAGCAGCAGCGGGAAGGTGAGGAAGACGACGAGGGCGAGCTGGACGTCGAGGACGAGCAGGATGACGACGACCCCGAGCAGGGTCAGGGTGCTGGAGAAAATGGTGACGACGCCGTCGGTGACGAGCTGGTTGAGCGCCTCGATGTCGTTGGTCATGCGGGAGATCAGGACCCCGGGGCTGCGCCGGGTGAAGAAGCCGATCGACATCGACTGCAGGTGCGCGAAGACCCGCTGGCGCAGGTCCTGCAGCACCCGGGTGCCGACCCAACCGACCATGTAGGTCTGCAGGTAGGTGGCGGCGGCGTAGATGATCGCGACCGCGACGAAGGCGATCACGATCAGGTCGAGCGCGGCGACGTCGCCGGTCTGGATGCCGGAGTCGATCGCGCGGCCGGCGAGGTAGGGGGGAGCCAGCCCAGCCGCCGTCGCCGCCAGCAGGCCGACGAACATCAGCGCCACCCGGCCGCGGTAGGGCCGCAGCTGGGAGACCAGCCATTTGACCTTGCGCCCGCGCTGATCCTCGCCGCGGACCAGTCGCCAGAGCGCGACGAAGAGGCGGCCGACGTTGCGCAGCGCGTTGTCCTCGCCGCGCCTCACAGCCGCGCCATCTCCTCGCGCGCCTCGAGGTCGCGCTGGAGGAAAACGGAGTCAGCGAGGCCGTGCTCGGCGATCTCGCGGTAGAAGCCGCAGCCCTCCATCAGCTCCGCGTGGGTGCCGCGGTCGACGATCCGCCCGCCGTCGACGACGACGATCTCGTCGGCCAGCGAGACGGTCGAGAGCCGGTGGGCGATGATGAACGTGGTCCGGCCGGCCATCGCCTCCTGCAGGCCTTCCTTGATCGCGACCTCGGTGGTCGCGTCGACCGAGGAGGTGGCGTCGTCGAGGATCAGGATCCGCGGGTCGGCGAGCAGGGCGCGGGCGATCGCCACCCGCTGGCGCTGGCCGCCGGAGAGGGTGAGGCCGCGCTCGCCGACGCGGGTCTCGTAGCCGTCGGGCAGGGCGCGGATGAAGGCGTCGGCCTGGGCGCGCCGGGCGGCGGCTTCGATTTCCTCCAGTGAGGCGTCGGCCCGCGCGTAGGCAATGTTCTCGGCGACGCTGGCGGTGAAGAGGAAGCTGTCGTCGGCGACGAAGGCGATCTCCGAACGCAGCGAGGGAACGTCGACCTCGCGTACGTCGACGCCGTCGACAAAGACGGTGCCCTGGTCGGGGTCGTAGAGGCGCGCGATCAGCGCCACCAGGCTGGTCTTGCCCGAGCCCGAGGGCCCGACCAGCGCCACGGTGCGGCCTGCCTCGACCTCGAGCGAGACCTCACTCAGCGCTGGCAGCGCGCCCTCGCGCTCAGCGCCGGCGTCGACGCCGGCGTAGCGGAGGGTCACGTCGCGCAGCTGCACGCGGCCGCCGCCGGCCGGCAGCGCCGGCGCCCCCGGCGGGCTCTCGATCCGCGGCTCGCGGTCGAGGATCTCGAACAGCCGGTTGCCGGAGGCGATTGCCCGCTGCGCCATCCCCATCGCGACGCCGAGCATCCGCAGCGGCCCGGCCAGCATCACCAGGTAGGTGTAGAAGGCGGTGAAGTCGCCGAGGCTGAGGTTGTCGTTGATCACCTGCCGGCCGCCGACCAGCAGGACCAGGGCGATCCCAATCTGCGGCAGCAGGCCGATCAGCGGCGAGAAGAACGCCTGCAGCCGGGTCGCGTAGATGCTCTGGTCGAAGACCCGCGAGACGGCGCGCTGGAAGCGGTGCAGCTGGTATTCCTCGCGGGCGAAGGCCTTGACGATGCGGATCCCGGAGACGTTCTCCTCGGCCTCCGCGGTCAGTTCGGCGATCCGCTGCTGGACCTCCTGCTGGGCGGGCCGGGAGACGCGGTTGTAGCGCGAGGCGGCGTAGACGATCAGCGGCGCCGGCGCCAGCGCCAGCAGCGCCAGGACGGGGTCGATCACGAACATCACGGCGCTGGCGAGGACGATCGTCAGCAGGTTCTGGGTGATGAAGATCAACCCGTAGCCGAGGAAGAAGCGGATCGCGCCGAGGTCGACCGTCGCCCGCGACATCAGCTGACCGGTCTGCTGGCCGTCGAAGAAGCCGAGCTCGAGCCGCTGCAGGTGGGCGTAGAAGACCTGGCGCAGGTCGAATTCGACCGCCAACGAGACTTTGCCGGCGACCAGACGCCGCACCACGGTCAGCCCCAGGCGCAGGATCGCGGCGGCGAAGATCGCCAGCGCCAGCGGCAGCAGATCGGGCTTGTCGTATTCGACGATCGCGTTGATCGCGCGGCCGATCAGCCAGGGGATCGCCACCGTCATCCCCATTGCCGCCCAGGCAAACGCCAGCGAGCCCCAGAGCTGGAACCGGTACGGACGCAAAAAGCCCATCAGGCGACGGTAAGTGCGCATACGCACCCACTATACAAAGTGAAGTATTGGTCCCTGGGAGGTTCTACCGCAGTCTGGCGGCGGCCGCGGCGCTCGGGACTTTGTTCCCCTCGCACGGTTTCGGGCCGTGCCCGGGCTTCGGCAGGATCTGGAAGTTGGTGACCGCGTGGAAGCGGGTGATGGCGCCGTTGTTCTGCGCCAGGGCAGTGATCAGGCGGTAGAAGCCCGGCTGCAGGTCGTGGTAATAGATCTCCGGCCGCGTCCCTGGTGAGTAGCTGCCGGCGGTGTCGATGCGCTCGGCGAGGACCCCGTTGGGACCGGAGAACTCGGGGTAGTCGAAGGAGGCGCCGACCAGGCGGCCATTGCCGATCGGGCTGTTGATCGCGTGCAGCAGTTTCACCGGGTCGACGCAGTCGGGGACGCGGTTGAGGCTGTAGCGGACGTGGCCCTGGCCCAGCTGCGGTTCCTTGCCGAGCTGGCGCGGGGCCAGGCTGAAGTTCTCGATCGCCAGCTTGACGACAACCGCGTGGCTGGACTGGCGGGCACCGTTGCGGGGCGAGACGATCTCGACGCTCGGGGTGCCGGGGACCGTTTCCGTCTTCGCCTGCGCCTGCTTTGACTCGCCGGCGCCGAAGACGAGCGCCAGCGCCACGGCGACCACGGTCGCCGCGAGCGCCGCGATCGTTGCGGTCCTCAGTCGCATCGGGGCGAAGATTACGGGTCCCGCTCGTGGCTGCGCGGCCCGTTAACCTGCCGAAAGTGACCGGCGCCTCCGAACTCGCCTACCGCATCGGTGCGGCGGCGAGGCATCCCTCCAACTGGTTTCAGCTGTTCAAATTCGGCCTGGTCGGCGGTTCGGGCTACCTGATCAACCTCGCCGTCTTCGCCCTGTTGATCGGCATCCTCGACCTTCACCACCTCGTCGCCGCGATCGGAGCCTTCGCCGTCGCCGTCACCAACAACTTCCTCTGGAACCGCCACTGGACCTTCGCCGCCGGCGCTGGCGCCGCCCGTTTCCAGGCGCCCCGCTTCTTCGCCGTCAGCCTCGCCTCACTCGGTCTCAACCTCGCGGTCCTGGAGCTCCTGATCGCCTCCGGCTCGGTTGGCGACCTGACCGCGCAGGCGATCGCGGTGGGGGTGGCGATGCCATTTAACTTCATCGGCAACCGCCTCTGGACCTTCGCCTGAGCGGGCGTGGGACCGGCGCATCTCGGAGTCCTCGGTCGCTCGGTTCGGGTCACGCACTTGTGTGCGCTCCCCTCGCCTCGCTTCCCTGCGTCCGCCGAGCTGCTTGGTCCCGCCGCCCGCTCAGTGCTGGGCCTGGCGTTCTATGGCCGCTCAGTAGCCTTTGAAGTGAGATGAGCAAGGAGAAGCCGAGCTACGACGCCGCCCGGATCGAGCCCTCGCGCCAGGCCGCCTGGGCCGAGCGGGGCGATTTCGAGGCGCCGCCGCCCCCGGAGCCAGGGCAGACGCCCGTCTACGTCAAGGCCTCGAGCCCGTTCACCTCGGGCAACCTGCACATGGGCCACGTCCGCGACTACACGATCGGCGACGCCTACGCCCGCTTCCGCCGCGCCCGTGGCGACGCCGTTCTTCTCGGCTTCGGTTTCGACGCCTTCGGGCTTCCGGCCGAGCTGGCGGCGATCGAGCGCCAGGAGCTGCCGGCCGAGTGGGTCCGCCAGTGCGGCGAGCGGATGCTCGACCAGATGAAGCGTCTCGGCTACAGCTTCGACTACGACCGCGTCTTCTACAGCTCCGACGAGGGGCAGTACCGCTGGACCCAGTGGCTGTTCCTGACCCTGTTGGAGATGGGGATGATCTATCGCGAGGACGCCACCGTCGACTGGTGCGACACCTGCCAGACGACCCTGGCCTCGATCCAGGTCGAGGACGGGACCTGCTGGCGCTGCCACAACGAGGTGCGGCTGATCCGGCGCCCGACCTGGTTCCTGAAGATCACCGATTACCTCGAGGAGAACGACGCCAACACCGAGAAGCTCCAGAACTGGGACGAGCTTGCGCTCGCCACCCAGCGCTACATCCTCGGCCGCTCCGACGGGCTCGAGGTCGAGCTCGAGGGGGACGGCGGCACCCTCACCGTCTTCAGTCCGCACCGCGGCGCGCTCGTGCGGGCGAGCTTCGTCCTGCTCTCACCGCGCCATCCCGACCTCGACGTCTGGGTGACCGCCGCCGACGCCCATGCCGAGCTCGAGCAGATGCGCTCCGGCGGCTGGGAGCGCAGCGCCCGCGACGCCCGCGCGGTCCCGGTGGTCGACACCGGCTCCTCGCTGACCGGTCTCGACGGGAGCGAGCTGCCGGTCCTGGTCTCGCCGCTGGTCGACGCTCGCTTCGGGCCGACCGCGGTGCTCGGCATCCCCGCCATCGACGAGGCCGACCGTGAGATCGCCGCCCGGATCGAGCGGGTGGAGTGGGTCGAGCCGGAGGGTGAGGAGGCCGCTGACGACGATGGGGGAGACGTCGCTCCGGCTGCCCCGGTCGCCGCTGCCCGCGAGGCGAAGCGCTACCGCGCCAACGACTTCTCGATCTCGCGCCAGCGTGCCTGGGGGACGCCGATTCCGGTGATCCACTGCGACGCGTGTGGCGCCGTTCCCGTCCCGGTGTCCGATCTACCGGTCGTCCTGCCGCGGGACCTGATGCCTCGCGCCGAGGGCAATCCGCTCGCCGAGCGGCCCGACTTCGTCGATGTCGAGTGCCCGAGCTGCGGCGGCACCGCCAAGCGCGAGACCGACACCCTCGACTGCCACTTCGACGCCCTCTTCCTCTGGGTCCCAGCCGCGGTCCCGCCCGCGGACCGCGCCGAGCAGATGTTCACCCACCCAGACCTGCGGGAGTGGCTGCCCGCCGAGCGACTCGTCGCCGGCGGCGACTCGGGTAGCTTCGTCTTCGACCAGCGGGTCGTGACCAAGGCGCTGCGCGACCATGGCGAGTTCGCCTTCATGGCCGATGGCGAGCCCTTCGCCGGCTGCCTCTTCCACGAGATGGTGATCGCCGACGGCCGCAAGATGAGCAAGCACCTCGGCAACGTCGTCAACCCCGACGAGCTGGTCGAGCGCTACGGCGCCGACACCGTCCGGCTCGCGGTCCTCTATGCCGCCGGGCCGGCGAAGACGCTGAACTGGTCCGACGGCGCCCTGCGCTTCGCCAACCGCTTCCTGCGCAACCTCTGGACCTACTCCCACGACCGCTTCGCGGTGCTCGATGAGATCCCGCACGATCCGGAGGCCGCCGCCGACACCGAGCACATGCGCGATCGCCTGCGCAAATGGTGCGAGAACGGCCTCGAGCGGATCACCGCCGATACCGCCGAGCTGCAGCTGCACAAGTCGATCCGCAACATCACCCGGCTGTTCGAGCGGATCCAGGATTTCGAGAAGCGCGTCGTCAAGCGCCGCGGTCAGCTCGACCGCGCCGACGCCGAGGCACAGGTCGCCGCGCTCGTCCTGTTGGCGCAGGCGCTGGCACCGTTCGCGCCGCACGCCGCCGAGGAGATCCTGCTCGCCTGCGGCCGCCCAGATGGCGTCGAGCTGGCCACGGCGTGGCCCGAGGCGGCGAAGATTCCGGTCAGCGCCGAGAGCGCGGCGCCGGCTTCCTGAGCGGTGTTAAGCGCAAGTGCGCTCCATTAAGCAAAGTACCTTGATTGCTACACAGATCTATGTTATGAATGCTCGCGCCGGGCAACGGAAACGGTGGAGTGAGCGGGGTCTACGGACCGGGGAACCGCCTTGGGGTGGCAAAGGAGGACCGGTCCCGAGCCCGGGGTCAGGATGAAACGTCATGACGGGCCCTGGACGCGCCGGCTCGATCGGCGCCCCCGCTTCACTTCATCGTTCCCTCAGGCGCTGCGAGGAGGCTGCATGACCTCGAAGCGGTGCGACGCCGGCAGCCAGGTGACCCCGGTGCAGAGCTCGCCGGGCGTCGTCTCCAGGGCGCCGGCCAACTTCACGATCGTCCCCAGCCGCGGCTCGCGGCCGGCGCGCTCGAGCAGCGAGATCTCGGTGCGATGGAGGTCACAGCGGTTTCCCAGCTCTTCCTGGGAAATGCCCACGGTCGTACGGGCTCGGCGAAGGTTGGCGGCAAAGCGCTCCTGAGGACTCAAGTGGCCAATTCTTTGAGACTGAAGACAAGGACTCTACAGACAGAATGTTTCACTGCTATTGCAAGGCCCGTCGCTTCCGCTACCTTTTTGTCTGGAATTCTTTTCGATCTCGGCAAATTTACGCAGAAAGCATTGAGCGCTGACGAGCCATGTGTTATACCGGTGCGGTGAAAAAGGAGGAGTCATGAGCGACACGGCCGGCCTGCGAAGCAGTTCCTGCGCGACCGAACTCGTCTGTCCTGCTTGCGACTCTCGTGCCGAACTGACCGACACGGCTTTCCGCTGTCCGCGGTGCGACGCCGGCTTCGACATCGAGTACGACTACGAGCTCGCCAAGAGCCGGATCGAGGCCCGTCCGCTGAGCGACCGTCCTCGGAACGTCTGGCGCTTCGAGGAGTTGCTGCCGATCGTCAGCCGTTCCGCCGCCGACCGCGTTGCCCGCTTCGCCGGCCAGACGCCGCTGATCCGGGCCGAGCGTCTCGGTGCCGAGCTGGGGCTGCGCAACCTCTACGTCAAGGACGACTCGACCAACCGGCCCTCGCTTTCCTACAAGGATCGCGTCGTCGGGATGGCCGTTGCGCGGGCGCTCGAGCTGGGCGCCGCGGAGATCGGCTGCGTCTCGACCGGCAACGTCGGCACCGCCACCGCCTCCCTGGCGGCGGCCGTCGGCCTCAAGCCCTACGTCTTCTACCCCGCCAACCTGGAGCGGGCGAAGGCGCGCGGCTGCCGGGCGCTCGGGGCCCAGGTCTGCCAGGTCGACGGCAACTACGACGAAGCCAACCGCGCCTGTCGCGAGCTGACCGAAGCGACCGGGATCCCCTTCGCCAACATCAGCCTGCGGCCGTTCTACGCCGAGGGCGCCAAGACGCTCGCCTACGAGGTCGTCGAGGACCTCGGCTGGAACTCGCCCGACCACATCGTGATGCCGGCCGCCGGTGGCACCCTGTCCTCGCGCGTGCACAAGGCTCTGCTCGAGTTCGAGGCCCTCGGCCTTGCCGAGACCTCGGGAACCAAGCTCCACATCGGTCAGCCGACCGGCTGCTCGCCGATCGTGAAGACGATCGTCGAGGGCGGTGCGGAGATCGTCCCGCAGGTGCCCGAGACGCTGGCCCAGTCGCTGGCGATCGGCTCTCCGGGCGACGGCCCCCTGGTCCTCGAGGCGGTGCGCAGCCGCGGCGGCTCGGCCGCCGACGTCCCCGACGGCGAGATCCTCGAAGCGATGGAGCTCCTGGCTTCGACCGAGGGTGTGCTGACCGAGCCGGCCGGCGGGACCACCGTGGCGGCGACGATGAAGCTCGCCCAGCGCGGCCTGATCCGCCCCGACGATGTCACCGTGATCGTGGTCAGCGGCAACGGCTTGAAGACGCTGAACGAGCAGCCGGTCAAACCGTGGCCGGAAGGCGTCCCCTGCAACGCGGCGACGATGGAGGAAGTGGTCGTCGAGTTCCGCGAGGGCGGCGTCACAAGCAGCGTTTGAGCGCTCGCTCGGCGGTTCCCGGAGTTACGCACCGCCGAGTCCGGGCCCGCGGGGTCGAGTTCCACGTTGCCGAAGCGGGCAGCGGCGAGGACGTCGTTCTCTGCCTGCACGGCTGGCCGCAGCACTGGTACGAGTGGCGCCACCTGATGCCGGCGCTGGCCGACCGTCATCGCGTGCTCGCCCTCGACCTGCGCGGGTTCGGCGAGTCCGAGGCGCCGCCCGACGGCTATGAGAAGGAGGAGCTGGCAAGCGACGTGCTCGCCGTCCTCGACGAGCTCGGGATCGACCGGGTGAAGCTGGTCGGCCACGACTGGGGCGGCTGGATCGGCTTCCTGCTCTGCCTGCGGGCGCCCGAGCGCGTCGAGCGCTTCCTGGCACTCAACATCGTGCCGCCCTGGGTCAACATCCGCAACCTGGTCGGCCAGCTCTGGCGCTTCACCTACCAGCTGCCGATCCTGGCGCCGGGGCTCGGCTACCGCCTGCACCGCAGCGGCGACTTCGTACGGAAGGTCCTGGTCGGTGCCTCAACCGAGAAAGGCGTGTGGACGCGGGAGGCGCTGGATGCCTTCGCCGACAACCTCGCCGAACCGGACCGGGCGCGGGCGGGGGTGCAGATGTACCGGGTCTTCAACCTGCGCGAGGTGCTGCCGATCGCCCGCGGCCGCTACGCCCACGAGCGCCTGACCGTGCCGACCCTGTTGCTGCTCGGCGAGGACGACGCCGTCCTGCGACCCTCGATGCTGGGTGGCTACCAGCACCACGCCGATGAGATGCGGGTCGAGCTGGTCCCCGGCTGCGGCCACTTCACCGCCGACGAGCGCCCCGACCTGCTCGCCGCCCGCGCCCGCGAGTTCTTCTCTTGATGTCGTAGTTCTGTCCGGATAACGGACAGAACTACGACATCAACGGCGCTTAGGAGCGAATCCGCGCCTCCTCAAGATCGAGGTCGCGCTCGATCTGGCGCATCGTCGTGTTCCGCAGGCGGCCGGCGCCGCGCAGGTTGAGCAGCTCTTCGCGCTCGATCCCGATCAGCTCGCGACGCAGCTCGCCGTAGTCGGAGATCCGCTCGCTGCGGGCGGCGCGCTCGGGGTCCTCGCCGTCGAGCACCGCCGCGCACATCCGGAAGCGCGAGCGGTAGAGGTCGCGCAGGCGCTTCAGCTGGGCCTCGTCGGCGCGGTCCTCGCCCTCCATCTGGTCGATCCGGTCGAGCGCCGATTGCGCCGCCTCCATCCGCGCCACCGCCTCCTCGTCGCTCCAGCGCCGCGGCTCCTCGAGCTGCAGCGCCCGCACGATGAAGGGCAACGAGAGCCCCTGGCCGACCAGGGTGATCAGGATCAGGGCGAAGGTGAGGAAGATGATCTGCGGCCGCCCGGAGACGCTCAGTGGCACCGCCAGGGCGGCGGCCAGCGAGACGGCACCACGCATGCCACTCCAGCCGACCGCGAAGCGCTGGCCGAAGGTCTCGCCGGCGTCGCTGCGCATCGCGAAGACGAAGGCGAGCCGGAGGGCCAGCGAGGCGAGCGCGATCGCCGCTGCCGGCCAGAGCAGCTCGCCGACCCCCGAGGAGCCTTCGTTGAGGGTGTCGACGACGCCGGGGAGCTGCAGGCCGAGCAGGACGAAGAGGGTGATCTCCAGCCCGAAGACGAGGACGTTCCAGAAGGCGATCGCGCCGAGGCGGGTGTCGGCGTCGAGCGAGCGCGGTGACTGATAGCCGCCGTAGACGCCGGCGACGACGGCCGCGAGGATGCCGGAGACCCCCAGCTCCTCGGCGCCGATGTAGGCGCCGTAGGCGGTCAGAACCGAGAGGAAGATGACCAAACCGGGGTCGGATTGGCGGCGGACGACGAGGTTGGAGACGACGCCGACGACGAGGCCGGCGGCGATCCCGCCCAGCGAGACGACGAAGAATTCCAGGGTCGCGTCGCCGAGGCTGAAGGCGGTCCCGGTCGCGACCCCGACGGCGATCCGGTAGAGGACCAGGGCGGTGCCGTCGTTGATCATCGACTCGCCCTCGACCAGCAGCCGCACCCGCTCGGGCGTGCGCAGGCGGCGGAAGATCGAGGTCGAGGCGACGGCGTCGGTGGGGGCGAGGACGGCGCCGAGGATCGCCGCTTCGGCCCAGCCCAGCGCCGGCACCAGCGCCTGGGCGACGACGGCCACGGCCGCGGCGGTGAGGAAGACGAGCCCGATCGAGAGCATCCCCAACGGCCGCATCAGCGCCCGCAGCTCTTGCGGGGAGGTGCGCCAGCCGGCCGCGTAGACCAGCGGCGGCAGGAAGATCAGGAAGATCGTGTCCGGGTCGAGTTCGACCTCGGGCAGCCCCGGCACCAGCGCGATCGCCAGTCCGCCGAGGACGAGGACGATCGGCGCCGGGATCTTGCCGAACTCGGCGATGCGCACCAGCAGCGCCGCCGCCAGCAGCAGCAGCAGGATCGACTCGATGTCGTGCACGACCACATAACATCGGACTCCGTGGACGAACGGCTCTCACCCCCACTGGAAGACATCGATCACGTTCGCGGCGAGCGGGGTGCACCGCTCGAGCTGGTGATGTTTGGGGACTTCCAGTGCCCCTTCTGTCTCGGCGCCCAGTCGGTGATCCGCCGCGTCCGCGAGCGCCTCGGCGAGCGCCTCGTCTTCGCCTTCCGCCACCTGCCGATCCCCGAGCGCCATCCGCTGGCGCCGATGGCGGCGCAGGCGAGCGAGGCGGCGGCGGCACAGGGCCACTTCTGGGAGTACCACGACGCCCTCTTCCAGGCCCAGCCCAAGCTCTCGCGGAAAACGATGATCGCGGTCGCCAAGGACCTTGGCCTCGACGCGGACCGGCTGGCGGCCGAGATCGACGCCGAGGCCCACACCGAGCGGATCGCCCGCGACATCGCCTCGGCCGAGGCCAGCGGCGCCACCGGAACCCCCACCTTCTTCGCCAACGGCGTGCGCCTTTACGGCGCCTACGACGCCTCCTCGCTGGTCGAGGCGCTCGAGAAGTAGCGGCTCAGACGAGCAGGACCAGCGCCTGTCTCGTTTTGACGCAGGTGCGGGCGTTAGCTTGGGTCGATGAGGGCTCTCGTCCAGCGCGTCAGTCAGGCGGCGGTCGACGTCGAGGGCGATCGCGTCGCCCAGATCGGGCCGGGGATGCTGGTCCTGCTCGGGGTCGGGGTCGACGATGGCGAGGAGCAGGCCGACCGGCTTGCTGACAAGGTCGCGAAGCTGCGCATCTTCGACGACAGCGAGGGCAGGATGAACGAGCCGCTGGGGGAGCGGGAGATCCTCTGCGTCAGCCAGTTCACGCTCTACGGCGACGCTCGCAAGGGCAACCGGCCCAGCTACACGGAGGCGGCGCGCCCTGAGGTCGCCGAGCCGCTCTACGACCGTTTCTGCGAGCGCCTCGGCGCCCAGAAGGGCGTCTTCGGCGCTTGCATGGGAGTGGCATTGATCAACGACGGCCCGGTGACGCTGATGGTCGAGGCATGAGGCGCGCTGCCCTGCTGGCGGCGGCGGGGCTGACGGTCACCATCGTGCTCGCCGGCTGCTTCGACGGCACCGTTCGCAACCCGCCGGGAGAAGGGGCGGGCAAGCAGCGGGGCAGTGGGGCGCAGGGAGGCGGCAAGGCGGGCGGCACGGCCAACGGTGGCAAGCCGGGCGCGGGCGAGAACAAGGGAGGGGGAGGGGGTGGCTCCGACGATGGCATCTCCTTCGCCGCCGTCGGCGACACCGCGATGGGGATTACGCCGACGCTGCCGCCCGAACCGACGACCTACTTCGACCCGATCGACGCGGAGCTCAAGGGCGACGTCGTCTTCGGCAACCTGGAGGGGACGCTGACCGACGTCTCCGAAGACGTCAAGTGCGGGCCCGACTCGGACGAATGCTTCGCCTTCCGGGCGCCGCCCGAGTACGCCGAGTACCTGCGGGCTGCCGGCTTCACGGCAATGTCGCTCGCCAACAACCACTCCTACGACTTCGGTGAAGCAGGGCAGGGTGAGACGATCGCGGCGCTGCACCGGGCCGGGATCGAACCGGTCGGCGTGCCGGGGCGGATCGCTTTCATCAAGGTCGGCGGGCGCAAAGTCGCCCTGCTCGGCTTCGCTCCCTATGGCTACGCGCCGTCGCTGACGGACCTCGACGCGGCGCGGGCGCTGATCCGCAGCGCCCGCAAGCGCGCCGACATCGTCGTCGTCGCCAACCACGCCGGCGGCGAGGGCGCCGACGCCCTGCACGTGACCGGGGAAACCGAGATCTACCTCGGCGAGGACCGCGGCAACGCCGAGGAGTTCGCCCAGATGGCGGTCGAGGCCGGCGCCGACCTCGTCCTCGGCTCCGGTCCGCACGTCCTGCGCGGGATGGAGATCTACCGCGGCCGCCTGATCGCCTACAGCCTCGGCAACTTCTCCGGCTTCCACAACTTCGGCCTCGAAGGGGTGCTGAGCGAGACCGTCGTCCTGCACGCGACGCTGGCTCCCGACGGCGCCTTTCGCTCAGGGCGACTGGCCTCGGTGCGCATGGTCGAAGCCGGGCAGCCCGTGCCCGACCCCGAAGGCGCCGGTGCCGCCCTCGTCGCCGAGCTATCCAAGGAAGATTTCGGCCGCAACGGGGTCGAGGTCAGCTCCGGCGGCGATCTCCGTCGTTGACCGCGCAGGCGGGCGTGCCGCCGGGCAACCGGTAGCGGTTGTCCGCGACCAGTCGGTAGGCCTTCGCCGCCAGCGACGAGATCCCCGGCAGCAGGATCGCGCGGCCGACGATCTTCCAGAATCGCCCCGCTGCGCTCAGCGACGCGGCGATTGCCTCGTGTCCCGAGCGGACCGTGCCGTCGATCTCCACCCACTGCACGGCGGCGGCCGCCTGCTCCTCGGTGACTCCCAGTTCGTTCAGGTCGGCGAGCTGCCAGGCAACGATCTCCGCCTCTGGCCTAATCCTCTCCAGAAGGCGCACGCAGCTCGTGCAGAAGGCGCAGTCCCCGTCGTAGACGAGGACCGGGCGCTGGCGCTTGTCGTCGTCGCTGGCCATCTCAGCTCCACGACTCGTCGAGCAGCCGGTCGACCGCGAGCTGCAGCACCTGCGACCGGCTCCTGCCCGCGTGTTGCACGGCGATGAAGTAGCTGCCGATCAGCAGTGAGTAGGCGAGCATGCTGCGGGCCTCGACATCGTTCTCGTCGGCGCAGAACTGTCCGAACAGCGAGCGCAGAAACGCCATGCGCCGGTCATCGACCCGCTGCAGGCGCGCGGCGACCTCGCCGTCGCGCCGCGCCCAGTCCCGCAGCGCCAACTCGACGTCGAAATCGGCGGTCGGGCTCAGCTCGAAGAGCTGCTGCAGCTTGGCCCGTGGGTTGGGCGTATCGCTTTCGACGCGGGCGATGACGTCCTCGGTCCCGGCCTGCTCCCAGCTGTCGAGCATCTCCTCGAGCAGCGCCTGGCGATCTTTGAAGTGCCAGTAGAAGCCCCCCTTGGACACACCCAGGGACGCGGCCAGCGTCTCGACCCGCACGGCATCCGGGCCTCCTGCCGCGAGGGCCTGCAGGGCCGCGTCGACCCAGGCACCGCGTGGAGTCCTGACTTTCGCCACGGACCTATCTATACGGCAGCGTATTGACAGATGCAAGCGCCTCGCCTAATCTCCATACGGTGTCGTATGGATCGAGGCTCCCGAACGCAGCGCACGAATCTCGACCGTGGCGCATCCGCGAGATCGCGCCGGACTTCGAGCTTGAAATCGGTGAGGCTGGCGAGCGGGCAGTACTTGCCTCCCGCGGTGAAGTAGTGCCGGCGCAGGTCGCGGTCCCAGAGGAACGCGTTCATCGCCGGGTGGGCGTGGATGTCGGTCAGCCCGGGGTGGTCGTTCGTGGCGGACTTCTCATACATCGAATCGCCTGCAACCGCTGAATAATTGGGATCTTTCAACCATGACCTCGCGGACCCTATCGTCGGCCGGCGGTGGACGCGACGACAGCGCGGTTTCTCTGCGTAGAGTGCCCGCTGTCAACTCAACCGAGGAGATCCAATAAAGGGGAGCATCCGCAGCAGCCTCACCTACGCCAACGTCGTTGCGACGCTCTGCCTGTTCTTGCTGGTTGGCGGCGGGGCCGCGGATATCTGTAGAAGTCCTTCCGGTTTACGCTTTGGCTCATGACCAAGGCGGAGCTTCACGAGCTTGTCGATCGACTGCCCGACCAGGCCGTGGACGGCGCCGTGCTGCTTCTTGAAGAGATCAGCGTCGGACGCATCGACCCGGAGCAGGCCGGCTTCTGGACGCGCGAGTGGAACGAGAAAGAGCGCGAGGCCGATGAGGACCTCGCCGCCGGCCGGGTCACGCGCCACGAGGGTGACGAGGAGTTTCTGGCGGAGCTTGACGAGCGCGCGAAGCCGCTCGATGAAAACTGCAGCACCTGAGCATTCCTCGGGGCATCGCCACAACGCTTCGCACGGGGCTACCATTACCTGCATGGCAACTGCGGTGAAGAAGCTCGATCTGGCGGTCGGTGAGTTGATCGAAGTCGCGGGCCGACGCTATGAGGTCGTGCCGGATCGCGAGGGCGGTCTTACGCTTGAGCCGCCGATCACTCCCAAGGCCGAGCTAGACGCAAAGCGGGGGACTAAGCCGGCGTCCGCCGAGGACCTCGAGCGCTTCGCCGCTGACATTCCCCACGACGACGAGGGCTAGCACCGCTTCGTTCAGCCCGCGCTGGCGGTATCGATTTCCGCTGGCGCCGATCGTGGCCGCATGAGTCGAGTGTCCCCTTCGATCCGTTTTGGCGCCGAGGAGTGGGTCGAGGAGGTCGAGCGCCGCAAGCGCCTACACCGTCGCTATCCCTGAGCCTCCAGTCGATCTATGAGCGCCGCAGACGAATTGCACGAGTCCGATCTTTGGTTTCCGGCCCGCCAAGGCGGGGACCGCCTACGAGCGCTTGGCTGCCGTTGTGCTCGCAAGTCTCGGCTGGCGAGGCGTGAAACACGAAACGGCCCTTCGACCTGAGGGGCGCAGGGCAGAGCAGCGTCTTGACGTGACCGCAACCCATCCCGACGGCTCGATCCAGCGCCTGCTTGTGGAGTGCAAGGACTGGAGCAAGGAGGTCGGCAAGGGGACGCTCGACGCGCTCGTTGGGGTCCGCGACCAGGCGGGGTTCGACGCTGCGATGGCCGTTACGACCAAGGGCTTTACTTCCGACGCCGTGGACGTGGCGGTTGACGAGAACGTTGCGATGGTGATTCTGCGGGAGCACAAGAAGGGGGACGGGCCCTTTGTGATGGAGATCGCAGTCGAAGTCGCCATCCCCGACACGACCTACGAATCCTGGGACTTGGCAATCGAGACTGACTCGCAGCGAAAGGGTGAGCTGGTCTTCGAACTCACCAGCGAGGACCAGCTGCGACACCTCGACGGCACGCCGGCAGAGACGTTGGGCGAGATCCTGGCCGCAAGCGGGACTCCCTTGCCTCGTCGTTGAACAGCTAGATGAGAATGGTGAGCCGGAGAGGAGCCGACTCATGGTCGATAAGCACCTTTACGCGTGGCGGATCGGCGCGGATGGCGACGTGATTCCCCAAGGCGATCTCGGCTAGCTGCCGTTCTTTCTCAGCCATCTCTGTGGGCTTCCATTGCGGGCAATGTGCCGCTTCCGCCCAGGGCACCCCAGCAACGCTTCCCAGCCTACCCGGCGCGAGCGAACCCGCTCGCGCCCTGACCCTTGCCACCCCCCACATTTTGGCTGCCGTGAGGCGTTCATGACCGCTACTTTTGGCTCTAGAAAGCGATGCCGGAGGAGGGACTCGAACCCCCGGCACGCGGATTATGATGGCGTCCGCTGAGTGCGGGGGAGTGCGGGCAATTGCGAGTTTTCGGCACTGGAGCGCCGGATCAGGCGTCGGCGTCGGATCGGGAGTTCGGGCTATATCCGTGGCTTCCGCTGGCACCCTGCTGGCACCTGCGGTCGACGATCGTCTGCGCTGCTCCGGGGTTTGATCCTTGGCAGGCAGGCGCTCCGCCTGGATCCGTCCTGTCCTCGTCTGTCGGCTCTGACTCAACCGGGTGCTGAAACCCCCCCCGTAATTTGGGCGGGGCCGGCCAGGGCGGCAAGGCGCCGGAACTCGACCCGGACCCCGGCGCTCGACCAGGGCCGTCCGCGGGTAGGGCCGTCGACGACGCAGAACAACGGCCCGACCGGAAGCTCCACGCGGACGGCGAGCCAGGGTCGCAACTGCTCCCAACCCCAGGCATCCATCCCGATCTCGCGGCGCCTGCCGCCCTTGCCGTTGCGCACGAGCAGCGAGCCGCGCCTCGGACCGAGGTCGGATTCGCTGAGCGCGAGCGCTTCATGGACGCGCACGCCCCCGCGCCAGAGTACGGCGATCAGCGCGCGCAGCCTGAAGCCATGGCGAACGTCGGTGGTCTCGCGCATCACAGCGATGACCTCCTCCACGGTTGGCGGGTCGGCCGGGTAGCGCTGACCCTTGTTGCGTGGCGGGCGAGCGACGCCTGCCGGCGGCGTCGAGAACTGGTGAGACGGTCATGGGATCCTCCTCCCAATCGCAGAGCGGACAGGGCCCGCTGCTCTACCAGCCCTCGCGGCTTCGGAGAGACCTCACGCTGGCGCGCTCGCTTCGCCTGGGCGATGCGGAAGCACGCGGCTCGTCAGGCAGACGGCTGACGCTCGTCCACAGCAGTAGCCGCTGGGCGCTGGTCCCCGACCTCAAGGCCGGGCGCGAAGCCGACGGGGTTGGACCGGTCTCAGCCGACCAGCCAGATTGTGCCGTCGCGCAGCTCGACCGGAAACGTCTTCAAGGGTATGGCGCCGGTAGTCGCCTTGACGACGCCCGCAAGCGGCCTGAAAGCGCTCTGCGGACCGCGCACCATCTTGCCGCTGCCGACGTCATAGAGCGAGGCGTGCCACGGACACTCGAGGCATCCATCCTCGGTCACCCGCCCCTCGCCCAGCGAGGCGAAGAGGTGGCGGCAGCGGTTAGAGACCGCAAACGGCTTGCCGGCGCTGATACCTACGGCGAGGGTGCCGTGCGGTGTCTGCTCCACCACGGCGACCTGTGAGTCTCCGAGCTCGGCGACGGCTACGAGGCGAGTGGCGGACTGTTCGGAAGTGCTCACCTCCCGACTATCTCACATCAGCGAGGCCCGTTTCGCCTACCGCGAGCAGCGCTGCCGCTCTTATGGCTACAAGCACCGAGTCCATCTAGAGGTCAAGTAGCTGCACAACGGAAAGTTGTGGAACGGCCTCGATCTTCAGCTTCCGGCCTACCGCGATTGGGATCGGCTAACGCCCCGGCAGCAACGAGCCTTCCGCGAGGCGGTCGCGCGTTTCATCGCCGACCTCGCCGAAGGCGGGCAGGGCTTTCATCTCGGCTGCGGGTCAAGCGCGTCCAGGGTTACCCGGGGTCTGGGAGATGAGCTGGGCGACCGACGGTCGCGCCACCTTCCAGTACGGCGGTGAGGTCCAGGCCGGCAAGACGCACATCATCTGGCGGCGGATCGGCACCCACGCCATCTTTCGCCGTCCCTGATTACAACCGCCGGGCAATGATGCGACCGGCCGGTTCCCCGCTAGGGCCTTGCCACTTCCCTTGCCACCCTTGGTCAATTTGAGGCATTGCAGAGATCCAAATCAGCCGCATTCCGCACTGCGCTGGGATGCCGGAGGAGGGACTCGAACCCCCGACACGCGGATTATGATTCCGCTGCTCTAACCAGCTGAGCTACTCCGGCGGGGAGGGAGATCGTAGCGATGGCGCGAGGACCGGGATGGGCGGCGATGCGGCCGGTGCTGGTGGCGTTTCTGCTCGCCGCCGACGCCTTCGTCGTCGTCGCCCTGGTAATCGCCCATCCGAGCGGCTGGCTGCCGCCGTTTATCGCCTTCGGCTCGATCCTGATCGGCCTGATCTGGTTTCAGGGCTGGGCGATTCGCCATCGCCACGACGACGACTGAGGCGGCTGGCTAAATGGTGGACGAGATTTCACCATTTAGTTCGGGTGTACGGCGCTTGCAGGAGGAAACGGCTGCAGCGATATCTACGCGGGGATAGTGTGGGGCGGGTGAGCGCCGAGCTGGACAGTGCGATTCGAACCGTTGTGCGCCAGTGCATGGGCGTCAATCCCGGCGAGGAGGTGCTCGTCGTCTGCAATCCCGTCACCGAAGAGATCGGGGCGCTGATGCGGATCGAGGCGCAGGGCGACGGCGCCGACGCGACCTTGGCGGTGATGTCCGAGCGCGACTCGCACGCGGCCGAGCCGCCGCGGGCGGTGGCGGCGGCGATGACCGCGGCCGACGTGGTGCTGGCGCCGACGATCCAGTCGATCTCCCACACCGCCGCCCGCAAGGAGGCGAGCGAGGCCGGGGTCAGGGTCGGCAGCCTGCCCGGGGTCACCGAGGAGATGCTGATCCGGCTGATGACCGCCGACCTCGAGGAGATCCGCCGCCGCGGCTGGGCGGTCGTCTCGGCGATGAACGGCGGCTCCGAGGTTCGCATCACCTGCCGCCATGGCAGCGACCTGCGGCTGGGCCTGGAGGGACGGCTCGGGATCGTCGACGCCGGCGAACTCAGCAACCGCGGCGCCTTCGGCAACCTGCCCTGCGGCGAGGGCTTCATCGCCCCGCTCGACGGGACGGCTGAGGGGACCCTGGTCGTCGACGGCTCGATTGCCGGCGTCGGCCTGCTCGACACGCCGACCTCGCTGACGATCCGCGCCGGCCACGTCACCGACACCACCGGCTCCGACGGCGCCGCGCTGATGGAGCTGCTGACCGCCCACGGGCCGGAGGCGACCAGCGTCGCCGAGCTCGGAATCGGCACCAACGAAGAGGCGATCCTGACCGGCAACATCCTCGAGGACGAGAAGATCCTCGGCACCGCCCACATCGCCTTCGGCGCCTCCGCGGCGATCGGCGGCACCGTTCAGGTTCCCGTCCACCTCGACTGCGTGCTGCTCGAACCGACGGTGGAAATCGACGGCGAGACAATCGTCAGCGGCGGCGACCTGCTGCTCTGAGGATCGGCGACGTGGCGACCCTCCTCGCTGTTCCCAACGTCTCGGAGGGGGGCGACGGCGGGTGCTTGGAGCGACTGGCCGCCGCCTTCTCGGCGCCGCCCGGAGTCATCCTGCTCGATCAGCACTCCGACGCCGACCACGACCGCAGCGTCTTCACCCTCGCCGGGCCGGCGGGAGCGCTGGAGGAGGGCCTGGTCGCCGGCGCCGAGGAGGCGCTGGAGACGATCGACATAAACGGCTACACCGGCGCTCACCCGGCGATCGGTGCCCTCGACGTCTGTCCGCTGGTCTGGCTCGACACGGCTGATCGCATGGCGGCGCGCACCGCGGCGGTGGCGACGGCGACGCAGATCGGGGCGCTCGGGATCCCCGTCTTCCTCTACGGCGAGCTGGCCCGCGACCCGGGCCGGGCCGAGCGGGCCTACTTCCGCAACGGCGGCCTGGCCGAGCTCTGGTTGCGGATGGAGGCGGGCGAGCTGCGCCCCGACTTCGGGCCCGAGCTGCCGCACCGCAGCGCCGGCGCCACCTTGGTCACCGCCCGGGCGCCGCTGGCCGCCTTCAACGTCGAGCTCGACACGGGCGACATCGAGATCGCCCGCTCGGTTGCCGCCGGACTGCGCGAGTCGGGCGGCGGCCTGCCGGGGGTGCGGGCGATCGGGCTGCTGCTCGGCAGCGGCCGCGCCCAGGTATCGACCAACGTCCACGATCCGCTCGCGGTGCCGCTCGGGCTTGTCGTCGAGCGGGTGCGCGAGCTGGCGACGCCATTGGGAGCGCGGCCGCTGGAGGCGGAGCTGGTCGGACTGATTTCAGCCGCGGCGCTGGCCGGTTATCCCGACGACGTGCCGATGCGCGGCTTCGATCCGGCCGTGCATGTGATCGAGCGACGACTCGCCGCCGCGACCGATTAGATTCAATTCAGGTCATGGCTCCAACGAAGAAACGACGCAAGGGCAAGAAACGCGGCACCCAGGGCGGCCGCATCGACACCAAAGCGCGCGGCGGACGTCCCCGCAGCCGCGAGGAGGCGAAAGCCCGAGCGCGGTCCAAACGAGGCAGCGCGGCGCCCAGGCGAGGTGACGCGCCGCCGACCTGGCGCAGTTCGGTGACCCGCGGCCTCATCGCCGCGGTGATCTTCTTCGTCCTGCTGATCCTGCTGTTCAAACGGCCGGTCGGCGTCGCCGCGGCGTTCGGCGGTTTTATGCTCGCCTTCTACATCCCTGCCGGCTACTACATCGACATGGCGATGTGGCGACGGCGCGAGCGGGCCCGGATCCGCGCCCGGGAACAGCAGTGAGCCTCGATGTCGAGATGCTCACCGTCGGCCCGGTGGCCGAGAACTGCTTCTTGCTGCGGCGTCAGGGCTCCGACAAGCTGCTGATCGTCGACCCGGGCGAGGAGGCCGACCGCATCCTCGCCGCCGTCGCCGTCAGCGGCGCCGAGGTCGAGGCGATCCTGATCACCCACTGTCACTTCGACCACATCGGTGCCGTGGCGCCGGTGGCGGCCGCGACCGGGGCGCCGGTCTACTGCCCCGAGATCGAGGTGCCGGTGCTGGCCGACATCATGAGTTTCGTCCCCTACCCGGGCTTCGGGCCGTTCGAGAGCTACGACGCCGACGAGACCGTTGCCGGCGGCGAGACGCTGGAGCTGGCCGGGTTGGAGATCGACGTCGTGTTCACGCCGGGCCACAGCCCCGGCCACGTCACCTACGCGGTCCGCGGCGAGGACGCGCTCTTCTCCGGCGACGTCCTCTTCAACGGCTCGGTGGGCCGGGTCGACCTGCCGGGCGGGGACGGCCAGACTCTGCTCGCCTCGATCGGCAACCTGCTCGAGACCTTCCCGGACGAGACCGTCGTCCATCCCGGTCACATGACGACGACGACGCTCGGGGCCGAGCGCGCCGCGAACCCGTTCCTCACCTCGCTGGCGCGGTAGGCGGGCCGCGCCGCCGTGATCTAGGCTCGCCGGCACGATGGCCAGCAAGTTCCAGGCGCCCCGCGGGACCTTCGACGTGCTGCCGCGGCAGGCACGGCAGCGGGCCGTCGTGGAATCCACCGCGGCCGCGATCTTCGCCCGCGCCGGCTACGAGCCGATCGCGACGCCGAGCTTCGAGCACACCGACCTCTTCGAACGCGGCGTCGGGCGCTCCACCGACATCGTCCGCAAGGAGATGTTCACCTTCGAAGACAAGGGCGAGCGCAGCCTCACCCTGCGGCCGGAGGGGACGGCGCCGATCTGCCGCGCCTACCTCGAGCACGGCATGCACAAACTGGCGCAGCCGGTGAAGCTCTCCTACGTCGGCCCCTTCTTTCGCCACGAGCGCCCGCAGGCGGGCCGCTACCGCCAGTTCCACCAGCTCGGGCTCGAGTGCATCGGCACCGACTCGCCGCTGGCCGACGCCGAGGCGATCATGCTGCTCTCCGACCTGCTCGCCGAGCTCGGCGTGCCGGGGGTCGAGCTGCGGCTCGGCAGCCTCGGCTCCTTCGCGGCGCGGCAGTCCTACCTGGAGCAGCTGAAGGCGCACCTGCATGCGCACGAGGGGGAGCTGTCCGGGGACGTGCGCGCGCGGATCGACGTCAACCCTCTGCGCGCCTTCGACTCCGACCACGAGGGGACGCGCGGGGTAATGGCGAGCGCGCCGACGATCGTCGACAACCTCGCCGGCGAGGACGCCGAGCACTTCGCCGAGGTGATGGGTCTGCTGGAGGCGGCCGGGATCGACTTCGTGGTCGACAAAACCCTGGTCCGTGGCCTCGACTACTACACGCGGACGATCTTCTCCTTCGTCTGCGACGCGCTTGGAGCGCAGTCGGAGATTGGCGGCGGCGGCCGCTACGACGGCCTGATCGAGCAGTTGGGCGGACC
>JAENWU010000007.1 GCA_016649905.1 Thermoleophilia bacterium
ACCGCGGCTTCCGCGTCGTCCGCTTCGACAACCGCGACGTCGGCCGCTCGACCAAGATCGACTCCGCCGGGGTGCCCACCCGCGTCGACATGCTGACCGGCCGCCGCGCGACCGCGCCCTACCTGCTCGCCGACATGGCCCGCGACAGCTTCGGCCTGATGGACCACCTCGAGCTCGACTCCGCCCACGTCGCCGGCGCCTCGATGGGCGGGATGATCGCCCAGTCGATGGCGATCGCCGACCCCGCCCGCGTGCGCTCGATGGCCTCGATCATGTCGACGACCGGCAGCCGCTGGACCGGACTGCCCAGCCTCAAGGCCTTCGGCGTCCTCTTCGGCGGCCCGCCCAAGGGCCGCGACCAGGTGATCGAGCGCGCCGTCAAGACCTTCCGCGTGATCGGCTCGCCCGCCTACCCCTTCGAAGAGGACCGCATCCGCGAGATCGCCGCCGCCTCCTACGACCGCGGCCACTCCGCCGCCGGAGTCGCCCGCCAGCTGCACGCGATCTTCGCCTCCGGCGACCGCACCCAGGCCCTGCGCCGCATCGACGTCCCGACCACCGTCATCCACGGCAGCGCCGATGTCCTCGTGCGGCCGGCCGGCGGCCGCGCCACCGCGAGAGCCACCCCCGGCGCCCGCCTGCGGATCTTCGAGGGCATGGCCCACGACCTGCCGCCGGCGCTCGGGCCGGAGATCACCGACGAGATCGCGACCAACGCCGCCCGCGCCACCGACCGCGTCGAGCAAGCCGCCTGACCGAGCTCCCCACGCCCAGCGCCCGGCGATGCGGCTGAAAGGAGTCGAACCTTCACGGAGTTTCCTCCACACGGACCTGAACCGTGCGCGTCTACCAGTTCCGCCACAGCCGCGGGAGCAGGCAATTTACCGGTTGCGCCCCAAAGGCCGGCTCCACCCCACGAAGCGAGCCCCCGCACCGGCTCGCTAAACTGCCCGTCCCTCGCCGCTATCGTCTAGGGGACTAGGACGCCGGATTCTCAGTCCGGAAACCGGGGTTCGAATCCCCGTAGCGGTATGGCCTTAAACGGATAGAGCCGCACTGAGGGCACCTCTGAGCCGCCTAGCCCTTCGTTTGTTACCAGGCCGCTTTTTCGAAGCGAGTCCAGTTACGCTGGCCGCGGCGCCGCTCTGCCTTCGCATTCGCCGGCAACTTCTGCGGCTTGCAGAGCAGGCAGCCGCTGCGGCGATGCTTGGGGCGTCGGCGCTTGTGGTGGGCCATCGACACAGCTTGTCAGACAGCTATTAACTGGTCATTGGTCAGAGACGCTCGATCGGCATCGGATCGTCGGGAACGTTACGAAGCAGCAGGCCGATCCGGCTGCGGACGAGATTCAGTGCACCGGGGATGTCGTAGCCAGTTGGAACTGAACGCACGAGTCCATTCAAGTCGGCGGCGAAGTCGGGGTCGACGAGCTTGGTCTTGAGATGGCCGACGAGCTGGGAGTAGCTGTAGACACGGTCCTGCATGTAGTGACCGAGCGCCGCGGTGATCTCGCCGGCGTCGATTTCGGGCAGGTTGAGGCCGATCCAGAGGTCGAAGAGGTCCCGCCCCTTGCGGCGCTGGCACAGAGCCCGGACCTTGGTGGCGAGGATCTCCTCGATGGTGAAGGTGCGTACGTCTGCGCTTCCGCTCCACCACGGCGAAGTCACCTCGAACGGAATGAAGACGTGGTCGCTGTGGGGCGTGCTCTCGGCGACGTTGGTCTCGATCTTGACCCGGATCGTCGTGGCCCCGGACTCTGCGTCTGCATCGAACCACATCGTGGCCGTGTCGGAGTCCTTGCTGGGGAAGGTGCGGCGGTGCTCACGCAGGCCAATCCGCTCGGTGACCGCGCGCAACCGGTCAAAGACCTCGCCGAGTTTCGGGCGCTGGTCGGTGCGCACGAAGTCGAGATCCTCGGAGTAGCGCTGCGGCTCCTTGAGGTGGAGCTTGTGCAGGCAGGTGCCGCCGCGGAAGGCGAGCTCCTCGGAGAGCAGCGGATCGGCAGCGATCTCCACGAGTAGCCGCGACACGATCAGATCCTGCTCGACCTGGTCCTCGGAGGGCCATGGGGCGGTAGCGCTCCAGGCGACAATGGAGGCGCGCGGGATCATCAGATGTCGGGTTCGACCTCGGTGTTGACGATGACGCCCCAATCCTCGTCGACGGTTCCCCGAGAGGATCCGCCTGCTGCCAGCGGTATCGGGGCGCCTTTGCCGGGATCGGCGACGGCACGCAACGAGTTCGTCTCGACATCGCCGCGGAACTTTGTGAGCAGCCAGCCGAGTCGCCGAGCGTGGGTCCGCGGGCGCAGCGCACTCAAACGGGCGAGCTCGGCTCCGTCGAGTTCGCCTATCTCGCGCAGGATCGTCGCGACATTGCTTAGTCCGCCGCTCTTCCCGGGGCGTTCAACGAGGTCGCCCACAGTCGCCTCACGGGTCGATACGGCCATCGTTCCCGTCGGCGTGTTGACCTGTTCAACCGGGGTTTGCGCGGCAAGGGCCGAGGTTTGAAAGCGAAGCCGGATCCGGTCGAAGTTACGATTCTCGACATGGCGGTCGGTCACGACCTGAAAGATCTGAGCGGCCTGGTGGGATGCCCCATGCTGAGCGGCAGCGGAGAGCAAGCCCACGTAGTAGTCGCGGCCGAGGTGCTGCATCATCGGGTCGATGAACCAAGCCGCCGGGACGGCGCCCCAGCTTCGGTACTCGGGCGGCACCATCACGTGGAAGCTGCGTGCCGGCGTGAAGAGGCGCCGCTGGCTTCTCAGGCGTGCCAGCCCGTGACGGGTAGCATCGGACCCAGCCCCGGTCTGCGCCGCGATTTCGCCGGTGGTCGCCCAGTAGCGCCCACGGCTTATGAGGAAATCAGGCAACTCGCGGAATGTCATCTGATCGGCCAACGTGATGAATTACATCATGTTGGGCGAACGGAACGAAAGCAATGACCTATCCGAGCGGTATCCGATGTCCTATTCCGGCGTCTTCCTATTCTCAGTCCGGAAACCGGGGTTCGAATCCCCGTAGCGGTACCTCACGAAAGGCTCCGCGGCAGTCAGCGTCAAGCTCGCGGTCGCTGCTACCGGCGCTGGGCCAGCTTCGCTCCGATCGCGGCTCGGCCCGAGATCCCGAGCTTCCCGAAGACCTGCGAAAGATGCTTCTCGACCCTCTTCTCGCTGATGTGCCGCCTCGCCCGTCCCCATACTGTTCGAGGAAGAACTCGAGGAAACATGGGGGAAATCCCTACTTTTTGGCGTGGCCTCAGCCAAGGGGCTCGGAGTTGGGCCACCTCGCGGCCATGACGACGAAAACCATCGCAGCGATCGCCCGCCTGCCCCGCCGCCGCCACCCCTCATACGATGGAGGAATGCTCGAGATGCTCCCGCGCCCGGCGCGCCGGCCGTGACGTTCTGGACCAAGGGGTCGGTAGCCGGCTCGGCCGTTGCCGCGCTTGTGCTCGTCATGGCGATCGCCCCGGCGCCGGCCGACCAGGCTGCAGCGACTGCAGGGTGCAGCGGGGTGTCGTTGCGTGGTGGATCGCGGCTGATGGACGCGTATGCACGGGCCGGTGATTATCCGACAGTGCAAACCAACACGGCTGACGGCGTCCCCGCCCGCGTGTCGGTCGAGATCCCGCCGATCCGGTTTACCGGCCCAGGCGGCTCGGCGACGCTACCCGTTGGACCGTGTCAGCACATCTATCGCTTCCAGTTCGAGAACGTCCGGGCGCCGGGTGGCGAGGCTCCCTCGCCGTTTCGGTACCTCGAGGTCGACTGGAACACCGAGGGGCTCCCGCGGGGCCCGAACAACTCGTTCACCTCCCCACATTTCGACTTTCACTATTACCTCCGCCCACGCCACGTGGTTGACATGAAGACGATGTGCGTGTCGAGCAATGGCAAGACGTGTGATCCGTTCAAGACCGGTTACGCCCAGATGCGTCGCTTCTTGACGATGCCCGCGCCTGCTTTCGTACCGGCGAGCTACGCGCCGGAAGTTGAGTCGTCGATTCCCATGATGGGCCTCCACCTGCTCGATCGCACATTCGACTACACGGTCCACAATGTCGACCATCACCCAACGTTGATCTACGGGACCTTCGACGGGAAGGTTCTGTTCGCCGAGGCGTCTGTGACTCTGGCAACGCTCCAGGGTGCGATCGCGGCTCCTGGTCAGGTCGTCTCGTTCCCGTTTCACCAGCCGCGGGCGGTGCAAGGTGGGGTCCCGTGGCCAAAGCGGTTCACAATCCAGTACCTGCCTAACGGGACGTTCCGCGCCGGGTTCGAGCTATTCCGCACGCGATAGCCGCCGTGGCGCCGCCGAGCTGATGGCCGACCCCGACCATCCAGGCCATTTCTCTTGCGCCTGCTTCTAGGCTACCTGCCCTTTTCCGCTCGGGGCCAAATCCAGGGTGCATTCGATCGGCACGACTATCTCTCCACTAAGGACGAATCGTTGTAGCGGTACTCCCCGACCTCGGCCGTTCCAGTGGCTCGGACTCCACGGTTCTCCCGAACCGAGGCGGGGCGTTTCTCAGCTGATCGCCCTGCCAATCGTCGAGGCGATCGCCGCCGTGGCGAAGAGCGCGAAGAAGGCGGTCAGGATCATGCGCGAGTAGCGGAGGGCGGGGGAGGCTTGCTGCCAATGGCCCGGTGGGCCGATCGAGCGCTCGGCGCGGATCTGCCCGCGCGGCACGCCCGCAGCGTTGAGCTGCTCGGCGAAGCTGGAGATCATCCCCTCAGGGCCCGAGATCATCACCGCTCGCTCGCGCAGCTCGCCATCGACCAACTCGGCCACCGCTTCGATCGTCGGCCGTCCCCTCTCCTCGGCGACCCAGAGATGGACGTCGAGGCCGGGGAAACGTTCTGCGCACGCTTCGAGCTGCTCCAGCTTGAAGGCCTGCTCGCGGGAATCGACGGCCAGGACCAGGGTGACCTCGTAGCCCTCGTAGCGCCGCGGGTTCTCGGCCAGGTCGGCCGCCATCGCCAGGAACGGGGTCACCCCGATCCCGCCGGCGAGCCAGAGCTGCTTGCGCAGTCGCGGCCGCTCGGTCACGAGTCGGCCGAAGGTGCCGTGCAACAGCGCCCGCGGGTCGTCGCTGGCGGCGATCCGCTGGATCTGCTCGGTATGGGCGCCGGCGGCCTCGATCACGATCGAGATCCGCTCCTGGCCCGGGGGAGAGGCGATGCTGAACGGGTGGGCGGCGAAATCACGGTGCACGTGCATCGGATCGTCGACCAGATCGGCGTAGGCGAACTGGCCGGCGGAGAAGTTGATCGGCCGCCCGACCGGCTCGGCGACGATCTCCGTGGCGCTGGCGTGGGGATGATGCTCGACGCTGACGATCCGGTACTCGTGTTTGGGCTCGACGTAGCGGCGCACGAGGGCGACCCAGACGAAGGAGGCGAGGCCGGCGCCGAAGAGGACGAACAGGTAGATCCGCAGGGCCGGGATCGCGGCGGTGTCGAAGATCGCGTTGTCGATCAGGATGCTGAAGCCGGTCAGGATCATCGCCAGGCCGAGCAGCAGATGGATCCAGCGCCAGCGGTCGAAGGGCAGACGCATATAGAGCGTCGTGATCAGCGCCGTGGCGATCGCCAGGTAGGAGATCCAGTCGAGGACGACGAGGTGGAAGGGGACGATCACGTGCGCGGCGCTGTCGACGCCGGCGGGGAGGGTGCCGAAGAAGTACAGCATCGGGTGCACGCTGACCATCACGAACATCAGCATCCCGACCACCCCATGGGCGACGTATACCTGCGTCATGTCACCGAACAGCCACTCCAATACCGCCAGCCGACCGGCCAGGATCACCGTTAGCGCGAGCAGCGTGGCACCGGCGATCCCGGTCACCTCACCGACCACGAACCAGGTTCCGCGGGAGCTGAGGCCGGGAGCCGCGACGAAGTAGATGAAAAGCGGGATCGCGACCGCCAGGGCCACGAGTCCGTAGCCGATCAGCCCAGACCCGCCGCCGATCTTCCGCGCCTCGCGCTCCAGCGCGATCGACGGTGATATTTCCGGCGCCACGAGCTAGGACCCGCCGGGGCGCACAGAGGTCCCAAGGGGGATCGAGATCGCCTCACTGGCGGCACGCAGGATCGCGCCGCAGTCGAGCAGGCCGCGAACCTCGGCGATGTCGTGCGCGACGAGGCGGTCCGTCTCCATCAGCGCGACCCGCTCGCGCAGCTGCCCGTAGGCGGCCCGCGTACCGATGCCCAGCGTGACCCCCTCGCGCAGGTCGATCGCCTGGGCGGCGACCAGCATCTCGATCGCGAAGATGTCCAGCGCGGCGTCGACGGCGCGGCCGGCCTTGGCGACGCCCTCGACCGCCATCGTCGCGTGATCCTCGATGCTGCCGGCGACGGGCACGTAGTCGAGCGAGGCCGGGTTCGCCGCCATGCGAACCTCGGCGTTGAGCGCGGTCGCCGTCTTCTGGATCACGCCGAGGCCGACGTTCTGGTCGGGATTGGGCGCCAGGTACGGCGGCAGGTGGGTGAACTTGGGATCCATCAGCCGCACGATGCGGTTGGTGGCCATGCTGGTCAGCTGGGCCAGGGCGATCGCCAGCGTGTCGAAGGCGATCGAGAGGCCGGCCGGATGGAAGTTCCCGTCGGAGATGATCTCGCCGCGGTCGGCGAGCACCATCGGGTTGTCGCCGGTCGAGTTGAGCTCGGTCTCCAGGGTGCTGCGCACGAGGGCGAGGGAGTCGAGCACGGCGCCGTGGACCTGGATCGCGGAGCGAAAGCTGATCGGGTCCTGGACGCCGAGGGTCGGCGGCGCCGTCCAGAGGCTGCTCTCCTCCAGCAGCATGCGCATGTGCTGGGCGGAAGTGAGCTGACCCGAGAACCGCCGCGCCGTGTCCACTCCCTGGTCGAGCATCGTCGTGTGGCCGCCGAGCGCCTCCAGGCTGAGGGCCGCGGCGACGTCGGCGATCGCGAGCAGGTCGATCGCGCGCGTTATTACCAGGGCTCCGTGGCCGACCGAGGCGGAGTTGGCGCTGACCAGTGCCAGGCCGTCCTTGGGGCCGAGCGGTGGCGCTGAGATCCCGGCGGCGGCGAGGCCCTCGGCGCCGGACAGGCGCTGGCCCTTGAAGAAGACCTCGCCGTGCCCGACCAGGGGCAGCGCCATGTGGGCCAGCGGCGCCAGGTCGGACATCCCGATCGAGCCCCGGCTGGGAACCGCTGGGTGGACGCCCGCGTTGAGCATCGCCAACAGCGCCTCGAAGACCGCTGGCTGCACACCGGCCCCGCCGCGCGCCATGCCGTTCAGTCGCGCGAGCATGATCGCCCGGACGACGTCCTCGGGATGCTCGACCCCGACGCCGACCGAGTGGCTGAGCAGCACGTGCTTCTGGAACAGCGGCTGCTGCTCGTCGGAGAGCCGCTGGTCCTTGAGCGCGCCGAGGTTCGTCGTCAGGCCGTAGACCGGCTCCTCCCCGCCGGCGAGGCGATCGACGACCGCTCGGGAGAGGTGCAGGCGCTCCGCGGCGCTCTCGGTGATGCTGACGGGAGCATGCGTCCACGCCACCCGCGCGACCTGCTCGACCGTCAGCTCGCCGCCGCTCAGCACGATCTCCTCACGCGGGTCGGCGCGGCGCAGAAGGCGGTGCATGCGATCGTCCGCCAGGTAGGTGTTGATGCCGTGCGCGATCGGGGCCGCGGTGTCGCCGCCACCGCTGTCGCCGAAGCGCTCCTCCCGATAGCGCTCACCCGCCATCACCGCCATCGCGCGGTAGAAGCGAGCCGCGAAGCCGCCATCGGACTCGAGTTGCGCCGTCAGCTGGGCGAACGGGAGCTCGAGGACGGTGCTCGCGCCATCGGCCTCGATCGTGACCGGGGCGGGCCCTCCGTCGAGCAGCCCGATCTCGCCGACCACATCGCCCTGGCTCATCCGCTCCTGCGGCTGGGCTGGGTCGGAGCCCGACAGCGTCAACGCCCCCTCGAGCACGAAGAAGAGCGCCGTCGCCGGGGTTCCCTCGCGGATGATGCGCTCGCCGGGCGCCAGCGAGCGACGCACACCGGTCGTCACCAACCAGTCGATGTCCTCGTCGGTGAGCGTTCCGAGGATGTAGGCGACCCCAGCCACGGACGCCATCATGCCAGCGGCGCAGGCGGATCCGGCCGGCGTCGCTCGGCGTCGCCGGACTCGCGCAGGAGGAAAAGGCAGGCAAGCGCGCCGATCGCGACGACCGCGGTCGCCACCCAGAAGGCAGCCGCATAGCCCGCGGTCGCGGTCTCGCCTCCGGGGGCGCTGCGAATGACGACGCCGAGCACCGCCGTCCCCGCCGCGGCGCCGATCCAGCGGATGGTCAGCACCAGGGCGTTGGCGTCGCCGCGCTCCGCCGCCGGCACCGCGTTGCTGAGCGCGGTCAGCAGGGCGGTGAACATCGGCGCCATCGCGACTCCTGCCGCGATCAGTCCCGGCAGCAGCAGCCAGTAGTCGCTGTCCCCGGCGAAGATCGCGAGCCAGGCGAAGGCGGCGACGCCGAGCAGGAAGCCGAAGGTCGCCGGGCCCCGGGCGCCGAGCCGGTCGGTGACCCTGCCGGCGATCAGGGCGAAGCAGGGCGCGCCGATCATCGCCGGGACCATCGCCGCCGCGGCGAACAGCGCGCTGAAGCCGAGCACGTGCTGGAAGTAGGTGGCGATGTAGATGACGAGTCCGTTGAGGATGAACTGGGCCGCGAACATCGCCACCGCCACGCCGAGGAAGACCCGGCCGGCAAGGAAGGTGGTTCGCAGCAAGGGGTCGACCTTGCGAGCCTCGAAGCGACCGAAGAAGGCGAGGACCGCGAGCCCCACGAAGAGCAGCGCCAGGGTGGCCGGCGAGTCCCAGCCCCAGGCGAGCGCCTGCATCAGCGCGACCAGCACCGCGCCGAGGCCGAGCACGAGAATCACGAGGCCACCGGTGTCGAACGGCCGCGGTGTCCCGGCAGGCTGCTCGTGCACGCGACGCCAGCCCAGCAGCGCCAGGCCGACGGCGAGGACGAGCTGCAGGGCGAAGACCAGGCGCCAACTGGCCGCGTCGGTGAGGAGGCCGGCCGTCACCGGGCCGAGCGCGAACACGCTGACCCCGATCGCCGAGTACTTGCCGAGGACGTGGCCGCGGGTCTCCGGCTGGGTGCTGTTGGCGACCAGCGCCGCGCTGGACGGATAGAGGGTGGAGGCACCCATGCCGGCGACCGCGAGGCTAACGACGAGCCAGGCGAAGCCATCGGCGAAGGCGGCCGAGAGCGAGCCGAGCGAGAAGACGGCGAGCGCGACGAGCAGGACGTTGCGGTGCCCGTAGTAGTCGCCGAGCCTGCCGCCGGGGGCGGCGCAGAGTGCCAGGGCCAGAAAGAAGGAGTTGATGACCCACTGTCCCTCGGAGGGGGAGAGACCGAGATCCGCCTGCACCGCCGGCTCGATCACACCCAGCACCGTCTGCCCCAGATAGCAGACGAAGAACGCCCCTCCGCAGAAGAAGAGCACGACCGGGTCGATGCGGGAGGAGACGGCCGCCGGCACCGCACGACCGTATTGCGGCTGCCGGTCGACGTCGCCCTGGCTCGATTTGGGGTTCTTGAAGAACTCGGCGACTTCCCGAGTAAGGTCGGCTACGTGTCCGAACCCGTGCGAGCCGGGAGTCGAGAGGTGGTCCGGGTCGCGCGCGCGGCCACTCCGACGCACGAGCATCTGCGCTCCCGGCTCGCCTTCGTGTTCGTGGCGACCGTGATCCTGGACCTCGTCGCCAGCGTCTTCATCCTTGGGTTCGAGCGACATGCGCACGGCACCCAGATCACGAGCTTCGGGGACTCGTTGTTCTGGACCAGCACCCAGCTTCTGACCGTCTCCTCGCAGCTTCCGAATCCGATATCGACGCCGGCGCGCGTACTCGACGTCTTCCTGCAGGCGTACGCGATCTCGATAGTCGCGATCCTCGCCGGCTCCTTCGGCGCGTTCTTTCATCGCCGCGGCATGGAACGCGATCCGCCCGAGTCGATCGCGCCAGCGGCCCAGGAAAGGTCCCAACCGTGAGATCTGTCGCTACCGTTCCCAACCTCTTAACCTCGGCTCCACGAGAGGGCGGGAAGCTGAGGGATGCGCATGCGGCCATCCTTCGTACCGCCTCCGCTTGCCATCCGGCGCCGACTCCCCCTGGTGGATCGGTGTCCACTCGACGACCACGGGCATTCCGGGCGGCGCCCGGAATGCGGGTCGGCGAGGTGCTGATCGCCCGGGTGGTGTCGAAGCTGGAACTCGGCGGCGCGCAGCTCTCGCTCCTGCGGGTGGCGCGCACCCTCGCCGGGCGTGGCCACCAGACTCGCCTGCGGCGATGGCCGACGTTGCCGGGCGTGTCGATCGTTTCTATGCGCACGGCCCGGGCGCCAGCTTTCGGTCGGGCTACCGGACAGCCATGCGATCAGCTTCGGAGTGAGGTGACGGGACCGACCGCGAACTGGCCTTGGGAGTGCCAACTGGAGGTGTGAGCGGCGCGTTGGCGCTCCTCGACTTCGACAAAGTGCGTCGGTGGCGGCGAACCAGACCGGGCGATGACCACGGGCGTGGCTGTCTCACGGGCGTCAGCCCTCAAGGTCGTTAGCAAAAGGGTCACGCGATCTACACAGGCGCTCAACATCGCTCCGCGGAGCCCGGCGTAGAAGTTGTGGCATCGGATCCCCAATCCGATCTCGCCCACTCCCGGAAGGAGACTTCGTGATCACCCGACGACTTAGGATCTTCGCCGTTTTGGGTCTTGCCGCGCTCGCGGCAGCCTCGACCGCGCTGGCCGCACCAGGCGGCACCAGCACCGGTCCCAGTACCTCCACCAAACCGTACGTACTGCCTGTCGGCGACGGCGTCAGCATCAAATCGCTGCTCACCGTCGGTGACGCCGCCGCCGCCAACGGCTACGAGATGGTCGGCATCCCCGACGGCCTCGGCCTCGTCCGCTCCGACGAGGACAGCCGCGACTTCCAGCTGCTGATGAACCACGAGCTGCGCCTCGACCAGGGCAAAGTCCGGCGTCACGGGAAAAAAGGCGCGTTCGTCGCCCAGCTTGACATCGACTCCGACACCTACGCGGTCGAGGAGGGGCGCGACCTGATCGACTCGGACGTGCGCTACTGGAACTACCTGACCCAGAGCTACGGCGCGACCCCGTCGCCGGCTGGCGTCAACCCGCGCGATCCGAGCGACACCTTCGTCGCTCAGCCGGCGGAGTTCGCCCGCCTCTGCTCCAGCTACATCACCGAGTGGAAGCAGTTGTTCAACAAGAAGTCCAGGAAGGGCTACACCGGCCAGATCTATTTCGCCAACGAGGAGAACGGTGACGAGGGCCGGCTGTTCGGGATCACCACCGACGGCCAAGCGCAGCAGCTGCCCCGCCTCGGTCTCTTCTCCTGGGAGAACACCCTCGCCGCGTTCAACCAGAGCGACAAGACCGTCGTGATGGGCAACGAGGACGGGGGCGCCGGCCAGATGTGGGTCTACGTCGGCACCAAGCAGAGCTCCGGCAACGCCTTCGACGAGGCCGGCCTCACCAACGGGACCAACTACGTCCTCGACCTCAAAGACGAGACGGTCTCGACCGACGCCGCCTTCCGTGCCAAATACGGCAAGGAGGACCCGGTTCCGTTCACCCTCGGCGGCGACGAGGTCGTCGATTGGGACAGCTCCGGCGCCCGCCAGAACGCGGAGGGCACCGCGAAAGGCCTGACCCTGAACCGGATCGAGGACGGCGTCTTCGATCCCAGGCACCCCAACGACTTCTACTTCCTCACCACCGAGGGAGCCCCGGGAGTCGTGCCGTCGGAGCCGAGCGTCACCCGTGATGGCGGCGGCCTCTGGCGGATCCAGTTCAAGGACGTCGACCGGCCGGAGAAAGGCGGGACGATCGAGCTCCTGCTGGACGGCTCCGAGGCCCCGTATCTGAACAAGCCGGACAACCTGGGCATCGACAAGAGCGGCAACCTCCTGATCCAGGAGGACCCGGGCAACAACGCCCAGCTCGCCCGCATCGTCGCCTACGACGTCGACAGCGGGAATCGCGGCGTGCTCGCCGAGTTCGACCCGGCGCAGTTCCGCACCGGCGCCCCCGGCTTCCTGACCCAGGACGAGGAGTCGAGCGGCATCATCGATGCGAGCAAGGTGCTCGGCAAGGGCTGGTTCCTGTTCGACGCCCAGGTCCACAAAGCATTCGCGGACCCGGCGAAGGTCGAGTACGGCCAGCTGCTGGCAATGCAGGTTCGCAAGTTCAACGACGTCTACACGATCGACGGATAGCGCGGGCAGCAGGTAGGTAGTCGTTTCGAGGGCCCCGCTCTGGCGGGGCCCTCGAACTATGCACCCCGGCTAGGGATCTAAGGTGCGGCTAGGGACTAAGAGGAGCGGCGGCCGGCCGTCCGGCCGGATTGCCCGGCCGGGCACGATCGAGCCAACGCGCCGCGATCAGGAGTGCGGCAGGGGCGATGCAGACCCCGGCAAGGACCAGGAACCAAGCCTGCCCGGCATCGCTGCCCGCGCCGATCGTGTGGACGATCGCCAGCAGCCAGAAGGCCGCCGTCAGGCGGTGCAGCCGACGCCAGCGGGCAGGGCCGATCCGCTCCCGCAGGTAGTAGGAGAGTCCGAGGATCGCCAGGCCGTAGCCGGCGACGATTCCGAGGCCGGTCCAGAGCGGCCGGTAGGAGCTGGCGAAGGGGATGGTGATACCGGCGACTCCCGGGTTCAGCCAACTGTCGGCGAGCAGGGCGAGGCCGTGCAGCCCGACGAAGAAGAGGGTGGCCAGGGAGAGGATCTCGTGTGCGGTGCGGAAGTCGGTGCGATTGAGAGAGCGGCGCTTGGAGCCGATCATCAGGCCGCAGACGACGCTCGAGCTGGCCAGGAGCAGGGCGGCCATCCCGGCGGCGCGACTGCTGATCCAGAAGAGGTGCGTGCCGACGTTCATGCCGCCACAGCGGTGTCGGGGCGCCTACCCGCGACGTGCTCGACGCGTCCGTCGTCGAGCACGAGGACGCCGCCGTAGGGCATTCGCGAGGGAGCCGCCTCTGGCCCCGACAGCAGCGCCCACTTCGAGTGCACCTCGGCCAGCAGCGCGGTTGGCGCCAGGGCAGTGGCCTGGACCACGCCCGTGAAGGCGGGGCGGCCGGTCGCGGGATCGAGGAGATGGTGGGCCGCCTTGCCCTCGTGCGACCAGCGACGCCGGGTGATCCCGCTCGTGGCCACGCCGCCCGCGACGATGGCGATCGAGTGAATCGGCGCCCCGCCGCCGGGATCATCGACCAGAACCGGCCGGGGACGCCGGCCCGATCCCCCGATCCGGACGTCGCCGCCGCAATCGATGGCGAATGCGGTGAACCGGCCGAGTTGGGCCGCGACCAGGTCGGCAAGCAGTCCCTTGGCGATGCCGCCGCTGTCGATCTCGACTCCCGGCGGTCGGGTGATGGAGCCGGTCGCCCGATCGACGGAGATCTCGCTCCAAGCCCGGTCCGGATTCGGGGCCGCCGGATGCCGGCCTGAGCGCGTTCGCCGCGGCTCCGGCTCCGCGGCCCGGTGCTTGCCGACCATGCGCTCGGCCAGCGAGTCGCGGTAGCCGACTGCCTCGATCGCTCGCAGCATCGTCGCGTCGACGATGCCCCCGCTGAGCCTCCCCGCTTCGCGGGCGGCGACGGCGAGATCGAGCAGGAGCGGGCTGGCCGGGACGGTCGCGCGGTGGTCGCGGTTGAGTCGGCTGAGCTCGCTCTCGGGCAGGAACCGGGATAGGCGACTGTGGGCGTCGAGCAGTTGCGCTTCGGCTGCCGCTGCCGCTCGCTCGGGCTCCTGGGAGGGGACGCCGGCGATCCGTACCTCCGCCCAGCCGCCGAAGCACTCGAATGATCGCCTGGCCTCGCTCATGACTGGCTCGTCGTCACCGCTTCGAGTTCCAGTTCTTCGGCCTCGATCTGTTCGGCTTCCAGCAGTACTTCTTCCGCCTGGGCCGCCGTTTCGAGTTCTGACCTCTTCGCGGGCGACGGCACCGCAGCCGATCGAGTGCGCCGTTCGGGGTCGCTCGCGACACTTTCCTTGGCTGCTGCCGAGACGTTCGCGGCCGATTGCGAGAGCACCGGGTCATTCCCGGTTGCCATCTGCACCGAAAGCACGATCCACAGCACCGCGAAGCCGATCGCCGCCACCGCCATGACGCGGTGACGGAGACGCGCCGCGCGTCGCTTCAAAGCTCCGAGTCGCGCCTGGGCGCGACGCCGCGCCTCTTCTCGCCGCAGCGGTCCCATCAGCCCCAGGACCCCGTGGCGGAGAAGGTGACGATGGCGAGCCCGGCGCCGAGGGCGATCGCGCCGAGGACGGCGGAGATTCGCAGGCCGGCGCCGGCCAGGCGCAGCTCGCGCGGACCCGCGCGGCGCCAGTCGGCAAGCGCGAGGCGCGGCAACTCGAGGACGTGGCCGAGCACATGGATCGCCATGAAGCCGAGCCAGGCGAAGAAGCTGAGCTTGTGGAGGAAGACGAGCTCGCCGCTCGGCTCGCCGACCAGCAGCAGCGCGACGCCCGTGCCGAAGAGGGCGACGGTGGTAAAGACGACAGCGGGCGCCAGCAGCCTCAGGGCCGTCGGCGGGGGGCCGTTGCGAACGTAGGAGGCGCTGCCCAGGTAGTAACGGCCGAACCGGTACCCGGTGCTGGCGAGCTTCATCGCCACCGGTCCCAGCAGCAGGACCCCGATCAGGATGTGCTCCTCGCGCAGTTCGCCGATGAAGGGGATCGTCGCTCCCTCGGCCGCGAGCAGGACCAGGAGGACCGCTCCGAGAGCCGCGGTGAGCCGGCTGTTCCCGGCGACCCCGTCGTGAATCTCTACCTGGGCTGAGTCGAACACGCTGCCGATCTTCGACGCGGCCGCTGGGTGCTTCCTAAGGGCCGGGTGAGAGTTCTCTCATGCTCGGTTCGAACCCCGGCAGCTCGAAGGTGACCCGAGCGCCCCCGCGCGGTGAGGTCTCGACTCCGATCGCGCCCCCGTGGGCCTCGACTATCTCTCGCGAGATCGCCAGGCCGAGCCCGCTGCCCCCGGAATCCCGCCCGCGTGAGGACTCGAGCCGGTGGAAGCGATCGAAGACGCGACCCCGCTCCGCCGCCGGGATCCCCGGGCCGTCGTCGTCGACTCGCACGAGTAGGCGACCGCCGCTCGCGACCGCGCTCAGCCCCACCCGCCCCGAGTCGCCGGCGGCACGGCGGGCGTTGGCAAGGAGGTTGCGAACGACCTGGGCGATCTGGTCGGCGTCGAGGTTTATCGTGCCCGCCGCGAGCTCGCCCAGCTCGGCTTTCGAGGGGTCGGCGTTGGCGAGATCACGGAGGAAGGTCGATATCTCGATCGCCTTGTACCGAAACTCGGTCCGCTCTTCGAGGCGGGCCAGGGCCAAGAGGTCATCGACCAGGCGTTCGACCCGGCGCATCTCGGCCAGAGCCAGGGCCTCGACCCGGCGCACGTTCTCCGGGCTCGGATCGTCTTCGCGCCCCAGCACTTCGAGCTGGCCGCGGATCGCGGCCAGCGGCGTCCGCAGCTCATGCGAGGCGTCGGAAACGAATTGCCGCTGCTGCGAGAAGGCGAGGTCGAGCCGATCCAGCATCTGGTTGAAGGCGGTTGTCAGCGTGCGCAGCTCCGGTGGTGCGCCCGCTTCTGGCGCCAGCCGCGGCGACAGGTCTCCGCCGCGGACTTCTGCGGCCGTCGTCGCCATGCGGCGCAGGGGAGAGGCGGTTCGCGCGGCCAGGAGGTAGCCGCCCCCCAGCGCCGCCACGAGGGCGATTGCGCCGACGAGGACGAAGGTGCGCTCGACCTCGGACTGGGCGTCGGCGATCGGCGAGATTCGCGATCCCCGCTCGCCGTTCTCGGCGCCGCCCTGCAGAGTCCGGTGCTCCCGGGCCTCCTCACGGTCGATCACCCGCGCCTCGTGGGTCATCTCGGCGCGGACGGCGACGAAGACGACAGCGAACGCCACCAGCACAATGGCCCCGATCGAGAGCGCCAGCCTGCTCCGCAGGCCAAGCCGTGACCAGGCGCTCACTCGCGCTCCCGTAGCCGGTAGCCGGCGGAGCGCACGGTCTCGATCGGCGCCGGTGAGCCAGGCAGACCCAGTTTGCGGCGGAGATAGCCGATGTAGACGGAGACCAGGTTGGTCCCGGGATCGTGATCGGTCTCCCATACCGCGGCAAGTAGCTCGCGCTGTGAGCAGACGGCTCCGGGATGGCGCATCAGGTAGGCGAGCAGGTCGGCTTCCCGCCCCGAGAGCGCCACCCTGTGTCCTTCGCGCTCGGCGCGCCGGGCGATCGGGTCGAGTCGGATCCCGGCGACCTCGAGGGCGGTTCCCGTTTCAGCGCCCGCCTGTCGCAGGTGCGCCCGTACCCTCGCCGCGAGCTCCTCGAAGGCGAAGGGCTTCGCAATGTAGTCGGTCGCGCCGGCATCGAGTCCCTCGATTCGGTCCTCGAGCTCGCCGCGAGCGGTGAGGACGATGACCGGCAGCGCCGGCCGCTCGCGGCGGATTGCCGCCAGCACGTCCATCCCGTTGCGGCCGGGCAACATCCAGTCGAGTACGACGAGGTCAACCGCGGCGCCAAGCGCCAACCGCTCGCCTTCGATCCCGTCCGCAGCGGTGCGGACCTCGAAGCCCTCGGCCATTAGTCCGCGCCGAACGAAGTCGGCGATCGCCGGCTCATCCTCGACGACAAGTATTTCCACGACACGATGCTAGTCCGCCCCTGACGTCAGTCGACTTCGACCAAGTGCGTGACGGGCGGCTGTCCGCCGCCCGCCCCCAGCTCCCGGACCTCGCGCTCCAGGGACAAGTCCGCCTGGGTCAGCCGTTCGTGCTGGCGCAGGTGCTCCTGCCAGGAGCGCACGTGAAAGGTCTCGACGAAGCGGTCGGGATCGGCGAGGTCGCTCTCGAGCACCCAGTCCACCGCCCCGTCGCGGAGGCGGACCTGGCGCAGCTCGCCCATCCGTGCGATGAAGGCCGCCGCATCGGCATGGGGCACTCGGTAGGGGACCGAGACCCGCACCCGCCCTGATGGGCTTGGCGAGGGGCCGGCGACGCGCGGCTCCGGCCAGAGCTTGACAGGGCCGCGGTCGGCCGCCTCCACCCGAGCGAGCGGCCAGCGTAGTCCCGCCAGCGGCACGAGGGCGAGGCCGGCCGCCGCGATGGTCAGCGTGGCGGACAGGCCGAGCCCCAGGGCGACGCCTCCCCAGAGCGCGCTGGAGATCGCCAGGCCGCCCTGGAAGACCAGCGTGTAGAGCGCGGTGGCCCGGCCGCGCACCCATTCGGGCACCGCCCGCTGCGCGGCGGTGTTCGTCATAGCCATCTGGGTGGTCCAGGCGGCGCCACCTAAAGCAAGTCCAAGGCAGACGATCAGGGGGTTGTGGACCTGGGCGAGTACGAGCGTTGCGACCGCGTAGCCGAGGGCAGCGACGACCAGCAGTCGATCCGAGGAGAGCTGAGCGCGGGCCCTGGCGATGCCGAAACCGGCCGCCACTGCGCCGGCGCCCATGCAGGCGAACAACGCCCCGTAGCCGCCGGCGCCCAGTCCGAGTTCAAGGCGAGCGACCTGGGGGAGGAGCGCCCAGAGCGCCCCGGCGAAAGCGACGAACGCGGCCGAGCGGGCCATCACTGCGCGCAGGTCAGGCGAATGGCGCGCGTAACGGAGCGCCGCCGCGGCGGCGGGCAGGACCCGCTCCGGGGGTGAGGTCCGCGGGGCGGGCTGCCGCCGCCAGCGTGTCAAGGCCACCAGCGCCATCGCCGCCGGCAGCTCTTTGGGCGGCACGAGCTCGGGAACGCTCGACTGCCAGGTGGGCAGGTAGCTCGCCAGGCCCATGCCGATCAGGAAGGTGAAGCCGAGCAGCACGGCCGGACCCGACCATCCCCGCCGCGGTCAAGGCCGCCAGGGCAGCGGCGACCGGGTCAGCTCCGTCATCAGCCAGGCGGCGCCAACGCTCTGCATCCAGGTGCCGGTATTGGCCGAGACGCTGCTCAGCCAGAGCAGGCGGAAGCCCGCGCGGTGCAGTGGATTAGCCGGCCGAGCCATCGCGACGGTTTGCCTCGATGATGATCGCCGCCAGGTCCTCTTCGCCGTGGCCGCGGGAGATCGCGCCGCGCCAGCGGCTCTCGAGTGCCTCCGTCAACGGCAGCTCCACTCCCAGCTCGCGGGCGGCGTCCAGCGCCAGGGCGGTGTCCTTGAACGCGTGCCGCAGGGGGAAGCCGGGCGCGAAGTCGCCCGCGGTCATCGCCCGACCCTTGGCGACGGCGTAGGGCGAGGCCAGCGGACCGTCGGCGAAGACGTCGATGAACTCGTCCGGATCAAGGCCCAGCGCATCGCTCAGAGCTAGCGTCTCGGCCAACGCCTCGGTACTGGCCGCGAGCCAGTTGTTGAGCGTCACCTTCATCCGGGTGCCGTTGCCCGCCCGGCCGAGCCAGAACGTATGGCGACCGATCGCGTCGAAGATCGGCTGCACGCGCGAGCGGACGTTCTCAGGCCCTGAGGCGAGGACCACCAGCTCACCCACCTGGGCCGGGCCGGTGCTGCCGGAAACGGGCGCATCGACGAAGGCGATCTCGTCACCGGCGGCGCGCTCGGCCAGCCGTTCGATCCAGGTGACCCCCACCGTGCCCATCTGGATCCAGATCGATCCGGGCACCAGTCCGCTCGCCGCACCGTCGGCGCCGTCGATCGTTTCGGCCGTCGCGGCGCCGTCGGCCAGCATCGTCAATACCACCCCCGCGTTCGAGGCGGCGGCGAGCGGGGACGGGGCGAGGGTGGCGCCGTCCTCGAATCGCTGATTGCGGTCCGGCTGCCCGCGCTGCTGGCGCGTTTTCACTCCCTTCATCCCGCCATCGACATCAGGCTGCGGCAGGCGGGAACGACGGTGCTGTTGCGTGAGGTTCGTGAGGGAAGGTTGGAGCTGGCGTTCGCTTCGTTTCCCGCGACGCCGCCGGCGGGACTTGTCGGCCACGAGCTGCTCAACGAGACGATGATGCTGGCCTGCGGGCCCGACGATCCCTTGGCCGAGCGCAATTCGGTCAGCCTTTCAAGCCTGCGGGATCAGGACTTCATCGACGGTTATCCGGAGTGGGGGATACGGATCGCCAACGACCGGGCGTTTGCGTCGGCGGGGGTCGAGCGCCACGTCGCCTTCGAGGTCAACGACATGCAGACCATGCTCGAGCTGGTCGCCCATGGACTCGGGGTCGCGATCGTCCCGCGATCGCTCGCGCCCCTCCGCACGCCGCTGCGTTTCGTCCGCCTACGCGGCAAGCCGCCCCGCTGGAATGTGACCCTTGCGGCGCCGGCGCACATGGAACTCAGCGCGGCCAGCCGCGCATTCTTCGAGATGGTCGTCGGCGCTCGTCAGAGCGAGACCGCCGCGTGATCTGTGGACCCGGCTAACAGGTCGCTGCCCGTTGCGGGGCTAAGCGAGCCGCGGCACGGGCGTCCGCCACTTCGGCGTTCCCGGCATCAGGAGCGCCGAGAGGCAGACCATCGCGAAGGCGGTGATCTGCAGCGTGATCCCCAGCGGGCTGGGGGAGAGCGGGTCGCCGAAGACGAGCACGCCGCCGACGATCTGGGCGGCGTTTGCGACCAGGCCCATCAGGCCGATCGTCTCGATCGCGCCGCCGAGCTGGAGCGCGGCGACCGCGACGTACTGGGCGAGCAGGCCGCAGACGATCGTCATTGCGACAAGCGGAGCGATCAGCATGATCGAGTCCGCGCCAGCGCCGGTCAACGCCTTGATCGCGACCCCGGCGAGGGCGAAGAGCAGCCCGGCGAGCGAGGCGAGCAGGACTCCGCGCCGCTGCGCCAGTCGTTCGGCACGATGGCCCAGAGCCAGGCCAATAGCCAGCAGTACGAGGCCGCCCTCGAAGCTGAGAATGGCCGCGAGCGAGAACTCGGAATGGCTGCCGCTGAAGTTGGGGATCGTCAGGACGAGGAGGATGAGGCCGATACCGCCGATGAGCAGCGCCAGCCACTGGCGCCGCTCGACCCGGTGCCCGAAGATTCGCTGCGACATCACCGCCAGCGTTACGGCGCCGCCGGCCAGGACCGCCTGTACGAGTGAGATCGGCGCCATCGAGAGCGCCGCGATATGGACCAGCCAGGCGAGTGCCGCCAGCCCCCAGCCCGCCGCAAACCAAGGCGAGGACGCGAGGCCGCGGATGCTCTGCAGCGGGCGTGCGAGGCGGACCGGTGTGGCGGCCTGGCAGCCCCGGTGCTTTAGCAGCGAGGCGAGGTTGGTCATCAGGGCGACCGCAACGGCGAGGGCGATTCCGAGCTCCACTGTGCTCCTTCTCGTGGGTGTGGGGAGATCCAGCGGCCCCACGCGACACACGAAGGAACGGAACCTCTCGGCTGGCTGCGAGCCAGGCCGGTCAGATCACGGTAGCAGCACGACTTAAAGCTCCGGACCGTTAAGCGAGGGGCGCCAGCAGTGCGCCGGCGCGAGCCCGGGGAGAAGAGGCGGTAGAGCCAGACCTGCTCCTGGCCCTCGGGTCGCGTGCCTCTTCGTAAGCGATTGGCGATCCGACTCCAACGTCCGGATCGCCTGGGCTCTAGCGCGTTGGGATCCTCGGCCGAAATCCCCAAAACGGGCTGTTTTGGCCGCTCTCGCCCAGAGCGTTACTATCTTGGCAAGACACTTTGGGGTGAAACGCCGAGGTGTTTTGGCTGTACCGAGAGGCACGTGATCCGGCAGACGACTGGCGGATTTCGACGGGCTTTGACCACGAAGGGTTCTTTGGAGGCGCTGATGACTCAGCTCGAATGGTTTGCATGAAGGTCTTCACGCTCACCGAGCTGGATCTCGACGGCGGTCACCGCGAGATCGCCGTAGAAGGCGAGCTCGACCTGGCGGTTGCCGAGCAGTTGCAGGAAGCGCTAGCCCGCTCTGAAGCGGAACAGACGCTGCTCGACTTCGAGGCTCTTGAGTTCATCGATTCGACCGGGATCGCGGTGATCGTTCAAGCCCACCAGCGCGCGGCCAAAGAGGGCCGCCGGGTCGTAGTGCATAGCCCTCGGGCCCAGGTCCTGCGGGTTCTTACGATCGCCGGCTTGACGGAGAACGGCCTGGTGATGCAGACCCGCGAGCAGGCGCTCTCGGCCACCGCGCCGGCCAGCTAGCGAGCCGCAGCTCCCCTTGCGCGCGGGCCGACCCCAGAGGAGGGGTTAAGAGCCCAGCATGATCGACCCCCAAGTCTCGGCAGTCGAGGGGCGAGCGGATTCGAAGTCCTCGTCCACATGTGCCGAGATCTCGCGCCAGATGGTCCGCCACGCCGGCCGAGCGAAAGCTCGTCACGCATGGCGAGCACCAGCGCCTACGCGACCTCCGCCTCTATTTCCAGCACGTCACTGAGAAGGAGTTCTGCGCGGTGATCGAAAATCTGCTGGACCGAGAGGTGAGGGCCTTCATCAGCGGGTTGGATACGACCCAGGACGTTTCGGCCGAGATCTTCTACCTCAAAAGCTCCAACTAGGAACCCCCCTGTTAATCTCTGAGCGAGCAACGAACATTCCGGTATTTGCGAATAGTGGCACCAGTCGGTGCCTTCGTTGTTATCGGAGCACAACGGGCTCGTACGCACGGGGTGCCAGTGAACATGACCTCGCAGAATGAGACCCCGGCCGCATCCTCCCCTTCGAACGGCGATGGTGGTGAGGAGCGCTCCCGGATCCTGGTCACCGACGACCGGCCCGAGATCCTGGGCACGATGCGCACGGCGCTGGGCGGCCAGTACGAGTGCGAGTTCGCCGGCAACGTCGAGGAGGCCCGGTCGAGACTCGCCGAGAGGCCGTTTCAGCTCGCCCTCTGCGACGTGCACGCCGCCGGCGAGCAGGCCTTGGCGCTGGCCGAGGAGATCCTCGTCGAGTATCCCGGCACGGCAGTGATCCTGGCAACCAACGAGGACAACCCCGAGGTCGCCGACAGGGCCTTTGAACTCGGCGTTCACGGCTACCTGGTGGAGCCGTTCTGGCCCGGGCAGCTGCTGATCACGGTGGTGAATGCTCTGCGCTGGCGCCGCCTCGAGATCGCCAAGTCGGCACACAACCGCAACCTGCGCGAGTCGTTTCAGACGATCATCGACAAGGCACCGTTCCCGATCTACGCGAAGGACTCCACGCATCATTACGTCGTCTCGAACGCCAAGGCCGACGAGCTGGCGAGGCTGCAGCGCGGCAGTGTGGTCGGCGAGACCGACGGAGCGTTCATGGATGACGTCGCCGCCGAGAGCACCCGACGGGTGGACCGGCGCATCTTCGAGGGGGGGCCTTCCTTCAACTCGGAGGAACGCATCTCGATCGACGGGGTCGAGAAGATCTTCAAGACGATCAAGTTCCCGCTGGTCGACGAGCAGGCTGAGATCTCGGCGGTGGGCGGCATCTCGATCGACATCACCGCCGAGAAGGAGGAAGTCCATCTGCGCGACGAGCTGGCGGTCTCCCAGCGGCAGGCGATCGACGAGCTGCGGCTCTCGCGAGAGGAGACCGTCGACCGCCTGGCCCGGGCGATTGACCTCCACGATGCTTCGACCGGCGAGCACGTCAACCGGATCGGGGTGATCGCCGCTTTCCTGGCCGAGAGGATGGAGCTTGATCTGGACGAGGTCGAGCTGCTGCGGGTCGCGGCGCCCATGCACGACGTCGGCAAGATCGGCATCGCCGACGAGATCCTCCGCAAGCCCGGCCCCCTGAGCGCCGACGAGCGCACCTCGATGCAGCGGCATACCCTGATCGGCCACGAAATCCTCTCCGGATCCGAGAGCCGGCTGCTGCAGATGGCCGCGACGATCGCGCTGACCCACCACGAGCGCTTCGACGGCAGCGGGTATCCGCACGGGAAGAGCGGCGAGGAGATCCCGCTCGAGGGTCGGATTACCGCGGTCGCTGACGTCTTCGACGCTGTCCTCAGCGACCGCTGCTACCGACCGGCGATGAGCGTGATAGCCGCGGTGGAGCTGCTCGAACAGGGGCAGGGGACCCAGTTCGATCCGCGGATCGTCGATGCGCTCGTCCGCAACCTCGACGAGGCCCTCTCGAAGCGTGATTGAGCTGCCGCAGTAGGCGGGCACGACAGGTCACTGGTATCCCTAGCCTGGAGCGATGAGTGGTGCGCAGCTCAGTCTTTTCGCCTCGGTCTTCCTCGCCTGCGCGGTCGAGGCGGTCGAGGCGTTCACGATCGTCCTCGCAGTCGGCAGCACCCGCAAGTGGTCCTCGACCCTTCTTGGCGTTGCCTGCGCGACGGTCGCCCTTGCGGTCCTGATTGCGGCGCTTGGACCGGCGCTCACGGTCCTCCCGCTCGAGGTCCTGCGCGTCGTCGTCGGTGGTCTGCTCCTGGTCTTTGGTCTGCAGTGGCTCCGCAAGGCGATCCTGCGCGCCGGTGGGGCGAAGGCACTTCATGACGAGACCGCGGCCTTCGAGCACGAGACCGATGCCGCTCGGCGCACCGCCCTGGAGAAGGGGCTCGACTCTTACTCGTTCGCGATCTCCTTCAAAGCGGTTCTGTTGGAGGGACTGGAGGTCGCCTTTATCGTGCTCACCTTCGGCGCCAACCAGGACGACGTTCCGTTGGCGGCGCTCGCGGCCGCGCTCGCCGTGGTCGCGGTGCTGGCGGTCGGACTGGTCGCTCGGGCGCCGTTGGCGCGGGTGCCCGAGAACGCGATGAAGTTCGTCGTCGGCGTCCTGCTGACGACCTTCGGGCTCTTCTGGGGGGCAGAGGGCGCCGGTGCCGCCTGGCCCGGGGGAGACGCCGCCCTGCCGGTGCTGGCGCTGGTGATCTTCGCTGCCTCCTGGCTGATCGTCCGCGACCTGCGCGGCGGGCGTTCGCAGCTGACGCCGGAGCCAAGCTGACGATGCGAGGCTTTTGGCTCGGCATCTGGGAATTCGTCGTCGGCGATGACTGGCGGGTTGCCCTCGGCATCGTCGCGATGCTCGCGGCGACCGCCCTCATCGCCGCTCTGGATCTGCCGGCGTGGTGGCTGAGCCCGATCGCGACGCTGGCGATCCTGCACCGCGCGGTTAGGCGCGGGGCCCCGCGGACTTCAAGCTAGGGCGCGGCGGCGGCGACGGAGGCGAGGTCCGCGAGGTGTCAGAGTTATTTCAGGATCGAGCCCCGCATCTCGACTCGCAGGTTGCTCGCCATCAACCGTCTACGAAGGCGCCCTGCCCGAAGAGCACGGCAAGGACTCCGCTGCGGCCGAGGGCATCCCGGCGCTGCCTGAAATCGAAAAGGAGATCGTCAGGGTCGAAAAGCACGCCGACCTGAGCGGCGCGGTTCCCTCCGACGTGGCGGGGCAGCCGACCTACACGCTGCGGGTCGCGCCGAAGCACGACGGTGGTCTGCTCGGCGGAGCCGAGGTCGCCTGGGACGCGAACCACGGCACGCCGCGGCGACCGGGCTGGACCCGGGCGGGATGCGCGACATGCGCGACCTGATTCGGGACCTCTCCGCCCAGGGGATGACGGTCCTGCTCTCCAGTCATCTGCTCACCGAGGTCGAAGAACTCTGCAACCGGGTCGCGATCGTTCGCGAAGGCCGCGTCGCCTACCAGGGCTCGCTGGCAGAGTTGCGGCGCCAGGCCGGCAGCGGCTACCTGCTGCGAACCACCGACGACGAGCGCGCCCGCGCCGTCGCCGAAGCCCAGCCCGGCATCGGCGAGGTGCGACCGGCGCCGGAATCCGGCTTGAATTGCTGCTCGCCCTCTGCGCGGTGGTGCACGGTCCCCCCGGCGGCCGGATCGAGATCTCGATGAGAGTGGGCGAGGGCCGGGTGGAGGTCGCCGTCAGCGACGAAGGCGCAGGCTTTGCGCCCGGTAGTGAGGAGGCCGCCTTCGACCGGTTCTGGCGCGCCGACGAGGCCCGCGAGCGGTCGGGCTCGGGCATCCCGGGGGTCTACTGGCTGGCGGTCGTCCTGATCAGCGTCGTCGGCACCCTGATCACCGACAACCTGGTCGACAACGCCGGGGTCGAACTACAGACGACCACGATCCTCTTCAGCGCTGCCCTCGCCCTCGTATTCGCGGTTTGGTACCGGAGCGAGAGGACGCTGTCGGTCCACACCATCGTCACCACCCGGCGCGATCGCTCACTTCCGTTTCAAGCTGAACGCGATCCTCGCCTTCTGGATCGCCTACATCCTCACCCGGCCGCTGGGTGCCTCGATCGGCGACTACCTGTCCCAGCCAGTCGAAGAAACCGGCCTCGGTCTCGGCACGATCCTGACCAGCGTCATCTTCCTGGTCACGATCCTCGTCCTGGTCGTCTACCTCTCGGTGACGAAGAAGGACCTCGGGGTCGTCACTGCCGAGGAAGCCCATCTCAAACGCCAGGCCGACCTGCGGGAGGCGCGGCTGTTGGAGGAATCCGCCTAGATCATCTAGCCGACCAGGGCCGCGCGGGCGGTCCGGGGGAGGCCAGCGGGCGCCGGCGCTCCTGTGGCCGCGAAGGCGAGCGCCGAGCCCTCGACGACGATCGACACCTGGTCGCCGACCTCGGGGAGGCGGTGCCCGGCGCAGCGCGCGGTGATCGTGATCGGTCCGCCGCGGTCGCCGACGGCGATCCGGGCCGAGGCGTCGTGGCCGAAGAACTCGGCAGCGGTGACGCGGCCGCGCGGAGATCCATCGAGCAGGCGCTCGTGGCAGGAGATCTGCTCAGGGCGCAGCATCACGACCGCTTGGCGCTGGTCGGCGAGCGCCCCCCGGACCGGGATCTGACCGAGCGCGGTATCGGCGTTGCCGTCGGCAAGCTCGGCGTCGAGCAGGACCGCCTCGCCGACGAAGAGGGCGACCGCGGCGTCGACCGGGTCCCGGTAGACCGCTTGCGGCTCCGCCGACTGGATGATTCGGCCATCGCGCATGACGGCGACGCGGTCGGCGAGGGAGAGCGCCTCCTCCTGGTCGTGGGTAACGAGCAGCGCGGTGGCGCCGGCCTCGCGGAGGACGGATCGCACCTCGCCGCGGACCTGGGCGCGCAGGCCGGCGTCGAGCGCATCGAAGGGCTCGTCGAGCAGCACCACCGCGGGGGACGGGGCCAACGCCCGCGCCAGGGCGACCCGCTGCTGCTGGCCACCGGAGAGCTGGTGGGGCAGGCGCTTGGCCATCGCGCCGAGGCCGACCAGCTCCAGCAGCTCGTCGACCCGTCCGCCGCGCCGCTGCGCGCGGGAGAGGCCGAAGCCGACGTTGGCGGCGACGTCGAGATGCGGGAAGAGCGCTCCCTCCTGGGGGACGAAGCCGATCGCCCGGCGCTCGGGGGCGAGGTGGGTGCGCTCGTCGCAGAGCACCCGCTCGCCGAGCCGGATCGAGCCGGCGTCGGCGTGCTCGAACCCGCCCAGCAGGCGCAGCAGCGTCGTCTTGCCGCAGCCGGAGGGGCCGAGGACCGCGGTCAAGCTGCCGGCCGGAACCTCGAGGTCGAGGCCGGTGAGGACGGACGAGTCGCCGAAGGACTTGCTGAGGCCGGCGACCGAGAGCGACGCCGCGCCGCTCATCGTTCGCCCGCCGGTCGGACGACGCCGCCGAGGCGGCGCGTCAGCAGGTAGGTGGGGAGCGCCGAGATCGCGACCATCAGGGCAGCGTAGGGGGCCGCCGCGCCGTAGGAGAGGGACGAGGCTTTCGCCCAGAACTCCGTCGCCAGAGTCTCGGTCCCGATTGGCGCCAGCAGCAGGGTCGCGGTCAGCTCGGTGACGGTGGCGAGGAAGACGAGCGCGGCGGCGGCCCCGAGCCCGGGCAGGATGCGCGGCAGGGTGACCCGGAACATCGCCTGGATCGGCCGGCAGCCGAGCGAGCGGGCGACCTCCTCGTGCAGCGGCGGCGCCTGCGCCAGCGCCGCCCTGGTGGCGACGACGGCGAGCGGCAGGGAGAGGATCGAGTAGGCGAGGATCAGCAGCGGCGTCGTCCCGTAGAGGGCCGGGAGGTAGTGCAGCGAGAGGACGATCAAAGACAGCGCGATCACGATTCCCGGCAGCGCGAAGGGGATGTAGGTGGCGCGCTCGATCAGCGTCGCGGCGCGGCTCGGGTGGCGCACCGAGAGGACCGAGATCGGCAGCGCCAGCAGGGTGGTCAGGGCGGCGGCGCCGAGGCCCAGCTTCAGCGAGGTGCCGGTCGCGGCCAGGACCGCGCCGAGGTCGAACTCAGCCGCGCTGCTGCCGGTCGCGACCCAGTAGACGAGGGTGACCAGGGGCAGGCCGAGGGCGAGCCCGATCAGCGCCAGGAAGCCACCGCCCACCGCCCACCGGGCCCGTCCCAGTCTGGCGGTCGTCGGCGGCCGCGCCGAGCCGGAGTCGACCCGCGCGTAGCGCCCGCGCCCGCGAGCCCCCAGCTCGGCGACGAGCAGGACCAGGCAGAGCAGGACCAGGACCGAGGCCAGCATCGAGGCGGCGGCGCCGTCGAAGCTGAGCTTGTACTGGTCGTAGATCGCGGTCGTGAAGGTCTGGAAGCGCAGCATCGCGAAGGCGCCGAACTCGGCCAGCATGTGGACCGAGACGAGCAGCATGCCGCCGAGCAGGGCGACCCGCGTCTGCGGCAGGGTGACCCGGAAGAAGGTCCGCCACGGCCCCATCCCGAGCGAGCGGGCGCTCTCCTCCAACGCCGGGTCGGTGCCGCGCAGGACCGCCGCCACCGGCAGGTAGACCAGCGGGTAGTAGGCGAGGGTGATGATCCCGGCTGCCCCCCAGAAGCCCTGCACGGCGGGCGTGATCGAGACCCAGCTGTAGCTGGTCACGAAGGCGGGAACGGTGATCGGCAGCGCCGCCAGCACCGCCCAGACGCGGCGGCCGGGAAGGTCGGTGCGCTCGACGAACCAGGCGACGGCGACGCCGAGGATCGTGCAGGCCAGCGTGCCGACCGCGACCAGGGTCGTCGTGTTGACGAGCAGATCGCCGACGTAGGAGCGGAACAGCAGCCGCTGGACCTCATCCCAACCGATCGAAAGCGTCTGGTCGAAGAGGAAGCCGACCGGCGCCAGAGCCAGCAGCGCGACGACGGTGGAGACGACGAGCAGGGCCGCGGGCGCCCGCCCGCGGCCCTGTCGCGCCCAGCGCAAAGGCGCCGGCCATGCGGCTCCGCTGCGCTGTGCGCTCGCCGCCTCCATCGCCTAGAGCAGGCCCACCTGTTGCATCAGTTCGACCGGGGCGCTGCCGTCGCCGAGATCGGACGGGCTGACCTGGGGCGGTTCGAGGCTGTCGAACGGCTTCAGCCCCGGCGGCGGCGGCACGGCGCTGTTCAGCGGGTACTCCCAGTCGCCACTCTCGGTGAGCGCGGTCTGGCCTTCCTCGCCGACCATGTAGGCGAGGAATTCCTGGGCGAGCTCGGGCTCGCCGCTGGACTCGAGCGCGCCGGCGCCGGAGACGTTGACCAGCGCTCCCGGGTCTTCGTTGCCGAAGTAGTGGAGCTTGGAGGGGATCTTGTCCGTGCCTTCCTCGGCGGCGGCCTCGAACCAGTAGTAGTGGTTGATGATCCCGGCGGCGACCTGGCCGCCGTTGACGGCGGCGATGATCCCCTCGTTGTCGTTGTAGCGCTTGGCGTTCGCGGCGAAGCCACCGAGCCAGGACTTCGCGGCCGCTTCGCCGTCGAGCTTCTCGATTGCGCTGACGATCGGCACGAAGTCGGGCTCCGACGGTGCGATCGCCAGCTTGCCCTGCCATTCGGGCTTGGCGAGGTCGAGGATCGAGGCCGGCAGTTCGTCGGCGGCGATCAGCTCCGGGTTGTAGACCATCACGGTCTCACGCGCGGCGACTCCGACCCAGTGGCCGGACGGCGAGTTGTACCGCGAGGGCACTTCGCCGAGGGTCGAGGGTTCGACCTCGGCCAGCAGTTCCTTACCGGCCAGCAGTTCCAGCGGCGGCGTGTTCTCGGTCAGGATCAGGTCGGCGGGGGAGGCGTCGCCCTCCTGCTCGATCTGGCTGGCGAGCCCCTCGTCCTCTCCGTAGCGGACCTCGACCTTGGCTCCGCTCTGCGCTTCGAAGCCCGCGACCAGCGCTTCGGTCATCGGTTCGTGCTGGGAGCTGTAGAGGGTCAGCGAACCGCCCGAGCCCGAGGAGGACGACGAGTCCGATCCGCCGCATCCGGCGACCAGCAAACAGGTAGCGCCGGCGAGGGCGAGGACGCTGAGCCGGTGCCGGGTGATCCGAGAACTCACAGAACCTCCTAGAAGTCATTTAGGGAAACCTAATTTGGTAACCCTAATGAAGAGGAAGCTCGGGGAGGTCTTCTGTGAGAAGCCTCCCCCGGCAAGATTGCCGGGGGAGGCGGGCCTACCGGGGGATCTTCCAGCTCGGCTCAGTCGTCGGAGCCGTGGCCGCCGCTGCCGTGATCGTCACCGGGTGGGTCGTCGGCGCCGTGACCGCCGCCGCTGCCACCGGGGTTGGCCTCGATCTTGGTCGCGATCCATTTGCCGTTGGACGCGACGGCCTTGACCTCGACCGGCGTGCCCTTGGAGAGCTGCGAGAGACCGGAGATGTGCTCGTAGGTGGTCGAGGCGCGGACCACGAAACGGACCTGCGAGCCGCCCGTCCGGTTGATCGTCAGGGCGCCGCCGTTTTTGGCGATGCTGGCGACGGTGCCGTGGAAGCTGTGTCTGCCGTCGTTGCGCGACTTCGCCGCGGCGGGACCGCCGACCAGGGCCAGGGCGAGGATCGCCACGGCTCCAGCCGCCAGTATGGGGGTGAACCATTTTCTCTTCATCGGACTATCGACTCCTATTCGTCTCGGTTTCGTTCTCGGCTTTCGTTGTCACATCTTCCCCGGATTTGGTCCTCCACCAACTGGGAAATAGGTCCTAGGACCTCGTAAAACGGCTCGATCAAGGGGAATCTGGTGTTGATGAGAGGCAGGTTCACGGTGCTGGAGTTCGCTCTTTCGGGGCTGCTCAGCGTGCTCGTCATCGGCGTGATCGCCGTCCTTGCCTTTCGTGCCATCGCCCATGACGAGGCCCTGGACGAGGCCAAGCAACTGACCCAGGTGACCGCCGCGGCCCTGGTCGAACCGGCGTTGACCCCGGCTCTGGTGCGCGGCGACCCGGCGGCGATCGCCCAGTTCCGCCGGCGCCTGAACCAGCGCACCCTGGAAAGCGCCGGCATCGAGAGGATCAAGCTCTGGACCCCCGGCGGCCGGATCGTCTACTCCGACGAGCCGCGCCTGATCGGCAAGCGCTTCCCGCTGGAGGAGGACAAGCGCGAAATCCTTCGCGGCGACGGCATCGAGGCCCACGTCAGCAGTCTCGAAGCGCCGGAGAACCGCTTCGAGCGGGGCCGCGGTGAGCTGCTGGAGGTGTACATGGGGGTCGCTCTGCCCGACGGCCGGCCGCTGGTCTTCGAGTCCTACCGGCCGAGTGCCGCGATCAGCGAGACCAGCCACGAACTGACGGTTGCCTTCATCCCGGCGCTGCTCGGCGGCCTGCTGATTCTCTGGCTCGTCAACCTGCCGCTCGCACGCGCCCTCGCTGGGAACGTGCGTCGGGCTCGCCAGGAGCGGGAGGAGTACCTGCAGGCGGCGGTCGACGCTTCCGACCGCGAGCGGCGACGGATCGCCGCCGACCTCCACGACGGCGTCGTCCAGGACATCAACGGCCTGGCCCTCTCGGTTGCTGCCGAGGCGCGCGGCGCCGAGGCGCGCGGCGAAGGCGACGCGGCGCGCCGGCTGCGGCGGATCTCCGACTCGGGGCGACAGCTCACCCGCAGCCTGCGCAACGTCCTCGTCGACATCTACCCGCCGACCTTGCACCGCGAGGGATTGGGTCCGGCCCTGGCCGACCTCGCCGAGGGCGTCGGCAGGCGCGGCATCGCCGTCGACCTCGAGCTCGACGACTCGCTGGGGCTGGCCCCGGAGGTCGAGTCGCTGTTCTTCCGGATCGCCCAGGAGGGGATGCGGAACGTGGTCAGCCACTCCGGGGCGGCGCGGGTGACGCTGACGGTGGAGCGTGGCGAGAACCGGGCGATGATCGTCCTGCGCGACGACGGTCGCGGCTTCGATCCCGACTCGCTGGCCCCACAGGGACACTTCGGGCTGCGGGCGCTGGAGTCGTTGACCGAAGATGCCGGTGGAAACTTCGAAGTGCGGTCGCAGCCAGGCGACGGCACCGAGATCCGAGCGGAGGTACCGATCGAGTGATTCGCGTCTGTCTGGTCGATGACCATCCCACCTTCAGGGCTGGGTTGCGAGCGCTGCTCGAGGCCTCCGGCATCGAGGTCGCGGGGGAAGCCTCGAACGGCGCCGATGCGGTCGAGTGCGCCCGCGAGACCGAACCCGACGTGGTCCTGATGGACCTCTCGATGCCCGGGGTGGACGGTGTCGAGGCGACCCGCCGGATCAGCCGCGAGCTGCCGGAGATACCAGTCGTCGTCCTCACCTCGTTCTCCGACCGGGCCCGCATCGTCGACGCGCTCGACTCGGGGGCGGTCGGCTACCTGCTCAAGGACGCGGACCCGGACGAGCTGATCCGCGGCGTCCAGGCCGCCGCCGCAGGTCAGTCGCCGCTGGACCCGCGCGCCGCGCGCGAGGTGCTCGCCAGCCGCCAGAGCGCCGGCGACGGCGCCGCGCTCTCACCGCGCGAGGCCGAGGTGCTGCGGCTGCTGGCCTCCGGTCACGCCAACAAGGTGATCGCCCTGCGCCTCGGGATCAGCGAGAAGACCGTCAAGAACCACCTCTCCGCCGTCTTCCAGAAGATCGGCGTCACCGATCGGACCCAGGCGGCACTCTGGGCACAGCGCCACGAGGACGAGCTCGGCCGCAAGCGCTAGTGGTCGTGATGACAGCGGGCGGCTCCTGGATACTCCGAGCGTGATCGTCAACTGTGCCGTCTATGAGGGTGGGCAGCGTCGCGAGGGAGAGCTGCCCCTCGACGAGGCCGGCAGGGCTGCCCGGGACACCGACGCCTTCGTCTGGCTCGGGGTCGTCGAACCCTCGGCCGAGGAGTTCCAGGCGATCGCCGACGAGTTCGACCTGCACGAGCTCGCCGTCGAGGACGCGATCAACGCCCACCAGCGGCCGAAGGTCGAGCTCTACGGCGACACCCTGCTGGTCGTCGTCAAGACCGCTCGCTACGTCGACACCGACGAGGTGATCGACGTCGGTGAGCTGCTCCTCTTCGTCCACCCGACCTTCATCATCACTGTGCGTCACGGTGCCGGCGAGCTGAGCGCGGTGCGGGAAAGGATCGATCGGCGCCCCGATCTCCTCCGCCACGGGGTCGGGATGGTGCTCTACGCGATCCTCGACCACGTCGTCGACGGCTACGAGGAAGCCGCCCAGGGAGTTGACCTCGACATCCAGGAAGTCGAGCGCCAGGTCTTCTCCGGCGACGGGCACAACCCGGCCGAGCGGATCTACAAGCTGGAGCGCGAGGTGCTCGACTTCCACACGGCGGTGGCGCCGCTGTCGGGGGTGGTCGACGAGATCGCCCGCGGCCACTTCGAGGTCGTGCCCGACGGCCTCGCCGAGTACTTCCGCGACGTCCACGACCACCTGCGACGGGTCGAGTCCCGGATCGGGGGCTTCCGCGACCTGCTCGGGAGTGCCCTGCACGCCAACCTGACCCAGGTCTCCGTGCGCCAGAACGAAGACATGCGGAAGATCTCCGCCTGGGTCGCGATCCTCGCCGTGCCGACCTCGATCGCCGGCATCTACGGGATGAACTTCGACAACATGCCGGAGCTGCACTGGCGCTACGGCTACCCGCTGGTGATCGCCGTGATCCTGATCATCTGCTCGCTGCTCTACGTGCGCTTCAAACGTTCGGGCTGGCTCTAGCGGGCGGCGGCTCGTCCTGGCATACGCTGGGTCGATGCAACGGCTGAGCCCGTCACTCGGTCTCCGCACCGAGCCGCCGCCATTCGGCTGGGGGGTCCTGGCGACGGTCGCCGTGGTGGCGGCGGGCACCCTCGTTGTCTACCCGCTGAAGGACGTGGCGCCGGTCGTCTCGCTCGGTGTCGTCTACTTGCCCGGGGTGCTGCTGATCTCGACCGCCTGGGGCTGGCGCCTCGGGCTGCTGACGGCGGTCCTCAGCGCGCTCGCCTTCAACTTCTTCCACATCCCGCCGACCGGGCGGCTGGAAATCGCCGCCGACCGCGACGGGGTGGCGCTGGTCGTCTTCGCGATCGTCGCCGTGGCCAGCAGCGCCCTGGCCGAGATGGCCCGGGCTCGCACCGCCGAAGCCGAGCGCCGTCGCGAGCAGGCCGACCAACTGCTGGGGGAGCTGCGGGAGACGGCGGCCGAGCGTGACCGGATGCAGGCCGAGGCGATCGAGGCGGGCGCGCTGCGCCGCAGCGACGAGCTGAAGACGGCGCTGCTGCGCTCGGTCTCCCACGACCTGCGCACGCCGCTGACCTCGATCATCGCCGCCGGCGCCGCGCTGGACTCGCCGAGCGTGACCAGCGAGGAGCGCCACGAGCTGAGCGAGGCGGTGGTCGAGGAAGGTCAGCGGCTCTCGCGGCTGGTCGAGAACCTGCTCGACGTCTCGCGGCTGGAGTCCGGCAACGCCGAGCCGCGGCGCGAGCCGGTCGACCTCGCCGGGGTGCTGGAGGCCGCGCGCGCGTCGGTCGGCGCCGGCCCCGACGAGGTGAAGCTGGCGCTCGAAGCCGAGCTGCCGGCACTCGAAGGCGACGCCGCCCAGCTCGAGCGCGCCTTCGCCAACCTGCTCGAGAACGCGGTCCGCCACGGCGGCGGCCGGCCGGTGCTGGTCCGCTCGCGGACGACCGGTGGACGGCTCGTCGTGCGGGTGGTCGACCAGGGGCCGGGCATCCCCGAGCCCGAGCGGGCGCGGGTCTTCGAGCCCTTCTACCGGCGCGCCGACGGGCCCGGCCGCGGCTTCGGGCTCGGACTGGCGATCGCCAAGGGCTTCGTCGAGGCCAACGGCGGCGAGATCGCGGTCGAGTCGGTGCCGGGACAGGGCAGCACCTTCGTCGTCAGCTTCGCGGCGGAGGGGAACGGCGGATGAGCGCCTTGCCGCGGATCCTCGTCTGCGACGACGAGCCGCAGATCCTGCGGGCGCTGCGAGTGATCCTGCGCGACGCCGGTTTCGAGGCGGTGACGGCGAGCACGGGGGAGGAGGCGCTCGACCGCGCCGCGGTGAAACCGCCGGAGGCGGCGATCCTCGACCTGATGCTCCCCGACATCGACGGCGTCGAGCTGACCCGGCGGCTGCGCGAGTGGAGCGAGATGCCGATCCTCGTCCTCTCCGCGGTGGGGGAGGAGGACCGCAAGGTCGAGGCGCTCGCGGCCGGCGCCGACGATTACGTGACCAAGCCGTTCGGCCCGCGCGAGCTCGTCGCCCGGTTGCAGGCGCTGCTGCGGCGGGCGCAGCCCGAGGGGGCGGAGCCGCAGATCGTCGCCGAGGGCCTCGAGATCGACCTCGCCGGACGCACCGTTCGACGCGACGGCGAGCCGGTCCACCTGACTCCGACCGAGTTCGGTCTGCTGCGGGTGCTGGCCCGCAACCGCGGCCGGCTGATGACCCACCGGGCGCTCCTGGTCGAGGTTTGGGGCGTCGAGTACGAAGACGACTTCCAGGTCCTGCGCGCCCACATCGCCAACCTGCGCCGCAAGATCGAGCCCCCCGACGGCCCCCGCTACATCAAGACGGATCCGGGGATCGGCTACCGCTTCGCCGCCTGACGGTCTCCGGCGCGGTCATGCTGCGTCCTCGGTCGCTCGCGTGCTGCAGCACACGTCGCTCCCTGCGTCCTTGCCTGACCGCGCCGGAGCCTCGTCAGGTCTTCACACGATCTGTATACCGGGGCGGCGGAACTTCATGCGGCCTTGACGAGGCGGGGCCGATGATCGACCCGTGCTCTCGCTCCTTCCTCTGGCGGACATCTTTCCCGGTGGTGGCAGTCCCGTCGCCGACGCCTTCGCGATCGCGATCGCGATCGGACTCTTCGCCCTCCTCTATTGGGCGATCGACCTGATCGACCGGATATGACCCTGCCGCTCGCCAGCCTCTCCGGCGCCGACCTTTTCGGCCTGATCGTCGCTGCCCTGGTCTGCGTCTACCTGGTCTACGCGCTGCTGCGCGGGGAGAAACTCTGATGGCGCAAGGGTGGCTGCAGATTGCGGTCTTCTTCGCCGTCCTCCTCGCCCTGGTCAAGCCGGTCGGCATCTACCTCGCCGGCGTCCTCTCCAACCAGCGCGTCTTCCTGACCCCAATCGTCGGGCCAATCGAGCGCCTCGCCTACAAGGCCCTGCGCGTGCGGCCCGACGAGCAGGGCCAGGACTGGAAGGCGTACGCGCGCAGCCTGATCGTCTTCTCGCTGTTCTCCTGGGTCTTCCTCTACGCGATCCTGCGCACCCAGGGGGTACAGCCGTTCAACCCCGGCGGCTTCGACTCCGGCCCCTGGGATGTCAGCTTCAACACCGCCTCCTCCTTCGTCACCAACACCAACTGGCAGTACTACGGGGGTGAGACGACCCTCACCTACTTCGCCCAGATGGCTGGGCTGGCGGTGCAGAACTTCGTCTCTGCCGCGGTCGGGATCGCGGTCCTGGCGGCGCTGATCCGCGGCATCGCCGCCCGCTCCGCGGCGACCCTGGGGAACTTCTGGCAGGACCTGGTGCGGATCCTGCTCTACGTGCTGCTGCCGATCTCGATCCTCGGCGCCCTGTTCCTTGCCTCCCAGGGCGTGGTCCAGAACCTCGCCGACTCAACGGTCGTCCACACCCTGACCGGCGGCACCCAGATCCTCGCCCAGGGCCCGGTCGCCTCGCAGGAGGTGATCAAGGAGCTCGGCACCAACGGCGGCGGCTTCTTCAACGTCAACTCCTCCTATCCGTTCGAGAACTCCAGCGGCCTGACCAACTTCGTCGAGATGCTGCTGATCCTGATCATCCCCGCCGCTCTCACCTACACCTACGGCCGCATGGTCGGCAGCCAGCGGCAGGGTTGGGCGATCTTCGGGGCGATGGCAGCGCTGTTCGTCGTCGCCGTCGCGGTCGTCTACTTCGCCGAGCAGCACGGCACCGTCGCCCAGCACGCCGCCGGGCTCCACACCCACGCCTTCGACGGCTCCACCGGCGGCAACATGGAGGGCAAGGAGCAGCGCTTCGGGATCGCCAACTCCTCGCTGTGGACGGCGGTCACCACGGTCACCTCCTGTGGCGCCGTCAACTCCGCCTTCGAGTCGCTGACCGGGCTCGGCGGCGCCGTCCCATTCGCCAACCTCGGCTTCGGCGAGGTGATCTTCGGCGGCGTCGGCACCGGCCTCTACTCGATGCTCATGTACGTCATCCTCGCGGTCTTCATCGGCGGCCTGATGGTCGGTCGCACCCCCGAGTACCTCGGCAAGAAGATCCAGGCGCGGGAGATCAAGCTCGTCACCATGGCCGTACTGGTGACGCCACTGGCAGTCCTGCTCTCGGCCGGCCTCGCCTCGGCGACCGACGCGGGCAAACGCTCGCTCTACGCGGGCGTCAATCCGCAGGGCTTCTCGGAGACCCTCTACGCCTATCTCTCGCAGGCCAACAACAATGGCTCCGCCTTCGCCGGCTACACCGGCTTCATCCAGCCCAACGCACCCGGCAACGTCGGCGCCTACGGGATCACCTTCGCCGACCTGCTCGGCGGTGCGGTGATGGTCGGCGCCCGCTTCCTGCCGATCGTCCTCGTCCTCGCCGTCGCCGGCGCCCTCGCCGGCAAGCGGGTCTCGCCGGCCGGCCTGGGGACGATGCGCACCGACAACCCGACCTTCGTCGTCCTCCTCGTCGGCATCGTGATCCTCGTCGGCGCCCTCACCTTCTTCCCCGCCCTCCTACTCGGACCGGTGGTCCAGAGCCTGACCACGAGGTTGTTCTGATGCGGAAGGACCTGCTGACTGGCCTGCTGGCGATGGTCCTCGCGACCGTCGCCCTCGGGCTCGCATACCCACTGGCGATCACCGGGATCTCCCAGGTCGCCTTCCCAGGCAAGTCCGATGGCTCCCTGGTCAGCGTCGACGGGCAGGTGGTCGGCTCCAGCCTGATCGGCCAGTCCTTCTCCAGGCCGGTGCTCGACAAAAACGGCGACCCCGTGCTCGACGAAGAAGGCGAAGAAGTGCTGGCTCCTGACAAGGCCTACTTCCAGCCCCGGCCCTCGGCCACCGGCTACTCCGGCAACGTCACCTTCTTCGCCAACCAGGGCCCCAACAGCGTCGAAGCGCGCGAAACCGTGCGCGAAAGCCTCGCCGCATACGTCGCTCTGGAGAAGCCCTACGACCAGAGCCTCACCAAGGACCGGGTCCCCGTCGACGCGGTCACCCAGTCGGCCTCCGGAGTGGACCCGCACATCTCCGAGGCCAACGCCCGAATCCAGGCGCATCGGATCGCCGCCGTCCGCGATCTCCCGCTCAGCCAGGTCGAAGAGCTGATTTCCGGCCATACCGACGGCCGCGCCCTCGGCCTGTTCGGCGAGCCCGGAGTCAACGTCCTCGAGCTCAACATCGCCCTCGACAAGGAAGCCCCGATCAGATGACCACCGAAACGCAGGCCCGTTCGCTGCTCGACCCCGAGATCGTCCGTCCCGCCCTGCTCGAGTCGGTCCGCAAGCTGGACCCGCGGGTCCAGCTTCGCAACCCGGTCATGTTCGTGGTCGAGGTCGGCGCCCTGATCACCACGGTCGCCTGGCTGATCCGGGTCTTCGGCGGTGGTCCGCTCGGCGGCGGCAGCGAGCCGGCCTGGTTCAGCTTCACGATCGCCGTCTGGCTCTGGCTGACCGTCGTCTTCGCCAACCTCGCCGAGGCGCTGGCCGAGGGCCGCGGCCGCGCCCAGGCGGCGAGCCTGCGGGCGATGCGGACGGAGACGACCGCGCGACTGCGCGACGGCGGCGAGAAATCGGCGGCCGAGCTGACCCGCGGCGACATCGTTGTGGTCGAGGCGGGGGAGACGATCCCCGGCGACGGCACCGTGATCGAGGGCATCGCCTCGGTCGACGAGTCGGCGATCACCGGCGAGTCGGCTCCCGTCATCCGCGAGGCCGGCGGCGACCGCTCCGCCGTCACCGGCGGCACCAAGGTCCTCTCCGACCGGATCGTCGTCGAGATCACCCAGGAGCCGGGCAAGTCCTTTCTCGATCGGATGATCGCCCTGGTCGAGGGCGCCGAGCGGCGCAAGACGCCGAACGAGATCGCCCTGGGGATCCTGCTCGCGGCCCTGACCCTGATCTTCGTCGTGGTCGTCGTCTCGTTGCGGCCGTTCGCGCTCTTCGCCGGCACCGAACTCTCGGAGACGACCCTGATCGCGCTGCTCGTCGCGCTGATCCCGACCACGATCGGCGCCCTGCTCTCGGCGATCGGGATCGCCGGCATGGATCGCCTCGTCCGCCGCAACGTGCTGGCCCTCTCCGGCCGAGCGGTCGAGGCCTCCGGTGACTGCGACGTGCTGCTACTCGACAAGACCGGGACGATCACGCTCGGCAACCGCGAGGCCACCGAGTTCATCCCGATGCCGGGCGTCGCCGAGGCCGAGCTGGCCGAGGCGGCGCAGATGGCCTCGCTGGCCGACGAGACCCCCGAGGGCCGCTCGATCGTCGTCCTCGCCAAGGGGTTCGGCATCCGCGAGCACGACTTCGCCGGCCACGAGCCGACCTTCGTCCCCTTCACCGCGCAGACGCGGATGAGTGGCGTCGACTACGACGGCACCCGCCTGCGCAAGGGCGCCGGCGATGCGATCGAAGCCTGGATCGCCACCGAAGGCGGCCGGGCGCCGGCGGAGCTGAGGGCGGGGCTCGACCGGGTCGGCCGCGAGGGCGGCACCCCACTCGCGGTCGCCCGCAACGAGCGTGTGCTCGGCGTGGTCTACCTCAAGGACGTCGTCAAGGAAGGCATGAAAGCCCGCTTCGACCAGCTGCGGGCGATGGGCATCCGCACGATCATGGTCACCGGCGACAACAAACTGACCGCGGCCAAAATCGCCGAGGAGGCCGGCGTCGACGACTTCCTCGCCGAAGCGACCCCGGAGCGAAAGCTGGAGCTGATCAAGGAGCAGCAGGCCGACGGGCGCCTGATCGCGATGACCGGCGACGGCACCAACGACGCTCCCGCCCTTGCGCAGGCGGATGTCGGGGTGGCGATGAACACCGGCACCCAGGCGGCCCGTGAGGCGGGAAACATGGTCGACCTCGACTCCAACCCGACCAAGCTGATCGAGATCGTCGAGGTCGGCAAGCAGCTGCTGATCACCCGCGGCGCCCTCACCACCTTCTCGATCGCCAACGACGTCGCCAAGTACTTCGCGATCCTGCCGGCGATGTTCGCCGCCACCTACGCGCTGGCCGGCGAAGGCAGCGGGCCGCTCGACGCCCTCAACGTGATGTCGCTGGGCACGCCGGAATCGGCGATCCTCTCAGCGGTGATCTTCAACGCCCTGATCATCCCGCTGCTGATCCCGCTCTCCCTGCGCGGCGTCCGCTACCGGCCGATCGGAGCGACCGGGTTGTTGCGCCGCAACATGCTGATCTACGGCCTCGGTGGGCTGATCGTCCCCTTCATCGGGATCAAAGCGATCGACCTGGTCGTCCACAACCTGCTGGGGGCTTAGGAGATGAGGTGAACCGCGGCCACTACAAGATCTTTCTCGGCATGGCGGCGGGGGTGGGGAAGACCTACCGGATGCTGCAGGAGGGCCAGACCGAGGCCGAGGCGGGCCGCGACGTCGTGATCGGCTACCTGGAGCCCCACAAACGGGAGGAAACCAGCGCCCAGGCGCGCGGGCTGGAGGTGGTGCCTCGGCACCACGTGCAGATCCGCGACGTGACGGTCGAGGAGATGGATCTGGTCGGGCTGCTCGACCGCGACCCCGACCTGGCGCTGATCGACGAGCTGGCCCACACGAATCCTCCCGGCCTCGCCCACCAGAAGCGCTACGAGGACATCGCCGACGTGCTCGGGGCCGGGATCGACGTCTTTTCCACCGTCAACGTCCAGCACTTGGAGTCGCTGAACGATCAGGTGGCCGAGCTGACCGGGGTGCGGGTGCGGGAGACCGTGCCCGACTCCGTGCTCGGCGCCGCCGACGAGGTCGTTCTCATCGACCTCACGCCGGAGGCGCTGATCGCCCGTCTGCGGGCGGGGAAGATCTACCCGGGCGAGAACATCGACGCCGCCCTCAACAACTTCTTTCGGATCGAGAACCTCGCCGCCCTGCGCGAGGTCAGCCTGCGCCAGGTGGCCGAGGACGTCGAGTCGAAGCGACTCACCTTCAGCCAGGGCGAGTCGCTTGGCACGCGGGAGGAAGGGCAGCTTTCCGCCGACACCCCGAAGGCGGTCGGAGAGCGGCTGCTCGCCCTGGTTCGCCCGCAGCCCAGCTCCCAGCGGCTGGTGCGACGGGCCTGGCGCTCGGCGCAGCGGCTCGGGACCGACCTCGATCTGCTCTGGGTGAAGCCGCCGGGCAAACCGATCGAGGGCGAGGAGGAGCGCCAGGTGACGGCGCTGCGCCAGCTCGCCTCGGTGCTCGGCGCGACGCTCTTGATCGAGGAGCACGATGACCTCGTCGCTGCCGTCGCCCGCCTTGTCCGCGAGCGCGGCTCCACCTACATCATGGTCGGCGAGTCGGAGCCGCCGCGGGGGCTGGCGCGGCTGCGCGAGCCGCTGCCGCAGCGGTTGATGCGAGCGACTCCACCGGGCGTCGACGTCCGGATCGTCGCCCACCGCGGCTCCAAGGAGGCGGGCCAGTGATCGAGATCGAGCATCTGTTGATAGGAGTTGCGCTGATCGGCGGCCTTTGCGGCGGCTACCTGATCGCCCGTTCGCGGTTGCCCGGGCGCCGCTCCGACCGCCCGGAAGCAATCCACCAGATCCTCCTGCCCTTCACCGGCACCGAGGTGTCCCGGCGGGCGCTCGACGCGGCGCTGCGCCTGGCGCGGGCCGAGAACGCGACGCTGATGCCCGCCTACCTGGCCCAGGTGCCCAAGAGCCTGCCCCTGGAGTGCGCGATCCCCAACGAGGCGACCAGGGCGATGCCGATGCTGGAGGCGATCGAACAGCGCGCCACCGCCCAGGGCGTCGCGGTCGACGCCCGGATCGAGCGTGGCCGCTCCTACCGCCACGCGCTGGAGCGTCTTCTGGAGCACGAGACCTTCGACCGGGTTGTGGTGCCGGCGAGCGCCTCGGGAGCCACCGGCTTCTCCGGCGACGATCTGGTCTGGCTCCTGCAGAAGGCCCCGGCCGAGGTGCTGATCCTGCGGCCCGGTCCAGAGGACCGGCGGGTCGTCAGCGCCAGCGGACCCGGCGCCAACGGCAACGGAAAAACCTCGGCCCGATCCAGGTAGGCGCGGGCCGGCGCCGCGCGGTGGTCGTGGCAGCGTCGCCGTGAGCCTCCGCCTCGCCCGTGTACGGTGCTCCCGCCCTCTGGGATTCGATACCACCTGAGCAGCGACGCCGACACCCGTAGCGCCAAAGTGCGCACCCCAGCCCAGGCGGCGCTGATCGTCGGCGCCCTGGGTGTCGTCTTCGGCGACATCGGGACCAGCCCGCTCTACACGATCCAGACGGTCTTCAACCCGAGCGACCCGCATCCCGTCAGCGCCACCACGGAGAGCGTCTTCGGGATCATCTCGCTGATCTTCTGGGCGGTGACGATCATCGTCACGCTCAACTACGTGCTGTTGGTGATGCGCGCCGACAACGAGGACGAGGGCGGCATCATGGCCCTGATCACCCTGATCAGGCGCCAGGCGGTGGCCGGGGGCAAGCGGACCAAGCTGGCGCTGGCGGCGCTCGGCATCTTCGGCGCCTCGCTGTTCTTCGGCGACAGCATGATCACGCCGGCGATCTCGGTGCTGTCGGCGGTCGAGGGGCTGAAGGTGGTCCAGCCCTCGCTGGAGCACCTGATCGTGCCGATCACCGCGGTGATCATCGTCCTGCTGTTCGCGACCCAGCGCCTGGGCACCGCTGCGATCGGCCGCCTCTTCGGCCCCGTGATGATCGTCTGGTTCCTGGCGATCGGCGCCTGCGGCATCTCCGGCATCGTGCTCGAGCCGGAAATCCTCAAGGCGCTCTCGCCGACCTACGCCCTGGACTTCATGACCGGCCATTTCGGGACCGCCTTCTTCGCGCTGGCGGCGGTCGTTCTGGCGGTCACGGGGGCGGAGGCCCTCTACGCCGACATGGGCCACTTCGGTCGCTCCCCGATCACGCGGGCCTGGCTGCTGCTCGTCTTTCCGGCCTGCATCCTCAACTACATGGGCCAGGGAGCGCTGATTCTCGGCGACCCGGCGGCGAACATCTCCAGCCCCTTCTTCCTGCTGGTCCCGGATTGGGGGCGAGTGCCGATGGTGCTGCTCGCCACGGCGGCGACGGTGATCGCCTCGCAGGCGGTGATCACGGGGGCCTTCTCGGTCGCCCGCCAGGCGGTTCAGCTCGGCTACCTGCCGCGTTTGCGGATCGCCCAGACCTCGGAGGAGACGGTCGGCCAGATCTACGTGCCCTGGATCAACTGGGTGCTGATGGTCTCGGTGCTGACCCTGGTCTTCGCCTTCCAGACCTCCTCGGCGCTGGCGTTCGCGTTCGGGATGGCGGTCACCGGCACGATCACGATCACGACGCTGCTGTTCTTCTACATCGTCCGCCATCAGTGGGGGAAACCGCTCTGGCTCGTGGTGATCGGCGGCGGTGCCTTCCTCGTCGTCGACTTCTTCTTCCTGGCCGCGAACCTGACCAAGATCACGCATGGGGCCTGGCTGCCGCTGCTGATCGGGATCGCCGTGTTCACGGTGATGACCACCTGGCAGCGCGGCCGCGAGCTGGTCACCGCGCGGCGCGAGGGTGTCGAGGGCTCGCTGCGCGAGTTCGTCGACCAGCTGCACGAGCGGCGGCCCTCGTTGCAGCGCGTCCCCGGCACCGCCGTGTTCCTCAACCGCAACAAGTCGACGACGCCGCTGGCGATGCGCGCCAACGTCGAGCACAACCAGATCCTCCACCGGCACGTGGTCATCCTCTCGATCGAGACCCTGCCCGTTCCCCACATCGCCCCGGCCGACCGGCTCGAGATCGACGAGCTCGGCTACGCCGACGACGGGATCGCTCACGTCGGCGCCCGCTTCGGCTATATGGACGAGCCCAACGTCCCGAGCCTTCTGCGGCTGGCCGCGGAATCGGGTCTCGAGTGCCCGCTCGAGGTTGACGAAGCCTCCTACTTCCTCTCCACGATCGAGCTGCGGGTCGGCGACGCGCCCGGCATGACTCGCTGGCGCAAGCGCCTCTTCGTCGCGACCTCGCGTATCACCGCCGACGCTGCCGAGTACTTCGGCCTGCCGCGCGATCGCACCGTGATCATGGGTTCGCGGATCGAGGTCTAGCGCCGCACCCTGGGGGGTGAAGTGGGGGCCGATTATCGGGGCTCGTGAGTATCCGGTCCACTCAGGCCGGGTCCCGAGCCCGTCGAGGACTGACGCCTCTGGGGCTGGCGAGGTCGGCGCAGCCGACTTTCGCCCCACCACAGTGGGGTCCAAGTCGGATTCGCTACCGGGCCGGCGATCCGGCGAGCTCTCGACAGGCCCACAGTGCGAACCGGAGTCAACCGGATACTCATGATCGGGGCTGTTCTTCGTCGATGGGCAGGGGAGGGAAAGCGGCGCCGGCCACCGCCTTGATCCCACGCACGTCGATCTCGGCCGGGGAGCGGTTGATCAGCTGCAGCTCGTAGGCGAGGTGCTGGCGCCCGTCGCTGGCGAGGACCGGTTCCGGGGTGGCGATTACGTTGGCGATGACCGGGGTCAGCACATCCTCGGCGCCCGCGCTCGCGACCGGTGCCGCCAGCAGGACGACGGCCACCGCGAGGGCGGCGGCCGGGCAGAGGAAGCGGCGCGCGGTGGGGGGACGTTTGGAATTCTCGTCAGGGCGCTTTGCCGGCAGCCGCCGCGGGAGTCGCCTTTTTGGCGCTGGCCGGCGTTTCGCCGTTGGCGGCGGGCTTCCCGGCCGCCTTTTCCGACCCCTTCGTCACGATGGGCTTCGAAGGCGCTGCCGCTTTGCTCGGCGGCGCCGGGTGCGTGTCTTTCGCGGGCTTTGACGGCTCCGCGGGCTTCGCAGGGTGAGTGGGGTGGGCCGGATGCTCAGACTTGGCGGCGCTGTGGGCGGCATTTTTGTGAGCTGCGGCGGTCTGCTGTCCCTTGTTCGATGCGGCTGGTAGCGAGGGCCCCTGCCCGCGGCCGTGAATGGAATCCGTTGCCGTCGCCTCGGTGGGAACCGCGCCCGGAGCCCTCGCCATGGGGACCCGCGCGTGAGCCCGCAGGGCGCCGCTCCCGGCGCGCGATCGGGCTGGCCTGGCGCCGTGCAGGTAGCCGGCGCCTGTCGCGCCAGCGCCAGCGGATCGCTCCGCTCCGCTTACCGACTCCGTAGCGCTCCCGGCCTCGATCGTTGGCGGCGCCGTGCGAGTCGCCTGCGAGCCGCCACCGGGCAGGCCGAGGTCGACGAGGTCGGCGCGCTGCGCCGC
>JAENWU010000184.1 GCA_016649905.1 Thermoleophilia bacterium
ATCTGACAACCAGCCGCAAGGAGACACCCGGATGGAAGTGCACGCTAACGCTTCGTTGACGCCCCAGGGCCGCCTGACCATGGTCAGGCGGCTGAAGGATGAAAACTGGACCCTCGCCCGGGCAGCTGAAGCTGCCGGGGTGTCGGTGAAGACCGCCGCCAAATGGCGAGCCCGCTACCGAGCGGAAGCTGAGGCCGGTCTCGTCGATCGAAGCTCGAGACCGAAGCGGATCCCCCACGAGACCCCCGAAGACCGGGTTGAGGCAATCGCTGCGCTACGAAGGATCAGATCGACCGGAGCTGAGATCGCCGAGATGCTCGGCATGCCGATCTCAACTGTTTCTTTGGTCCTTCGGAGGATCGGCCTCGGCAAACTCTCAAGACTCGAACCACCTGAGCCGCCGAACAGATACGAGAAGAGCCGGCCCGGCGAGCTGATCCACATCGACATCAAGAAGCTAGGCCGGATCGGGAGAAATGGCCCGGGCCACCGAATCACCGGCAGCCGCAAAGGTCGCGGATCCAAGGGCGCCGGCTGGGAATACGTCCACGTCTGCGTCGACGATGCCACTCGCCTCGCCTACGTTGAGGTACTGGCGGACGAGAAGGCGGTGACCGCGATCGGGTTCCTGAGGCGGGCGATCCACCACTACGCCGGCTACGGCATCAAGGTCGAGCGCCTGATGACCGATAACGGCGCCGCCTACAAATCGTTCGCTCACGCAGCCGCCTGCCGGGTGCTCGGGATCAAGCACATCAGGACCCGGCCCTACCGGCCCCGGACCAACGGCAAAGCCGAGCGCTTCATTCGCACCATGCTTGGTGGCTGGGCCTACGGAGCGATCTATGGCTCTTCGGCCGAGCGAACCCGCGCCCTTTCGGGCTGGCTTGATTTCTATAATTGGAAGCGACCTCACGGTTCTCTGGCAAAGAGACCACCCGGGGCTCGATTAGCCGAGCTCAACCGGAACAACGTGGTTGGTTCTTACACCGGTGGTTCTCGGGCTTCTTCGACCAGCGGATCAGCAGGCCGCGGTTGCGATTGAGCCATGAGTGGCTGCGCTCGACGACCCAGCGGCGGGCGATGAAATCAGGGTCGCTGCGCTTGGCCTCGATCTTCTCGCCCCGGGTCCGCAGGTGCAGGGTTAGGTCAAGCTCTGAAGCGATCTCACGGACCTCGGGGTAGTCGTAGCCCTTGCCGAGGCAGAGCCCCTGCGGAGATTCCCCGGTCGGCTGCGGCCGGGCGATGGGGATCGAATCGATCGTCTGCCTCAGGAGCTTGTGGTCGTTTCGGTTATCTCGACGCGGCTGACGCAGCGGACGGGAATCACGATGCGGGAACTTGTGTTCCGGCGCTTCGTGTGGGCCCGCTGGGGGGCTGTGGCTCGTGCCGGGCACATCGAGCTGGCTCGAACCCAGGCCCAAATGGAACGGGAGCTCGGCCGGGATCTACACACGCATCTCGTCCGACCGTGAGGGCGACCAGCTCGGCGTCCGGACTACGCGAATAACTGTCAGCAGCGGCACCGCGCACGACTCTGGGGTCGGACGGCAGTCGCCGCCCTGCGACGCCGATGAGCTGCATCGGCGCTTCTATGGCACGGTCGCGGGCATTCGGGAGGTTGGCGGTCGGATCTTCGACCGTGTGGCGGGCGAGCTGCTGCTGGTTGTGCCGCCCGTGGCCGGGCGCTACGTTCGTGACTGGGCCGAGGAGGTGCGTCGGGTGACGAGCGCGGCGTCCGTCGTTGAGCGAGCTGTCCTGTTCGCTGACTGCGCGGCCTGAAGTGCGCCGGTCGGACCCGAGGTCCTGACGCGAACCGGGAGTCCCGGGCCGACCGGCGCGCCAGAAATGCTACGCCTCGCCGACTGGTCAAATCAACCGCCCCCCGGCGGCGACGCTCACCCACAAAGCCGCGCAGGTAAAGGCCTGCCAGGACGCAGTAAAGGCCTGCCAGGAGGAACAGAACGCGCCCCCTCTCATCGCAGCGTGCCCCAGGTCCGGGTGTAGGCGCTCCAGGCTGCGGCGAGCGCGTCTCGATCCGAGCTTGGCAGAGAGGGCGCACTGCTCCCTCGTTCACTCGCGTCGCGGTCGCCCCGTCCTGGTGCGAGCGCTGGCGGGGCTCCATCAGGTCAAGCAACCACGCTCGGAAGGGCTCGGCGCCTGGGAGCGGCACGCCGCGCCACTGGCTGCCCGGGGCTTGCGGGTGGTGGTGGTGCTCATGTCCGGTTCGTGTCCGCGGCTGCCGCGTAGCCGATCGTCAGGGACCGAACGCCGCCGCCATTCGCACATGGCTCGGACGACGCTGGATGCATCGGCACTTGATGTCTTCCGGGTCTTGGTGGATACTGGCTCTTACGAACCGGGGGCTTGGGCAGTGTGCTGTCTGACCCCACACACCACATAAGGGGTCAGACAGCATGTTGCTCAACTCTTCTCCGCTGCGAGTTCCTCGCCGCTACAGCTCCACGCCGCTACAGCTCCACGCCCGAGGATGACGCTGCCCGCCGGCGTGCCCAGGGGCGACGGCACGGCTGATGACGGACTTGCATCGGCGACGCTCGCCAAGGCGCCGACCGGGATAACCGGCCTCGACGAGATCACCTTCGGCGGGCTTCCGCGCGGGCGGGTTTCGCTCGTGTGCGGCGGGCCTGGTGCCGGCAAGAGCCTGCTCGCCCTGCAGTTCCTGGTGTCGGGCGCGACCGAGCTCGGGGAGCCAGGGGTATTCCTCAGCTTCGAGGAGACCGAGCTCGAGCTGGCCGAGAACACCGCTTCGCTCGGTTGGGAGCTGCCAGGCCTGACCGAGCGCGGTCTGCTGATGGTCGAGCACGTTCACGTCGACCGCGCCGAGCTGGCCGAGGCCGGCGAGTATGACCTCGAGGCGCTGTTCATCCGCCTCGACCACGTGATCACCGCGGTCGGCGCCAAGCGCGTGGCGCTGGACGCGATCGGGGGGCTGTTCGGGGCGCTGGCCGACGAGTCGTTGCTGCGCGCCGAGCTGCGGCGGCTGTTCGACTGGCTGAAGGACCGCGGGGTGACGGCGGTCGTGACTGCCGAGCGCGGCGCGGGCGAGCTCACTCGCCATGGGCTCGAGGAATATGCCTCGGACTGCGTGATCCTGCTCGACCACCAGGCCCACGGCGACGCCTCCACGCGGCGGTTGCGGATCGTCAAATACCGCGGCTCGGCTCACGGGACCGACGAGTACCCCTTCCTGATCGACGCCGACGGCTTCTCCGTCTTCCCGCTGACCTCGCTCACACTCGGGCACGAGGCGTCGGGCGAGCGCGTGGCCTCCGGCGTGCAGCGGCTCGACGACATGCTCGGCGGCGGCTACTTCCGTGGCGCGACAATGCTGCTGAGCGGCGAGCCGGGAAGCGGCAAGACGAGCCTGGCGGCGGCGCACGTGCGCGCAACGTGCGAGGGCGGGGAGCGCTGCCTGTACCTGGCGATGGAGGAGTCACCCAGCCACATCGTGCGCAACATGCGCTCGATCGGGATCGACCTCGAGCCGTTCGTGCGCGAAGGCACGCTCGCGTTCGTCGAGCGGAGGGCGACGGAATCCGGGCTCGAGGCCCACCTGGCCGCGATCCACA
>JAENWU010000114.1 GCA_016649905.1 Thermoleophilia bacterium
ATGCAGACCGCAGCGTTACTGGAGCGCGGTTCGCGGCTCGAGGTCGCGCTCCAGTAACGCTGCGGTCTGCATGTCGGCCGCGTCGGCGGTGAGGCCGGCCGCGGCGGTTTCGGCCAAATCGCCATGGAGCGTGTCGAGGCTGGCCACCGAGCCCGGCCGGCCGTCCTCGCCAAGGCGATCGCGCAGGGCATCGGTCAGGGCCGGGTCCGGCAGGACCGCCTCGCCTTCGCGGCTGCCCGGACCACTCCAGGCGTGGGCCTCGTCCACCACCAACAGGTCGCCGGGTCCGAGCCCGGCCCGGAGCCCGGTGCAGCTGCCGATCCGCACCGCCCGCCGCACCCCCAGCTCGGCCAGATCGGCGAGCACCAGTGCCGCGCTGGGACCACCCATGCCGGTCGCCTGCACGGTCAGCTCGCGCCCGGCCGGGGTCCGTCCGAAGTAGCCCCAGAGACCGCGGGCGTGGTTGCTCATCTTCGGCTGCTCGAGCAACTCCTGCGCCAACAGCAGCGCCCGGCCGGGGTCGCCGACCAGGATCGCCTCAGCGGCGACTGAGGCTACGGGGCGCAGGCGGGACGGCATCGTCGGCCGACCCTACCCCGGCGTGTCCGTTGGAGCCATTGCCGTTGCCAGCGGCGGTCGGCTCCGCGCTCTCGGCCTCCGCTTCGAGCGAGGCCTCGTGGGCGGCGATCGTCTTCCTCAGTTCGCGCTTGCGCATCCACTCGGCGGCGAAGTAGCTGCCGATCACGAAGACGAAGGCGAGCACCTGCGCGCTGAGCGTCTCCACGGTCGGGTAGATGCCGAGCCAGGTTCCCATCCAGAGCGGGAATTCGATCTCGACCGGGGTGATCGAGAGCCAGCCGACTCCCTGCATGGTCCGGGCCGTGTTGCCGACCAGGACGACCAGCACGAGGGCGATCAGGACGCCGGTCGCGATCAGCATCTTCTTGTAGGGGAGCTTGCGCTCGAGGGCGAAGGTGACGGCGCCGACGATGCCGGTAAGGACCAGGCCGAGCGAGACGCCGGCGAGGACCACTCCGGTGCCGGAGCTGAGCTGCAGCGCCTGCAGGAAGAGCACCGTCTCGAAGCCCTCGCGGAAGACGCTGGTGAAGCCGAGCGTGTAGAGCCCGGCGACCGTGGCGGCGCCGGCGCCGGCGGCCAGCGCTGCCCCGGTCAGGACCTTGCCGCGGTCGCGGTGGCCCTTGATCCACTCGGTCCAGTAGACCTTGTGGAAGAACCAGTTCATCACCAGTAAGAGGACCCCGATCGCGACCACGCCGACCACCGCCTCGAGTTTCTCGCCGTATTTGGAGAGCGAGTCGAGCAGCAGGATTCCCAGCACGAACATCAGGGCGCTGGCCGGGATCGCCAGCAGGGCGCCGCGGTAGATCGGCCGCCGCAGCGGCGCCCGCGGGCCGACCATGCTGGCGGTGATCGCGGCCAGGATCAGGATCGCCTCGAGTCCCTCGCGGAAGACGATCAGTGCTGAATTAGTGATCGTCGTCATGGCGCTGGCGCCGTCGCCGGTGATCGCCCGCGCATCGGCGAGCTTTTCGTCGAGGTCGAGCCGGGTTTCGCGAATCTCGCTGACCGGCGCGTTGTCGGCGACCAGCTTGGCGAGCCCGGCGTCGCCGGCCGCGCCGTACCAGATCAACCCCTCGATTTCGAGTGCCAGCTGGGTGTCGAAGGCACGCAGCTTCAGCTCCGGCCCGAACTCGAAGAAGCCGTAGGCCGCGAGCCGTGCCTGCTCGGCCGTCTGGTACTGGCCGGCGCCGGCCGCGGCTTCGAGCTGGTCGAGGGAGATGTCGACGAGTTCGTAGTCGGCTTCGTCGCCGCCTTCGCTCCACTCCTCGGGGGAGATCCGTTCGATTTCCGCGCTGGCCTGTTCGGCCGCAGTGTCGAGCTCCTCTTGCGGGGCCACGGCCCCACCTTGCTGGGCACTGTCGACGTCATCGCGCAGCGTCGTCAAGTCATCCTTGATCCGCTCGACCGCGTCTTCGTCGCGTTCGAGCAGCACCGGCTCGAGGTCGGAGAAGGCGGCTTCGACCCCGTCCATGAAGGCGACGCCCTCCTGCACCTCGAAGACCGCCGTAACCTGGCCGTCGCTGGTCCCCTTGTCGTACTCTTTCGGCACCAGAGCCAGGAATCGATCCAGCTGGCTGGCGCGGTTGATCTGCTCGTCGGGGGTCAGCGGCGCCGCGGTGAAACCCTCGAGGTCGGCTTCGACGCTGGAACGGGCAGCCTCGAAGGAGGCCGCGTCGGCGTTGGCGCCTGCGCTGGCGAGCCGCTCGAAGTCGCGGGTGGTGGCCTGTCGCTCGGCGGCACCGCGCTGCTCGCCGTACTCGGGCGCGATCGCCTTCCAGTAGCCGAGGACGATCGCGGACGATTCGGCGAAGCGGCCGTCGAAGCCGCGTTCGGCCGCCTGCGCGGCTTCGTCGAGGTTGGTCAGCAGCCGTGCCTGGAAGGTGTCGAGCAGGTCCTTTTCGATCTGCAGGACCGCCTCGTGGGGGCTGATTTCGCGTGCGCCAAGCCCCTGCAGGGCGGTGGTGCCGTCGACGCCCGGCCGGGTGTAGGGGGTCGTCTTACGGAAGTCGCGGATCTGCAGCCAGGCCCGTGCCTTTGCCACTTCGCGGCGCTGGGCGGAGGCGACGGCGACCGCGAAGGCGCCGCGGCGCAGCGCCGAGACGACCTCGCCCCGGGCCGCCGCGAGGGCGACTTCGTCGAGCTCGGCGGCGGCGCGCTTGGCCTCCGTCAGAGAGGCTTCGACTTCTTTCAGCTCGGCGGGCGCGTCGGCGGCCAGCCCCTGGCGCAGCGGTCCCCGTAGGCGCCCTTCGGCCTCGACCACGGGCGCGCCGCGGCGTTCGCCGAAGAGGATCTGGGTCTGCGCTTCGAAGAGGTCGGCGCGGATCTCGTAGGCGGCCTGCCAGGGCGGCTCGGCCGAGCCGCTGGCGGCGAAGCCAAAGAAGGCCATCGCCGCGAAAACGATCGCGGCGATGGCCTGGCCGGCTGGGCGGTGCAGTTGCGCCTTCGTCTGGACCGCCCCCTCCCTAGCTTTCCTGGAGTTCGATTTCGAGCTGTTTCGCAGCCTGCCTCACCTGGCCGGCGATCGCCTCGGCCTGCGACTGGGCCTGGGCGCCGAGGGCGTCGGCCTGCTTGGCGGTGAATTTCTCGCCGTCGACCTCGCGGTCGCGGAGATCGGCGGCGAAGGCGACGAGGCTTTCGAGCTCCTGCTTCGTCTGCTTGGCCTGCTGCGGGTTCTCGCTGGCGATCATCTCTTCCATCCCCGTGTAGGTGACGAGGATGCCGCCGAGGATGTCGGCGATGTCCGAGAGCCGCGAGGTGGCGACGAAGCCCAGTTCCTCGGCACCTTCGCCGGCGATGAAGCGGGAGTTTTTCCACGCTTCGAAGTACTCGCTCATGGTCGGGGTCATGATCACGATCGAGGTCAGCGCGTCGGACGGGGTCGGTTCGAACTCTTCCGCGTCTTCGTTGAGGCTCTTTGCCTGGCGGTCGAATTCGTCCAGCGTCGCTTTGTAGATGTTGGCGTCGGGCAGGCCCTCGCCGAACTCGACCTTGCCGCTGCCGTCGACGTCACCTTCGACGCCCTTCGCCAGCAGGTCGGGGTTGGTCCCGTAGAGCGCCGTCTCGGTCAGGAAGAAGAGGTTGCCCGGCTGTTTCAGCGTCGTGCCGTCGGGGGTCTTGAGGCTGAAGGAGACGGCGTCTTCCGGGGTGGAGGCGTCCGAGCCGGCGTCGACGTCGACGTCGTACTGGGCCAGCCGCGGCACGCCGGCGACGATTCCCTCCATCTGCTCGTAGGCGGGGTTGGCGACGACGAAGACGTCCTTGGAATCGGCGAGGATCTCGGCGACTTCGCCGCCGTGCTCCGCGAGCAGCCGCTCGTAGTCGAAGTCGACCGATTCGGCCAGCTCGTAGTACTGGTCGGCGTTCTCCTGCAGCAGGCCAACCTGCTCGACGAGGTCGGCCGAGTGGTCGGTGAGGTAGGTCTTGACCGGGGCCAGATCGGCCGCGCCGGCCTTGGCGGTGGTCGAAGCCTCGTCGCTGCTGTCGCTATCGCTGCTGCCGCAGCCTGCGGCGAACGCGGCGGCCAGCGCCAGCGCGAATACGACCGCCAGGTTTGCTCTGAGCTTCATCGAGTCGAATGCCTCCTGAGTTAGGGGAGCCTACTGAGGGCACCCTAATTGCCTTGTTTTAGGCAACCCTAATGCAATCCGATCTTTCGAGTCGGGATTGCTCCTACGCGCGGTCTCTCCACTCGGGACAACCCGGCTCGGCGTATTTCCTCCACCCGTCTAAACACAGCCTGACCAGCCGAATTTAGGTTGGCAATCGAATCGCCAAACCCGCGACCGCCGGAGCCTGCCTCCGGCGGGCTAGGAGGAAATCAATGAAAAAGAGGCTCTTGATCGCAGGCCCGGCGGCCGTGATTGCCTCGTTGGTGGTGCCGGGGCTTGCCTTCGGCGCCGAAGAAGCGACCCCGATATTGGAAACGCCGGAGGCCAGCATCAACGCGATGTGGGTCATCGTGGCCGCTTGCCTGGTGATGTTCATGCAGGCGGGCTTCCTGCTCTTGGAGGTCGGCTTCTCCCGGGCCAAGAACGCCGGTGCCGGAGTCGCCAAGGTCCTGATGAACTTCTCGATCGCATCGCTCTGTTACTGGGCGTGCGGCTTCGCCTTCGCTTTTGGTGGCAGCGGCGAGCTAATCGGGGAACACGGGTTCTTCCTCGACGTCGGCTCGTCAATCGAACAAGCCGGGGAAAGCATCCCGTTCGTTGAAGTTTATTCGATCAGTCCCGCCGCGTTCATGTTCTTCCAGTTCGTGTTCTGCGCCGTCTCGCTGGCGATCGTCTGGGGCGCCACGCTGGAGCGGATCAAGTTCAGCGCCTACATCATCTACGCGGTCATCTTCAGCGCCGTGCTCTACCCGATCCTTTCCCACTGGATCTTCGGCGGCGGCTGGCTGCAGGTGAACATCGGTATGCAGGACTTCGCCGGATCGACGGTGGTCCACCTGATTGGCGCAACCGGTGCCTTTGCGGCTCTACTGCTACTTGGCCCGCGCATCGGTAAGTACACGAAAGACGGCAAACCACGGGCGATCCCAGGGCACTCGATGCCTCTGGTCGGCCTCGGTGTGCTGATCCTCTGGCTCGGCTGGTTCGGGTTCAACCCGGGTTCGACCCTGGGGGCGATCGGCGGTCGTTTCGCCGAAGTGGTCGTCGTCACCAACCTCGCCGCCGCAGCCGGCGTCATCGCTGCGGTCACCGTTATGTGGGCACTCTCGAAAACGATCGACATCGGGATGGCCGGCAACGGCGCAATCGCGGGTCTGGTGGCGATCACCGCTCCCTCCGGCTACGTCGAGTACTGGGCGGCACCGATCATCGGCGCGATCGCCGGCGTGATCGTCGTCCTCGGCGTAATCACGATCGAGAAGTTCATCGACGACCCGGTCGGCGCCACCTCGGCTCACGGCCTCGCCGGTATCTGGGGCACCCTGTCATGCGGGATCTTCACCTCTCCCCGCCTGGCCGAATTCAACGAAGTCGGTGACCCGGGCCTCTGGTACAGCGGCTCGTTCCACCAGCTCGGCGCCCAGGCGCTGGGTGTCGGAGTCGCGTTCGGGTGCGTGTTCGTCGTCTCCTACGCGATTTTCCTCATCCTCAAGAAGACGATTGGCATCCGCGTCACCCCCGAGGAGGAGGACGCCGGCCTCGACATCTCCGAGCACGGGATGTATGGATACCCGGAGCAGTTCATCCCGCAGCCCGAGTACTCGACGGGACTGCAGTTCGGTAGCGGACTGCCACCGTCAACTCCCGCAGCGGCCCCTGTCAATCCGATGTCCACGACCGAGTCCTAGGAGGGCCTGGACGCATGAAAAAGATAGAGGCGTTCATCCGCCACGAGGCGTTCGAGCCGATCCGGGCCGAGTTGCTCGACAAGGGATTCCCGTCCCTGTCGATCCTCGAGGCCAAGGGCTCGGGACGCCAGAAAGGCATCGTCGAGCGGTACCGCGGCTCGACCCTCACCGTCAATGTCCGGCCGAAGGTCAAGCTGGAGATTGTCATCGAGGACAAAGACAAAGGTGTCGTCGTCGAAACGATCCTCAAACACGCCCGCACGGGTGAGGTCGGCGACGGCAAGATCTTCGTGCTGCCGGTCGAGGAGGCGATTCGCATCCGCACCGGTGAGGACGGGCTGGAGGTCCTGCAGCTGCACGGAGAGTCGGAGATGCCCTCCTAGGGCAGGCCGGGACACAAGCAGCGGTTCAGAGCGGGGCGGCCTTCGGGTCGCCCCGCTCGTCGTTTGGTCCCCGGCTCCGGTTAGCCTCGTCGCGATGGCCGACGAGCGCATATCGCTGAGCGAGGCGGCAAGGCGCTCGGGGGTTCCCGCGACGACGCTCAAACGCTGGGCGCAGGAGCGGATCGTCCCGGTCCGCCGCGGCCGTTGGACTGCCACCGCGGCGGCCCAGGCAAGGGTCGTGGCGCGGATGCGCGAGCGCGGCTACTCGCTGGAGGACCTAAAAAGCGCCGGCCGCGAGGGGCGGCTCGCCTTTGCCTTCGCCGAGGAGCTCTTCTCCGAGGGCGAAGGGGAGGTCACGGTCGAGATGATCGCCCGTGACACCGGCCTGGAACCGGAGCTGATCGAGCGCATCCTCGCGATCCTCGGCACGCCGAAAGGGCGCCAGGCTTACCTGACCCCGGAGGACGCGGTGGCCCTGCGCCACTGCGCCCGGGTGCTGGCGGCGGGCCTGCCACTGGTCGCCTTCCTGCAGCTGGTTCGCGTCTACGCCCAGTCGATGCGGCGGATCGCCGATGCCGAGGTCCGGCTCTTCCATCTCTATGTCCACGAGCCGTTGATCCGTGACGGCGTTCCTGAGCTCGAGATGGCGGAGGAGATGGGTGACCTCGCCGCCGACATCCTGCCGCTGGCGGCGCCGCTGACCGAGTACCTGCACAACCGCTACCTGCGCTTCTTCATCGAGCAGGACGTGGTCGGGCACATGGAGTCCGAACCGGGCGCCGACACGGCGGAGATCGAGCTCGGCCAGGTCAACGTCACCCTCTGCTTCATCGACCTCACCGGCTTCACCCGCTATACCGAGGAGGAGGGCGACATCGAGGCGCTCGACGTGGTCGAGAACTTCGTCGCCACGGTCGAATCGACGCTGCCGCGCGAGGCGACGATCGTGAAGACGATCGGCGACGAGGTGATGGTCGTCTCCCCCGACGCAGCCTCTCTAACCGAGTGGGCAGTCGAGTTCCTTGGCCGCTTCTCGCGACGCCCGCAGCCGCGGGTTGGGATCCACTGCGGCGACGCCGTCTACCGCGACGGCGACTACTTCGGCAGTCAGGTCAACCTTGCCCACCGGGTCGTCAACCGCGCTCTCGCCGGCGAGGTCCTGGTCACCGACCGGGTCGCCGAGGCGATCGCCGGCCGCGAGCAGCTCGGGCTCGAGCCGATTGGCCAGGTCAGTCTCAAGGGCTTCCCGGCGCCGACCGAGCTCTTCGTCGTCCGCGCCGCGAGCTGAGCGATTCGGGGTCGGTGCTTCGCGGGCCCCCTCTCGGTTGAGCACGGGGCGTTGGGGGAGGGTGGGGGTGTCCCTCTACCTTCGCTGGCGCCTCGACCAAGCGAGGGTTCCACTGACCGCGATGCGGGGGTCGGCTAACCGTGCGGCGGTCGTAGTTGTGTCCGGATAGCGGAGGCTTTTACGACCGCGAGGCGAGGGGGAGCGTTCGTCTTGGTCGGATCCGGTCCTCCTAGACTCGGCGGATGGATGCCGAGCGACTGTTCGAGCGGGTCGTCGCGGGCGGCATGATCGACCCTCCGGCGCCGATCGTCGCGATGCTCTCGGGCGGCCGCGACTCGGTTTGCATGCTCGACCTCGCGGTCCGGGTCCGCGGCGCCAGTGCGGTCAGCGCCCTGCACGTCAACTACGGCCTGCGCGATGACGCCGGCGAGGACGAGCGCCACTGCGCTGAGCTCTGCGCCGGGCTCGGGGTCGAGCTGGCGATCGAGCGCCCGCGCCGGCCCGAGGGGCCGGGCAACCTCCAGGCCTGGGCCCGCGACAGCCGCTACGCGGCGGCGGCGCGGCTGGCCGAGCCGCTGGAGGCGACGATCGTCACCGGCCATACCGCCGACGACCAGGTCGAGACGATCCTCTACCGCCTCGCCTCCTCGCCGAGCCGGCGGGCGCTGCTCGGCATGCGCCCTTACGACGGTCGCCTGGCGCGGCCGCTGCTCGGCTCGACCCGGGCCGAGACCACCGCCTACTGCGAACAGCGTGGCCTCGCCTGGCGCGAGGACGCCAGCAACGCCGACCCCGCCTTCGCCCGCAACCGGATCCGCCACGGACTGCTGCCCGAGCTCGAGCGGGTGCACCCGGCCGCCGCCGCCAACGTCCTGCGCACGGCGGCGCTGCTGCGCGACGAGGCCGAGGTCCTCGACGCCCTGGTCGGCGCCGAGCTCGACGGCTCCGGCGAGTCGCAACGCAACACGATCAGCCTCGAGCGCCTGGGGCAGCTGCCGCCGGCGCTGCGACGGCTCGTCGTGCAGCGGCTGGCCGACGCGGGCTCCTTCGTGC
>JAENWU010000153.1 GCA_016649905.1 Thermoleophilia bacterium
GATCAACCAGCTGGTGATGATGAAGATGCTGGTCAACCAGTCTCTCTACGCGCAGGGCCTGCACCAGACCCAGGTTCTTGGCACCTTCTTCGACGGCATCGCCCGCCACACCGAGGAGGGCCACGGCTTCGTCCGCAAGGCCGCCGAGGGCGGCTTCAAGGAAGCGGTGCGGGACCGCGACGAGCCCTTCGGCGACTATGGTCTCCGCGGCTTCGGCGTCGAGTAGGGTCCGCGCCGAAAATGAGCGACGCTCCGCACCCCAGCTCGACGATCACGCCGGAGAGCGTTCGAGCGTTTCTGCCCGGCAGCTTCCCTGGCGACCTCGGGATCGAGCCGCTGGAGGTCGAGGACACTCATTCAAGGGGGAGGATCGTCGTCGACGAGCGTCACCTGCACCCCGGCGGCTTCGTCCACGGCGGTGTCTGGACGGCGCTCGGCGACACCGTCGCCGCCTGGGCGACCTTCCGCCAGCTGGAGCCGGGCTACGACTTCACGACGATCGAGCTGAAGCTAAACGTCTTCGGCTCCGGCCTCGACGGGGACCAGCTCCTCGCCGTGGCGACCCCGCTGCACGTCGGCCGCAACACGGTCGTGATCGAGGTCAAGATCGACCGCACCCGCGGCGGCGAGTCCAAGCTCGCCGCGAACCTCATAGTCACGCAGTTCGTGATCGCCCCTCGCACGGCCTGACCGGCGCATGTCGGTGTCCTCGGTCGCTTGTGTGCGGAGCACACGGCGCTCCCTGCGTCCTTGACCTGCTTGGTCAGTTCCGCGCGAGGAAGTCGGCGGCCAAAATCCCGACCAGCCTCGGCAGCGATCCGAGTGCCCGCGCCTGTTCGATCTGGCGTTGGGCGCCGGTGCGGTCGCCGAGGGTCAGCACCGCCTCGAGCTCGTCGGCGCAGCCGAGCGCCTTGGCGTGGGGGCGGCAGACGGCGACGAGGTCGGCCAGCAGCTCGCGCGCCGGCACGCGGCGGCCGAGTTCGGGCTCGATCATCTCGGCGTCCATGCCGTCGCGGGCAGCGAGGAAGCGGTTCTCGGCGAGGACCTCTTGGGGCATCGACCGTTCCAGGTGGTCCTCGCCCTCGACCTCGGCGCGGACGATCGACTGCACCAGGGCGGCGATCGCGGCCGACTCGCCGAGCTTGGTCTGGGCGTCCATGATCCGCACCTCGACGGTGCCGAAGCGCGGTTGCGGCCGCACGTCCCACCAGAGGAAGGTCGGCTCCGGCACCGCGTCGCAGCGGATCAGGACGTCGACCGACTCGACGTACTCGGCGTAGTCGGCGAAGGCGCGGGGGATGCCGACGCGAGGGAAGGCCTGGAAGAGCGGCGTGCGCGCCGAGGAGAGACCGGTGTCGCGGCCCTGCCAGAAGGGCGAGTTGACCGAGAGCGCCAGTAGCAGCGGGATGTGGGTTCGCAGCCGGTTGGCGGCGAAGATCGCCGCCTCGGCGCCGGGCACGCCGACGTGGACGTGGAGGCCGAAGGTCGGCTCGCGCCGGGCCAACTCGCGCATCGAGCCGTAGACGAACTGGTAGCGCTCGCCGGCGGAGACGACGATCTCCTGCCAGACCGCGAAGGGGTGGGTGCCGGCGCTGGCGGCCCGCATCGAGAGCGGGCGCAGGGTCTCGTCCAGCTCGGTCCGCAGCGCCCCCAGCTCCTCGATCGCGTCGCCGATCCGGGAGTGGACGCCGGTCTGGATCTCCAGGGCGGAGCCGTGGGTCTCGGCAGTGAAGCTGTCGGTGCGGTCGTGGGGGAGGCGCGGCAGGACGCTGTCGATGCGGTGCGCCAGCGCCCAGCTGTGCTGGTCGAGGAGCATCACCTCCTCCTCGATGCCGACGGTGTAGGGGCCGAGCTCGTGCGCCTCAGCCCAAGTCGCCCAGGCCGGCAGCGTCTCCGAGCCCACGCTCACGCTACCTCGCGCCCGCTATGTCGCTTGAACTCGGCGCTATCGGCTCGGCAAGCGTCGACGAAGCGCGCGAACAGAGCCGCCTCGTAGGGCCGGTGGATGAGCGTCTCGGCGTGCCACTGGACGCCGATCAGGAAGCGCCGGCTGGGATCCTCGACCGCCTCGATCGTGCCGTCGGGAGCCCGGGCGCTGACAACCAGGCCCTCGCCGAGACGGTCGATCGCCTGGTGGTGAAACGAGTTCACGTCGATCTCACTACCCTCGAGCACGGTTGCCAAGCGGCTCTCGGGCTCGACCGCGACCGCGTGGCTGGTCTGGTCGCCCGCCGTCTTCTGCCGGTGAGCGATCTCGGTCGAGATCTCCGGCAGGTGCTGATGGAGGATGCCGCCGCGGACGACGTTGAGCGCCTGGGTGCCGCGACAGATCGCCAGGATCGGCATTTCGCGAGCGTCGGCGCGGCGGGCGACCGCCAGCTCGAAGCGGTCGAGGTCGGGCTCGGTCGGACCCAGCTCGGGGTGCGGCTCGGCGTCGTAGGTCTGGGGATCGAGGTCGGGACCGCCGGAGAGGCAGATCCCGTCGAGGCGGTCCAGCAGCGGCTCGATCGCCTCCTCCTCCAGGGGCGGCATTACCACCGGCAGACCGCCGGCGATCTCGAGGCCACGCAGGTAGGGAAGGCCGAGCGCCATCTCGCGTCCGCGCGGCTCGCCCTCGGGCAGCGGCGTCACCCGCTCGGCGGGCCTGACCTCGGACGTCGTCACACCGATCAGCGGCCGCTCGTGGCGGGACGCGAGTGAGCGGCGCTTCATCGCGTGCCTTTGCGCCGGCTCTCGACTATCCAGGTGTCCTTGCAGCCGCCGCCGCGGGAGCTGTTGACGACCATCTCGCCGGCGCCGCGGGCATACCGGGTGAGCCCGCCCGCCATCGCCGCCGGTCCCGCCGGGCCGCTGACGACGAAGGGGCGGAGGTCGATTCGCCGCGGTCGCAGGCGGCCGCCGCAGATCGTCGGGTGGCTGGAGAGCTGGATCGTCTCCTGGGCGACGAAGTGCTCGGGACGGCGCCGCACCAGGCCGATCGCGCGCCGGCGCTGAGGCGCCGTCGCCCGCGACATGATCGTCACCCCTTGGCCGCCGAAACCGTCGCGCGGCTTCAGCACCAGTTCGTCAAGGCGATCCATCGCCCGCTGGCGGTCCCCCTCGTCGGAGAGGTCGAAGCTCGGCACCGAGGGCAGCAGCGGCTCCTCGTCGAGGTAGAAGCGGATCATCTTCTCGGCGTAGGCATGGGCGAGCTTGTCGTCGGCGACGCCGGTGCCGAAGGCGTTGACGCAGCGCAGCCGGTCCGATTCGAGCGCCGGCAGCAGCAGCTCGCCGAGCGCGGTCAACTCACCCTCGGTGGTGCTGAGCCGGTCCTCGTCGGTGCGCCGGTAAATCACGTTGAGCTGACTGCGCTGGCGCGAGGAGGAGCGGGCGTAGAGGCGGCCGCGCTCGACTTCGAGCTGGCGCGGCTGCACGACCGGGATCCCCAGCTCGCGGCCGAGCCGGCAGTGCTCGTACCAGGCGCCGCTCTCGGGGCCGTCGGAGAGGATCGCGGCGCTCGCTTCGGTGCTGGCGTCGGGGGCGGCGGCGCGGATCGCCTCGCCGAGCATCGCCACGTAGCCGTCCAGCGGCAGCGGCGCGGTGCTCGTCCCGAGCTCCGGCTCGACGGCTTCGCGCACCGCGATCGCGTAGGTCGCACCCGAAGGGGTGCGCAGATTGTCCTCCAAAACCAGCAATTTCCCCTCCTCGTCGCGGATCAGATCGAGTCCGGCGACGGTAGCGGCGGGGACGGCGGGATCGAGTAGGCCGTGCATGCGCGGCTCGTATCCCGAGGAGGACTCGAGCAGGCTGCGCGGGACGACGCCGGCGTCGAAGATGCGCTGGCCGCCGTAGGTGTCGGCGAGGAAGGCGTTGAGGGCGCGGGCCCGCTGCAGCAGGCCGGGCTGCAGGGCGACCCACTCGGTGGACTCGATCAGCCGCGGCACCGGGTCGACGGCGATCGGTTGCCCCGGCCCGAAGCTGAGTCCGAGCGAGGCGATGTTGGACCGGACGCGCTCGCGCAGCACCACCAGGTCCTGCCGCGCGAGCGCGTCGAGTAGTTCCGCGTAGGGAGGGCGCGGAGTACCGGTCGCGGCGAACGCCTCGTCGTAGTGACCCGTGTCGAGCGGGTACTTGCCGGCGCCGGGAAAGGGACGGGCCGGATTCAAGGTCGTCGCCATGCTCGCACGCTACGGACGGTACTCGGGCCGCAACATGGCCCAGAGTCGAAAATCGGGGCGTACCGCCTAGACAATCGTCAGGGGCTCTCGACTGACCTCAGGCGTTGAGAGAGGGTGGGGCATCCTCCTACCTTCGCTGGGATATTCGCCCGCAGACTCGCCCGCCCGTCCGAGCAAAGCTGGGCGGGGCGAATATCTAACGCCGCTCGTACGGAGGATGCCCCACCCTCCCTCACGACCCGGGATCAGCTCGAAGCTGAGCAGATTGCGCCCGGAACCTTCCCGAAGCTTTGTGAGACCGTCGAAATGCACGCTATCCGTGCATTAGAACGGACTCACGAGTTCCAGCTACGCAGAGCTCGCCTCCATCGGCGACTCGCCGGTCTCCACCGGCGCTTCCAGGGCTTCTATTTGGGGCAGCCGCCAGATCGCGCTGGCGATCGTCAGCCCGATCGCCGCCGCCAGCAGAGCCAGGAACCACTGGGTGGCGTTCATCAGCTCCATCTCGAAGAAGTCCCGCACCGGCGCGGCGGCGAGGATCAGCGCGTAGAGGGCACCGAGCCCGGCGACCATTGCCAGCATGTAGCCCTGGATCGCGATGTGCTCGCGGCCGGGGCCGCGCTCGAGCAGCAGCACGAAGGCGAGGCCGAGCACGATCAGCGTCGTCGTCGCCGCGGTGCGGCCGGCTTCGAGGCTGGCGCCGGCGACGGTATCGACGAGGAAGAAGGAGATGATCGTCGCGATCGCGATCGCCACTCCGGCCGGTACTGCGAAGGCGGCCAGCGCCCGCAGCAGGCGGCCGCGGTAGAGCGGCCCGTCCGACGGCGCCAGCGCCAGCACGAAGGAGGGGATGCCGATCGTCAGGAAAGCGGCCAGGGTGAGGTGGCGGGGGAGGAAGGGGAAGGCGAAGCCCGGCACCGCGAGCAGCAGGATCAGCGTTGCCGCGTAGACGGTCTTGGTCAGGTAGAGGCGACCGAGGCGGTGGATGTTGCGGGCGATCCGGCGCCCCTCGCCCACCGCTTCCGGCAGCCGCGAGAACTGGTCTTTGAGCAGGACGACGTCGGCGATCCCCTTCGTCACCTGCGCCCCCGAGCCCATCGCCACCGCCATCCGCGCCCGCTTCAGCGCCGGCACGTCGTTGACGCCGTCGCCGATCATCGCCACGTAGCGGCCGGCATCGACGAGGGCGCCGACCAGCGCTTTCTTCTGCTCCGGCTTGATCCGGCAGAAGATCGTGTTCTCCAGCGCGACCGCGGCCAGCTCGTCGGGGTCCTCGGGCAGGTCGGGTCCCTCGACGA
>JAENWU010000122.1 GCA_016649905.1 Thermoleophilia bacterium
CCCGCTTCACGGATGGGTTCGAGTACGGGATGGGCGCCGAGATCGGCAACTCGACCCAGAAGCTGCACGCGCGCGGCCCGATCGGGATGCGCGAGCTGACGACTTTCAAGTACGTCGCCCGCGGCGACGGCCAGATACGTGAGTAGCTCCCCGGCCGGCGGCATCGGCGTCCTCGGCTCGGCCTTCAACCCGCCGCACCTGGGGCATTTGGCGCTCGCCCAGGAGGCGCTCTGGCAGCTCGGGCTCGACGAGGTGATCCTGGTCCCGACCGGGGAGGCGCCGCACAAGCGGATCGCCGACGACCCGGGGCGGGAACTGCGGATGACGATGACCCGGCTCGCCGCCGCCGACGACTCGCGCTTCTCGGTCTCCTCGCTGGAGGTCGACCGCGAGGGACCGTCCTACACGTATGAGACCTTGCAGATGCTTGCCGAGGAACGAGCCGAAACCGAGCTGGTGTTCGTGATGGGGGCGGACGCTGCCGTCGGCCTCGAGAGTTGGCGCAACCCCGAGCGGGTGGTCGAGCTGGCTCGGCTCGCCATTGCCCGTCGCGCCGGCGTCTCCGACACCGAGGTGGCCGCGGTGCTGGGCAGCCTCGGCGCCGCGGGCAAAGCGACGATGCTGGAGATGCCACAGTTCGGCGTATCCTCCTCGGCCGTGCGCGAGCGCGCCGCCGCGGGGCGGCCGCTGCGCTATCTGGTCCCGGAGCCGGTGGCGCGGTTCATCGAAGAAAAGGGGGTGTACCGGTGAGCGCAATCTCTTCGGAGTCGCTGGCGAGGCGTCTGGCGGAACTGGCCGACTCGAAAAAAGCCGAGGACATCGTCGTCCTCGACATGCGCGACCTCGTCGCCTACACCGACTTCCTCGCGATCTGCACCGCTCGCAACGAGCGCCAGGCGCGGGCGATCGTCGACGAGGTGCGGGTCCAGGTGAAGCACGACTCCGGCCTGTTGCCGAGTGGCGTGGATGGCGGCGGCGACGCCGGCTGGTACATCGCCGACTACCTCGACTGCGTTCTGCACGTGTTCACGGAAGAGGCACGCGACCGCTTCCAGCTCGAGGACCTCTGGCGTGAGGCGCCGCGGTTGGAGCTCGAATTGGACACTCCCGACGCTCCCTCGGCCGCCAGCGCCTGAGCGCCGCGCCCGCCCTCGGGGGCGCCGGGTTGCTTATGTGACGAAATACCGTCCGAGGGCCCCCTTACGGTGGCGCGCATGAGCAGTCTCAAGCGGTCTCTGTTCGGCTACAGCCGGCCCCAGGTCGAGGCGACCATCAAGACCAAGGACGTGCAGATCAAGGGCCTCGAGCAGAACCTCGAGCGCGAGCGGCTCCTCAGCTCCGAGATCGAGGCCGAGACCACGTCGCTCTCCGGCATGGTGATCGAGCGCGAGCGCGAGATCCGCGAGCTGACCTTGCGGCTGCGGGAGGCGAACGAGTGCCACGACCGCAGCATCGCCTCGCTCGACGCGGTGACCGCCCGGCTCGAGGAGCTGCAGGCGCAGGCGCGCGGGCAGGCGACCCGGATCCGGATGAAAGCGCTGCGCGAGGCGGTCGAGGTGAGCCAGCGGGTGCAAGCGCTGACCGATGCCGCCGAGGAGGCGCCCGCCGGTTCCAACGGCAACGCCCCCGCCCTCAGCGAGGAGTTCGACGGCCTCTTCGAGGGTCAGGTGAGGCTGGAGATCGGCCCCCTCGGCGACTTCTCCCAGCTGGTCGGCTTCGAGGACGCCGTCGGCCAACTCGGCGCCTCGGAGATCTCCGTCGAACGCTTCTCCGAGGGCCGGGCGACGCTCTCGATGCACCTCGAGGAGCCGGTCGACCTCCTGCGCGAGCTCGAGGACCTCTCCAAGCTCGACTTCAAGGTTCGCCACACCGCCCCGGACAACCTGATCCTCGACATCGACGAGGACCCGGGCCCCGAGCAGCGCGCCGCCTAGCGCCGCCCGATTCTCGCATCGAAGTTGTTGCACTATTGGCGTATTTGCGCCTTGATTCGTGATCTACGGCAAGCGAACATACGTTCGTGGACACGAATCACAAGGGGAATGTTGCCGAGCTCGCGATCGCCACGGAGGCGGCGAAGCTGGGGCTGTCCGTGCTCAAGCCGCTGACTGAGCACGAGCGCTACGACCTAGTGCTGGGGGTCGCTGGCCGACTACTCCGTGTTCAGTGCAAATGGGGCTCCAGCGATGGCGACGTGATCACGGTCCGCCTGCGATCGTCCTACCACTCCCCGACCCGTGGATACGTCACCGCTACCTACGACCACAGCGAGGTTGATGCGGTGGCGGTCTACTGCGGCGACACCGCCCGGTGCTATCTGCTGCCGATCGAGATCGCCGCTGGACGGGGCATGCTGAGCCTGCGGCTGTCGCCGGCGCGAAACAACCAGCGTGCGGCGCTAAACTCCGCGGCCGAGTACGAATTCTCTGGGGCTGTAGCTCAGCTGGAAGAGCGCGTCGCTGGCAGCGACGAGGTCAGGGGTTCGAGCCCCCTCAGCTCCACTGCGGAAGGCGTCGATGAGGCGCCTTCTTTCGTTGTCGGCGCCCACGAGTTCCGTAATCGCTTCGGGTACTACCTCGAACAGGCGTCGCGAGGGCACGAGGTCCGCGTCCTCCGCCACGGACGTCCCTTCGCCCGGCTCGGTCCCCCGGACTAGCCGCCGCGGTTGTCCAGCGGCTTGGTGGCGCCGAGGATCGCGGCGATCTGAGGGTCGTTGGCGACGTTCGAGGCGTAGCGGCGGGTGATGCTCTCGCCGTTCGGTTCGCTTTCGGCGACGCGGAGGACCTCGCAGGTCGCGAGCACGCCGGCGTGGTAGTTGATCAGCGTCACCGCCGTCTTCGGCAGGCTCTCGGTGGCGAGCTCGCCGGCGCTGCGCGCAGCCTCGCTCTGGTTCAAGGCCCGCACGATCTCCCGCCGCAGGGGATGGTTCAAGGCGTGCTCGACCGGGGGGGTCAGCAGTTCGGCGAATTCGATCGGCAGCCTGCGGGCGTGGTTGCCGCGCATCGGACCGGCCGTCTCGTCGATGTCCATCTGAACCTTTCTACGCAACTCAGGGTGATGGGGAATGAAAACCGGGCGCTTTGCTCCGGTACCCCTAAACGATCAGTCATCTTTACTTCAGGGTTGAGTATTTCTCTAGACCAAAGCTGCTGAGCGGTTAGTGGCTCGGCGCCCAAATTGCGGGCGCCGAGCCACAGCCTGGGTGCCTGTTAGGCGGTCTTGCGGATCATCAGCGCTGGGCAGATCTGCCCGCATCCCTTAATGGTCATCAACCGTTCACCTCCCCCGCCGCTCGTCGTTGCGGCTCGGAGGCGATCGCGGGACAAGGAACGTCACGCCGTCCGTGGGACGAAAGCGACTCGCCGTGCGAGTGGTCCGAGCCCCTGCGGAGGACGGTTTATTAGGGGGGCCTCACGCAATCAATGACTCATAGTCACGGGAGTTCGCAAATTGCCGCTACAACCGCTCAGCGGCGTTGGGCTAAAAGAATCTCACTAGGTAATCGAGGGTCTGGGATAGTTCCGCCTTAAGTTCGTTTGACTAATCCTGGGAGGAGAACAATTGCCGACGAAAGCCCCACCGGCGCTGGTCGATCCGCGGCTTCTGAAAGCGCTGTCGCATCCGACGCGCCAGCTCATCCTCGACATCCTCAGCAAGGGTCCTAGTAGCCCGATTCGAATCACGCGCCGGCTGGACGACGTGAGTTTGAATCTCGTCTCCCACCACATCAAAGTCTTGAAGGACCTTGGCTGCGTGGAGCTGATCGACACAGTGCAAAGACGAGGCGCGACCGAACACATCTACCGCGCTTCGCAATGGGCGATGCTGGACGCTGTCCAGTGGGACCACATCGAGCCGAAAGATCGGTATCCGATCACGGCGAACATCTTGCGCCTCATCTCCGAGGACACCAGCCGCTCGCTTGCCGAAGGAAAGTTCGAAGAGCTGTCCGACAACCATCTGAGTCGCTCTCCGCTCGAACTGGACGGTGAGGGCTGGTTGGAAGTGGTGGGAACGCTGGAGCGGGCTCTTGAAGAGGTTCTCGAGGCGCACGCAAAGAGCGCCGAACGTGCTCAGGACAGCGGTGAGACTCTGATGACTGCGCGTGTCGTGATCATGCAGTACCTGCTCGGGCGCCAGAAGCCCGGCGCCGACGCGTAGCGACTAACCGAGACCCGACTCGCGGAGCGCCGCCTTCACCAGCTTCGCCTTGCGCGCGATCCGCGGGGTCGCCACGGCGCTGAAGCGCAGCTTGCCCTTGCGGTAGCCCCAGATCCGGTCGCCGCCGCCGCCCTTGCGTTTGACGAAGAGGCCGGGGCCGAGTTTCTTCACCCGCTTCGGCTTGCCCTTTCCGGCGACGGTGCTGACGACGAACTCGACCTGTCCGCCGCTGCCGAAGACGGCGGCGGCGCCGGCGCGCCGCGCACCGCGTGCTTTGCCGCGCCCGCTCGTGCACCAGCGGTAGGTGCGGGCGACGCGGTGGGTCGGCTGCCCGGCCGCCAGCAGGGTCTGCTGCGGGTCGCGCCCAAGGCGCAGCCCCCCGAAGCCGCGAGGGGAGAGCCGTTTGGGAGGCGTTAGACAGTGGGGGCCGGGGACGCCAACCGCCCGCTCCCACGTCTGCAGGTAGGCCTCGGCGCCGTTCATCAGGTCGTCGGCGATCGGAGCGCCGGCGAGCAGGCGCAGCTGCTCCATCCAGTCGGGGTGGAGGCCGTACTGGGCGACGCCATCCACGTTCACGTCCCAGGTGCGTTGGCCGGAGACCTGGCGGTCGAAGCTGACCCGGCCGTCGAGCGATTTGAACGGATAGGCGACGGGGCTGGGCTTGTCGGCCCCGCGCGCCGAGGGCTGGGCGTGGAAGCCGTTGGCGTCGGCGCCGAAGCCGATCCCAAAGTGGAAGCGGGGGTTGGAGGCGGCCCGCAGCTGCTGCCACTCGGCGATGAAGCTCTCGGCGCCGGAGGTGATCGGCTCGGCGAAGCCGCCGAGCCGGTAGATCCGCGACCAGAGGTGGGAGTCGCTCCAGGAGTGCGAGGCGATCAGGCCGGAGTAGCCGTGCTGCTCGGCGATATCCAGGACCCGCTTCGCCGTCTTCTCGCCCTCGTGGTCGAGCTCGATCATCAGTCCGCGGTCGATCATCTGCTCGATCAGGAATTCGCCCAACGGGGTGAGGCCGCGGGCGTTGCAGTGCGGCGCCGGCGGGTAGAGCGGCGTCGCCCCTTTCGGCAGCAGGCCGACCAGGCCGGTACCGATGATCCCCGCCTCGCCGGGCACAGCGGTCGTCTGCTCGTTGTCGGACTCGGGCCCGGTGCAGGGTTCGATCTGCCAGAACTGGCCGGTCTGCTTCACGTTGGCGGCGTTGATCGCGACGCCGAAGCTGCCGCCGTCGAAGCGAACGCCGCCGAAGGCGTTGTCGAACTTGTGGATCGGGAAGAGCGAGGCGACCCCCATCGCCTCGATTTCGTCGAGGCCGCGGACGATCTGCGCGCGGTCGCAGCGCGGCTGCTGCTCGGAGCCGCCGCAGCCGAAGATCTCCGAGGTCTCGATCCCGAGGACGACGGCGAGCTTGCCTTCGTTGATCACCCGCCGCGCTTCGAAGGGGCTGCGGACGATTCGGAACCAGCCCAGGCCGGGGCCGCCCGACTGGGCGTCGACGTATTCCTCGAGTTCGTGGATCCGCCGCGCCTGCAGCCGGATGCTGTCCATGTCCTGGCAGCTGTTGTGTTTGATCGGGTAGACGTCGCAGAGGGCGACGTTCTCGACCAGATCGTTGACCATGATCCGCACCCCGCCGAGGTAGGCGCGCTCGATCCAGCGGTAGTAGGTCTGCTCGTGGGTCAGCGACTCCGGCGCCGGCCAATCTTTGAAGGTCGGCCACCCGATCGGGTCGTGGGTGCGCACGGGGTTGCCGTAGAGGACGTTCTCCAGCACCGCGCCGGCGCCGTTGGGGTAGTGGTCGGGGCAGTCGACCAGCGCCGCCTCGACGCCGTAGCGGCTCCGCGGTTCGCCGCAGTGGGCGTCGCCGCCGAGGAACTCATATGCGGTGACGTGGTTGTGAGCGTCGATCGTCCCCTCGACTTCCCCGTAGGGGGTGGCGCCGGTCCAGGGCGTCCCGCTCGCTTCGAGGCCGATCTCCGGGAAGGAGGCGCAGTCAGCGGCCGCCTCGGGGAGGAAGACCGCCCCCTGGCCGGTCGACTGGATCAGGCGGCCGTCGCCGGCCACCGCGAGCGCGCGACCGTTGCCGACGTTGGTGAGGGTGAAGCCGTTGCCGGACTCCTGCAGTGCCCAGTCGGTCGCGGGGCCGGCCTGGGAAGCGGCGAGCGTGCCGTTGCCGAGCGGCCCGATCGAGCCGCTCGCGAGGAACTTCCCGTCGCTCCCCTTCAGCAGGTAGCTGCCGAGCGCCGACGCCTTCATGAAGAAGGGTTGGCCGGCGGCGCCGCCGACTCCGTAGCCCAGGCCCGAGCGGTTGACCGCGCCGCCGCCGACCCGCAGCGTCTGGCAGCTGTCGGCGAACGAGTAGCGGGAGGCGGCCTCCGCGCTCGCGGCGGCCGCGGCGCAGAGCAGCGCGACGACGGTGACCAGACCCGCCGCAAGCCCCCCAGATCGCCGCATGGAGGACTTGTACCAAAAATCGATGACTTGAAACAACTGTTCTGCTGCCGATAGATGAGCGTGAGCGCTTCCAACGAGCACGTGCTCTCGCACGGGATGCAGGACACGCGGGAGACCTTCGACGCCTGGAGCGAGCACCCGTGGAAGGTCCTGCGCGGCTGGATCGCCCTCAGCGTCGCGATCGCGCTATCGCTGCTCACCGCCACCTGGTTCGTCGCCGGCCTGCTGACCCCCGACCTGACGCCGATCCATCTCGCCGGCTTCACGCACTCCTCCGAGCCCGACGATCTGCTGCCGATCCTCTGGCGCAACTCGCTCGTCCTCGCCCTCCATGGCACCGCCTGCATCGCCGGCTTCATCGCCGGCGCCTCGATGCCGATCGCCGCCGCCCAGCGGACCGGCTTCTCGCGCTGGATCCACGTCAAGGCCGGCGAACTGGCGATCCTCTTCGTCGCCGCGGTCACCCTCTTCTCGCTCTGCACGCAGGCGCTCTACCTCGGCTTCCAGGGCTCGACGATCGCCTATCAGCTGCAGATCAGCCGCTTCGAGCTGATCCTCAGCGTGCTGCCGCACGCGCTGCCGGAGCTGACCGCGCTCTTCTTGCCACTGGCCGCCTGGCTGATCGCCAGCCGTCGCGGCGAGTGGAACCAGCTGCTGGCGGCGACGCTGGTCACCGTCGCCCTGGCGATCCCGGTGCTGCTGCTCTCGGCGACGATCGAGGTCTACGTCTGGCCCCACATCCTCGAAGCGCTCTCGCCGGTCTCCGAGCCGATCGTGTTCCCGGAATAGGGGCCGATGGGCCGAAAACGCGCCGTATAGGGCATGTTTTCGGCCCGTCGGCGGGAATATCGCTGGGCTCATAAGATCGCCTGCTTATGAGCGAGGAGCGCGCCACCTACGAGCCGCGGGCGATCGAGGCCCGCTGGCAGCGGGTTTGGGCCGAGGAGAAGACCTGGGAGGTCGCCAACCCCGGGCAGGCCGGCTTCGACGAGCGCAAGCCGAAGGCCTACGTGCTGGAGATGCTGCCCTACCCCTCGGGCGAGCCCCATGTCGGCCATCTCAAGTGCTACGCGGTCGGCGACGCGATCGCCCACTTCCGCCGCCGCCACGGCTTCGAGGTGATCCACCCGATGGGCTACGACTCCTTCGGGCTGCCGGCCGAGAACAACGCGATCAAAACCGGCGAGCCGCCGCGGGTCGCGACCGAGCGCTCGATCGCCTCCTTCCAGCGCCAGTTCCGCGAGTGGGGGATCTCGATCGACTGGTCGCGCGAGTTCGGCACCCACGAGGCGCGCTACTACCGCTGGACGCAGTGGATCTTCCTGCAGCTCTTCGAGGCCGGCCTCGCCTACCGCAAGGAGGCCGCGGTCAAGTGGTGTCCCAACGACCAGACCGTGCTCGCCAACGAGCAGGTCGTCGACGGGCGCTGCGAGCGCTGCGGCGCCGAGGTCGTGGTGCGCCAGCTCGAG
>JAENWU010000167.1 GCA_016649905.1 Thermoleophilia bacterium
GCCTACCCTCGATCCTGCCGCCGCTGGCCGCGGTCGAGGCGCTCGAGGTGGCGCGGATCGCCAGCGCCTGCGGACGCCTTGCCGCCGCGCGTGGCGGCGGTCGGCCGTTCCGCTCTCCCCACCACACGATCAGCGCTCCCGGGCTCGTCGGCGGCGGCACCCCACCGCGGCCCGGCGAGGTGACCCTTGCCCACCGCGGCGTCCTCTTCCTCGACGAGCTCTGCGAGTTCCGCCGCGACGCCCTCGAGGCGCTGCGGGCGCCGCTGGAGTCGGGCGAGGTCTCGATTGCCCGCGCCGGCGGCCGCAGCAGCCTGCCCTGCCGGTTCATGCTCGTCGCCGCCGCCAATCCGTGCCCCTGCGGGCGCGGCGAAGCCGACCCCGACTGCAGCTGCGCGCCGGTCGCGGTCCAGCGCTACCAGGGCCGGCTCAGCGGCGCCCTCGCCGACCGCATCGACATCCTCGCCGCGGTCCGCCAACCCAGCGCGGCGGAGATCGGCGGCGGTCCCGGCGAGGCCTCGGCGACGGTGAGGGAGCGGGTGGCGACGGCGCGTCAGCGCCAGGAGCATCGCCTCGGACCCGGTCGGTGCAACGCTGAGATGACGCCCGGGGAGGCGCGGGAGTGCGCGCTGGAGCCGGCGGCGGGCGCGCTGCTGGCGGAGCTCTACGCGCGCCAGCGACTCAGCGGCCGCGCCCACGACCGGGCGCTGCGGCTGGCGCAAACGATCGCCGACCTCGCCGGGATCGAGGCAATCGGCCAGGAGCAGATGGCCCAGGCCCTGCAACTGCGGAGGCGGGATCGTGGCTGAGCCCCGCGCCTGCCCGGAGTGCCTGCGTCGTTCCTGGTTGCTCTCGTCGCTGGGCCCCTATGTCGAGCGGATCGCGACCGGGGAGCCGGGTTCCCGGTCACCGGAACTGCTGCGGCTCTCCAACGAGGACCTGGTCGAGGTGGCCGCGCCCAAGGTCGCCGCCCAGCTGCTCGCTCGGGTGGAGGCGATGCCCGACCGCCACCTCGACGAAGAGCTGGTGGCGGCGCAGTGCTGGGCCTGCTGCCGCCACGGCGATCTCTATCCGGCCCACCTGCGCGACGCCGCCGACGCCCCCTGGGCGCTGATCGGGCGCGGCGACCCAAGCCTGCTCGACGGCCTCGAGCCGTTCGGGACGGTGACGATCGTCGGTGCCCGACGCGCCACCTCCTACGGCCGTGAGATCGCCCGCGACCTCGGTCGTGACCTCGCCGGCGCCGGGATGATCGTCGTCAGCGGCCTGGCCTTCGGGATCGACGCCTGCGCCCACCGCGGCGCCCTCGACGCCGCCGGCCGCACGATCGCCGTCCTCGGCTGCGGTCCCGACACCGCCTACCCCGCGGCGCACCGCTCGCTTTGGCGGCGGATTTGCGAACAGGGCCTGGTGCTCTCCGAGTTCCCGCCCGGCGCGACGCCATGGCGCTGGACCTTCCCGGCGCGCAACCGGATCATGGCCGCCCTGGCCGGGATGACCGTCGTCGTCGAGGCCGCCACTCGTTCCGGAGCGCTGATCACCACCGACCTCGCCGCCGACCTTGGGCGCGACATCGGGGCCGTCCCCGGTCCGGTCACCTCGCGCGCCTCCGCCGGCCCCAACAACCTCCTCGCCGGGGGCGCCTGCGTTGTCCGCGACGCCCAGGACGTGCTCGACGCGATGCTAGGGCCCGGCGCCAGCCGGATCGAGCGCGCCGGCCCGCCTCTCGACGAGGCCCTCGCCACCGTTCTTGCCGCGGTCGAGGCGGGGGAGGGGACCTGCGACGGCGTCGCCGCCGCGCTCGGCCTTCCGGGCCCCGACACCGCCGGCGCCCTCGCCCGCCTCGAGGCCCTCGGCTACGTCAGCTGCTCGCCGATGGGCACGTACTCGCGCACCCTGTTGAGCGCCCCATGAGCGCGAGTCTGTTCTGGAGCACGGTATGCGCGCGCAAATGCAGACTCGTGGCGCCGGCTAGGCTCCGCGCCGTGAGCACGCGACCGATTCCCGCTGTCCTCTCGATCGCCGGTTCGGACTCCGGCGGCGGCGCCGGGATCCAGGCGGACCTGAAGGCTTTTGCACGCTGTGGCGTGCACGGGATGACGGCGATCACCGCGATCACGGCGCAGAACACGGTCGGGGTCGAGGCGGTCGCGGCGGTCTCGGGGGAGATGATCATCGCTCAGATCGCGGCGGTCTCCGAGGACATCGGTATCGATGCCGTCAAGGTCGGAATGTTGGGCAGCGCCGAAACGATTGAGGGGGTCGTCGCTGCGCTTGCGCTCGTCGTCGACGGCGATCCGCCCGTCGTCGTCGACCCGGTGATGATCTCCGAGAGCGGCGCCGTCCTGCTCGAGCCTGACGCCCGGGAAACCCTGATCGTCCGGATGTTGCCGATGGCGACTGTCGTCACCCCGAACATCCCCGAGGCCCGAGAACTGACCGGGCTGGGGGAGGGGGCCAGCCAGGAGGACCTTGCTCGACAGGTGTTCGCCCTCGGTCCGCAGGCGGTGGTCGTCACCGGCGGTCACAGCGAGGAGCTGGTCGACCTCTTCTATGACGGCGAGCAGCTGGTCGAGATACCCGGCGAGCGCCATCCCGGCGGCGCTGCCCACGGCTCCGGCTGCACCCACTCCTCGGCGTTGGCGGCGTTCCTGGCCCGCGGCGCCGAGCCGCTGCAGGCCGCCGCCGCGGCCCGCAAGGTCGCCGCCGTGGCGGTGGGTGCGGGACTCCGTGACCTCGGCAAAGGGCCCGGCCCAGTCGACGTTTTCGAGCTCACCAGCCGCGCCAACGAGGAACCGGACTTGCCGCGATGAATAGATTTGTCCTATGAGCACGAACGGCAGCACCGCGACGAAGCTTCCCCGTCCTCGCTCGGCGACCGTCTTCGACGGTCCCGACCGCGCCCACTCACGCGCCTATATGAAGGGGATCGGCTTCGACGACGACGCTCTGAGCCGGCCGACGATCGGGATCGCCAACACCTGGACCGAGGCGATGCCCTGCAACTTCCACCTGCGGGCGCTGGCCGAGCACGTCAAAGAGGGAGTTCGCGCTGCCGGCGGCACGCCAATGGAGTTCAACACCGTCGCCGTCTCCGACGGGGTGACGATGGGCACCCAGGGGATGAAGGCCTCGCTGGTCAGCCGCGAGGTGATCGCCGACTCGATCGAGCTGATGGCCCGCGGCTACCAGTTCGACGCGATCGTCGCCCTCTGCGCTTGCGACAAGACGATCCCCGGTTGCGCGATGGGGCTGGCCCGGCTCGACGTCCCCTCCGTGGTCCTCTACGGCGGCTCGATCGCCCCCGGCCATTGGCACGGCCGCGACGTCACGATCCTCGACATCTTCGAGGCGATCGGCGCCCACAACGCCGGTGACATGACCGACGAGGAACTGAACGAGCTGGAGGGCGTCGCCAGCCCCGGCGCCGGCGCCTGCGGCGGTCAGTTCACCGCGAACACGATGGCCTGCGCCTTCGAGGCGCTGGGGGTCAGCGCCGGCGGCTCGGCGATGGTGCCGGCGGAAGACGACGACAAGCAGACCGTCGCCGAGAAAATCGGCGAGCTGGTGCTGAAGGTGCTGGTCGACGACCTGCGTCCGAGCAAGATCATCACCCGCGAGTCGCTGGAAAACGCGATCGCCTGCGTCTGCGCCTCGGGCGGCTCGACCAACGGCGTCCTGCACATGATCGCGCTCGCGCACGAGGTCGGCATCGACCTCGACCTCGACGACTTCGAGCGGATCTCGCGAGCGACGCCGCTCTACGCCGACCTCAAGCCCGGCGGTCGCTTCATCGCCACCGACCTCTACGCGGCCGGTGGCGTGCCGGTGATCATCAAGCGCCTCGCCGAAAAGGGCATCCTGCACGAGGACGCGATCACGATCACCGGCCAGACGATCGGCGAGGTAGCCGAAGCGGCCATCGAGGCGCCCGGCCAGGAAGTGGTGCGCCCGCTCGAGGACCCCGTCAAGGCCGAAGGTGGCCTGGCGATCATGTACGGGAACCTCGCTCCCGAGGGAGCGGTGATCAAGGTCGCCGGCACCGAGCGCCGCAAGCAGACCGGTCCGGCTCGGGTCTACGAGTCCGAAGAGGAGTGCTTCCGCGCCGTCAAGGAGCAGCAGATCAAGCCCGGCGACATCATCGTCATCCGCAACGAGGGCCCGGTCGGCGGCCCCGGCATGCGGGAGATGCTGCAGGTGACGGCGGCGATCGTCGGCGAGGGCCTTGGCGAGAGCGTCGCGCTGCTCACCGACGGCCGCTTCTCCGGCGCGACCCGCGGCCTGATGTTCGGCCACGTCACCCCCGAGGCGGTCAAGGGCGGCCCGATCGCGGCGATCCGCGAGGGCGACGAGATCACCCTCGACATCGACTCGCGCCGCATGGACATCGCCCTCTCCGCCGAGGAGATCGCCACTCGGATCGCCGAATACGAGCCGAAGCCGCCGATGTACGACCGCGGAGTCTTCGCCAAGTACGCAGCGACGGTCTCGTCGGCATCTCTCGGCGCGATCACCACCTAGTGGTGTGACCGGCAACGTTGCCGGGAATCTGGCGAGACTCGGTGGTCGTCGGGCCAGGACGCAGGGAGCCCGAATAGCAGCGCTATTTGGGCGACTGAGGACGCCGCACGGCGATCATCCGAGGCCGCCAGAAAC
>JAENWU010000051.1 GCA_016649905.1 Thermoleophilia bacterium
ACTTCCGGATCATCGAGGCGTACCTGCGCGCCCTGCGCTCCGCGCAGCACCTGGTCTACCTGGAGAACCAGTTCCTGTGATCGCCGGAGATCGTGAACATCCTTGCCGACAAGCTCCGCCGGCCGCCGGCGGAGCTTGTCGGCAAGGATGTTCACGATCTCCGGTGACCAAAGGAACTGGTTCTCCAGGTAGACCAGGTGCTGTGCGGAGCGCAGGGCGCGCAGGTATGCCTCGATGATCCGGAAGTCGCCGCGCGGCGCGAAGTCATAGAGCTTCTCGGGGACGGTTCGCACGATCTGCAGCTCCATATCGCCGGCGCTCTCCACGTCCGCCGGCTGCGCTTCCAGGCGCTCTCCAGTGACGGCTTGCCAGCGCTGAGCAACGTGCTGGCCGACGTCGGCCACCGCCGGTCCGCGCAGCCGCGAGGCGGCATCGTGCCAGCCCATGCGTCCACGCGCCGGATGCTCGGGCGTGTCATAGCGATCACCGTTCAGGTCCGTCAGGTCGATGCCGCCGACAAAGGCGACCTCGTCGTCGATCACGACCAGCTTCTCGTGGTGACAGTGCATGGGACGCTCATTCGAGTCGAGCGCGGCCTTGATGCGCGTCCCGCGCACGAGCTCATCACGCCCTTCGCGCACCGAGGCGCGGCGGGGCGCGAACAGGGGCACCGGAGCCCCGGCCCACAGCAACACGCGAACGTCGACCGACTCGGCCGCCTCGCCCAGTAACTCGCGCAGCAGCACCGGCGGCTCTTCGCGGGCGAGCGCAAACCCCGGCGTGATGCACCACCCCGCGATCAGCACGCTGCGCCGGGCGCCGCGGATCGCCTGCTCGAGCGCAGGGAAGTAGGCCCCGCCCTCGATCAACACCTCGAACTCATTGCCCGCCCGCGGGGGCGGATCCTCCGCAGCCCAAAGGCGCCCGTCGTCCGGTGGCGTGCGCTGCGCTGAGCGCCCGAGCTTGCCCAGCCTGCGGGCATGGTGGGCATTCGTCAAGCGCTCGATCGCATTTCCCGTAACGCGGTCGGCCACTCGAAGGACATTCACCGGCATCGCGCTTGGACAATACGCTGCCGAGTCGCCGCAGTGCGGGACCCAGAGTTCTTTCTCTTCTCTTCGGCACCCTCAAAAGCCCCTGTCTCCCAGCGGAGCGTTTTCTGTTGTGGGAGCTCTAGCAAGCCAAAATCAAACAGTCCCATCGCAGCGATTGCACCAATGCGCCGGAGTACCGTTGGGGTCATGTCGAAGTCGCGGAGGGTCGCTTCAGCGCAGCCGCCAGCCGGTGGGGCGGCTCGAGCGTTCGGCGGTGGCATGCAGCTCGGGACGCGGGCGCGCGAGCTCAGCCGGGCCTTGCTGGACGGCTTCAGGGAACACGACCTTCTGACGTACGCGAGCGCGATCTCGTTTCAGATCTTGACCGCGATCATTCCGTTCCTCCTATTCGTGATCGCCCTCGGCGGGCTCCTTCATCTGGAGAGCGTCTGGCGAGACCACATCGCGCCCCAGATCCAGGCGAATGTCTCGCCCGACCTGTTCTCGGTGATCTCAAACGCCGTCAACAAGGCCTTTGGCGGCGGACAACTACTTTGGGCGACGCTCGGCGGAGGACTGGCGCTCTGGCAGGCGTCGGGCGCCGTGCGTGCGGTGATGGGTGCGCTGGGGCGGATCTATGGAGCAGCGCCCGAGCGATCGTTTGCGAGGCGCTACCTGATCTCATTCGCGCTGGCGATCGCCGTCGGAGGCTGCTTCATCCTGGCGACGCTGTGCCTGGCGCTCGCGCCGTTCTTCTCGGTGTCGCATCAGGGTGCTGCCTGGGACGTGTTCGTGTTGCTCGCGCGCTGGGCGCTGGCCGGCGCTTTTCTGTTGCTCGCTGTTGGCCTGCTACTCCGCCACGCCCCGACCAGACACCAGCCGCTGCCCTGGGTCAGTCTCGGCGCGGGGATCGTGATCGGCGCATGGGCGCTCGTCTCCCTCGCCTTCTATTTCTATCTGACCTCAATCGCTTCCTATAAGTCGGTGTTCGGAAGCCTGGCCGCGGTGATCGTGGCGATGGCCTATCTCTATACCTCGACGACCGTGTTTCTGTTCGGCACCCAACTTGACGCGATCATCCGCGCTCAGGCGACTGGCACGCTGTCGGGCGCCCGGCTCGACTCGACGAGCGAGCGCCCTTAGACCAGTTCGTCACATGTCTGTCTCGGACGTGGATTACTCCCGCACGGCAGAGATAGTCTGAACCAATGATCTAAAGACGTTCCTTGCACCCCCTCTGATTCTCCTCACGCTGGGCCTCACGGCCTGTGGAGGAAATGGAGACGGCAGCAGCTCGACCGAAGAAGGTGGCAGCTCCGCCACGACGACGAAGCCGAGCGGCAACGCCGCGGCCGCCTGGACAGTTTCCAGGCGGTGGTCGGTTCAAAAAACCTAAAAACCTGCCGATTTGCAGGCGTTTTAGAGGTGGCTGACCGGGCTCGAACCGGCGACCGCCTGGACCACAATTAGGCGAGCGTTGGTTCGAAGAAGCCGGGAAACCGCAATGGAAAGCGGTTTGCGTGGCGATGCCAGGACCGGACGAGTATCTCGATGTGCGGCGATATGCAGGGATATGTTGGGGTTACTGGCAGAAATCGCGATTTCTGCCTGAATGCGGACACTACGGTTCAAGACCACAAGATCTTCGGTTTCGTAGACCGCGGGCAGCTTCGGCTTGAATGGCCCGTGGTCCGCTGAGCCCGCGGGCATTCTGAGCCAAAAGATCTCAGGTCTCCAGACTAGGAAACGCTGTAGGGAACGAAGTCGCCCCCAAAGAGCGACTGGTCAAAGCGAGTGACGTCCTCGCCAGCGAGACGGATGGCTCCAGTTTGAGTCACCGGGCCGCCATGCCAAGCAGTTGGCCACCCGCCCGTTCGTCGATGAATTGGCCTCGAATCTCGTCGAAAAGGACATCTGACTGAGGCGGCGTGAACGCGGGGGAACGCGTCAAGAAGATGAGGTCGAAGGGCGCGTCAGCTTGGAAGTCTCGCCACGGGACTTCGGCAAAGGGAACGCGAGGCTCCAGCCGCTGCGGACGCGTCTCACGGGGTCGGCCCCTCAGGCCCGCGACCATCTCCATTTCGGCTCTGGTCATTGCCGCGAGCTGGATGAAGTTGGCGGTCGGATCAAATCCCTCCCTAAAGAAGCCGAAGACGTCTTGGCCGCCCCCTTCGTTGAAGACGTAGACGAGGTCAGAGATCCAGCGGCAGGCGATTGAAAATGCCAGAAAGCTGCCGTCATCCAATCCCGCTTGGCCCTCCTTTGGCCGAACCCGATCCTCGGGCGCCTCGAATAGAAGGGAGGTCATGAGGTACTGGTAGCTGATTTCTCCAAGGCCGAGATCGGCGTGGGCATCGACGTGCGTCACGTGAAATGGGGTGGCGAGCGCCTCACGTTCGACTCCATCTCTCCAGCGAAAGAAGAGTTCGCGGTGGTGCTCGAGGGCCAAGCCAGGGAGCGGACCATTGAGTAGGCACCGTTGCTCGAGAAAGGAAAGCGCATCAGCCGCCAGCCACGGGGAATACTCTTCGCCGTCGAGGCGACCTGAGTCGGACGTCCGCCAATGGGCGACGCCTTCAACGAAGAAATCGAGGTCGATGTCGAGAATCCGCAACGGTCGTCACCTAGATACACGGCGTAACTCTGACTAGTCTTATGGCGGCTCCGGCAGACGGCAACTCTTCAGCAAAGTCCGGGAGCAAACTGCTTCGTGATTGGGGGGGGTTGATGCAGGCGACAAGTCGGCTTGGCGAAGTTCGCGCCGCAGTGCGTACGCTCGACCCCGTCGGCATCGCCTCAACCGCCGCCGCACTCCAGCTTCTCCCTGCCAACGGCAACTCGCTGTGGAGATTGGATGTGCTCGCTTCGATCGCATCGGAGCATCGCACCCTGGCTGATAAGCAGCCACTAAGCACCGTCGTCGTCGATCGCCTGGTAAACGACGGCCAGCTCGCAGGAATCGCCGTCGTCCAGGAGGATCCGATGGACGATCTTCTCTGCGAGGAGCTGACCTTCCACGGCGGGTCCTTTCTCGTCGGCGGCGGTCTGGCGGAGTCTTCGACCTTCGTCTTTCGTGCACTTTCCCGCGGCTTCCTACTCAGCCGGAAGCTGCCAGCGGAGCTTGTCGGCGAGTTGACGGCCTGTGCATTCGCGGCCTTCATTCTGAGCGACGCTGTCCTTCGCGGCGCCGGGCTTTCACGCAACGTTGAGCCCGGTGACCGTAGCGGCTTGATCTCGATCCCCGACGCTGATCGGTTGAGCGGACTACAGAGGGGAACGGCGTTCGACCCCGAGCGCCTCAAAAGCCTTCTCAGTCAGGTTCAAATCGAAGCTCTTGAACCCCTGGTTCAAGAGGCTGGGGGCTATGAGTTCAGCGACGAAGAGATCATTAATGGCAGCGGCCCACGCCGACCCTTCCTGCGGGTTGGAAAGTGGCTGGTCCTCCACCGGCCCTTCGACGTGCTCGACGCCCTTCGCCACCACTTCTCTCTTCGCGTCGCTCAAGTCTGCGGCCCAGAGAAAGCGGCCTTGGCCTTCGCGGGGGCCGTCGAGCACGACGTCTGGACCGCATTCCAGAGGATGGGAATTGAGCGCACGGAGCTCAAGTCTCGCGACGCCGAGGTCCCGTTCACGGAGATCAGATGCCGCTGCGACTCCGACAAGGAGATCGTTGCCCTGATTCTGAGTGATGACTTCGCCGGCCTTGAGGAGCACGACTCCTACACCCTCTGGGAGGGCCATGAGGCAATCGACCTTGCGAGGGCAAGGGTGGAGGCGATTGCCGAGGCCCGCGACAGCGCCCATCAGCAACTGCTCGGTCTGATCGTCATGCAGTCCGCCGGCCGCACCGCCATGCTGCTCAGCCCGGCTACCGAGACCCCCGGCGTCTTCTTCGAGGTGCTAACCGCTGCGGATCTCGACACCATAGGGATTCTGGAGACCGGCGATCCACTTGGTCTGTGGAAGTTCGCGGCCGCGAGTCACGCGCTGTCTGAGAATTCGCGGCTCACCCTGACTTCCTCATTGGACCTCTATGGCACCTATCGGGACTACGAGCGCAGCTTCGCCCCGCTCGCCGACGCGACCGGCGTGATGATCCCTCCCGGGGTAGGCGGTCCATATCGCCGCGAAGCGAGAGCCGGCCGCGACCGCCATGGCGAGCCGCACCCAAGCATGTCGATCCGGGAAGTCGAGCGGGAGGACCCCAGGAACCGACTCGACAGGCTGATCTACCACGAATCGCACAGCGGAGAGCCGAGGCAGAGCATCTTTGTTTCCGGCGCGCCCTTGGCCCTCTGGGTGGCCGGACCCGAGCGTGATGTGCTTGCCAGCTGGGACGCCGTAGACACTGTCGCTTACTGGCTCAGCGAGCTCACGCAGCCCCTACGTACGAGCTTCGAGCGCCTTTCCCAATACCGGTCCTCACTGCTGATCGAACCTGATTTCTCACCGTGGGAGTACTGGTTTGGGCAGCCGCAGGATCCTGGCGGCGATGACACCTACTCGTTGGAAGTAATCGAGCCAAGGATTGTCAGGATCAAACTCGGCACCCATGTGCGGCGGCTTCTGCTCGGGGCTGACAACGCTGGGGACAGGCTTATCGCGGCTGCACTAGTTGATGCAGTCGTAGCGCTCCTAGCCGAACTCGACGAGGAGTCGCCAGGACACGAAGAGCGAGATGCGCTGGTCGAGAAGGTCGCGCCTCTCGGCCTAAAGAAGCATTTGATCTCGATCCTCATCGAAGCCAACCCGATGATGCAGCCACTCGATGGCAAGCCACGCCGCCGCCAGGAAACCGACACCAGCGCCGCGGAAGTCGACCTCGCAGGCCATCTCGTCTCCAATCTTGGCTACAGCGACCAGCCAGTGCCGCGGGACCAGCGAAACGCGGTTCTCAACGACGCCGTCGCGCACCTCTTCGAGCGTACCCGGGCTGTTTTTGAAGGCGTCACCTCAGATCAGCTACTGGAGCAACTGGTCTATGCAAACGAGCTCTTGATAAGCAGTTCGCAACATTCGATCTCGATCCTCCCGGCCCGGCTTGCGACTTACCCAGCGTTCGGCGCAACGCTTCGCAATGATGTCTCGGAAGCCAACCTGGCCGGGATTTGCTGCCGCTTCCTTATCGAGTACGCCGTCGCCTGCCCTCCCTCGGGCGACGCCCCCTGGAGTGTCGCTCGCTACGACGAGGCAATCGCGAGCGTCGCCGAGTTGCTGCGTTGGGCCGATCTCTCCGACGCGGTCCGCGGCGGGCTTACCGACGTCGATCTACTGATTCGCGACGACGGGCGCCTGCGTCTCCTCGAGGCAGATCGTTTCGACGCCGGCCGCGGAGCGTTCTTCACCCAACACGTCGACCTGCAGCGCCAGCAGGCGAGCGATGACTGGGAGGGGATGTTCTCGGACTCCGAGCCAGAAGGCTCCGAGACGACCGACCGCATCAATGAACTGATGGTCGACGAGGCCGGAGTCTCACTCGTCGCTCTCGGCGAGATCTTGGTCGCCGCCAACCTGCTCGGCCAGGAACGCGGAGAAGATGTCATCTGCTTGCCCCACAAAGAGGGGATCAACGTCTTGGCGGAGCGGCTCGATCTCAAACCTGAAGCGGTCGCGCCTGGGGTCGAGTACCTGAGCGCCGGCCCCCGCGTGGACTTCCTTTCCCCGCCCAGCGGAACCAAAACTGACACCTACCCCTGGCTCTTTGCCCGCCGCTGGTCGTACAACCGCCGCCCCTTCCTGCGCCGCCCTGGAGCCGAAGAAGACGATCTGCTCTGGGGCTGCCGTCAGGTCGTAGCGGCGATGCAGATCCTCTTCGGTCAACTCGCCGCTGGCCAGTACCAGGCCCTGGCCGAAAGCGATTCGCTGCGTAAGGAGCTGGGCCGCATCGCCAAGGAGGCCGGAGCCAAGTTCGAGGAGGAGACCCTGGAGGTCTTCCGCGCCGGAGACTGGAGTGCGCGCAAGACCGTTCGCCGCCTGGCCGGCGAGCGCCTGCAGCGGTCAAGTGGTCAGAGTCTCGGTGACGTTGACGTCCTTGCCGGCAAGGTTGGCTCGCCGATCATCTGGGCGGTTGAGTGCAAGGCGCTGACGGGCAGCCTCAGCTCAGCCGAAGTGGCACGGGAAATGAGCGACCACTTCCGGGCGAGCGGGTCGAGCTCTGTCACCAAGCACGAAGAGCGGGTCGACTGGTTGCGGGACCGGAGCGCCGCCGCCGCCGAGCTTCTGGGACTCAACAGCGGCGACGGCCGCGAAGTCAGCGGGCTGATCGTCACGGGCCGCGAGGTGATGGCGCCTTTCATCGACGAGATCCCGTTTGAGATCGTCTCGATCGACAAGCTGGCTTCGTTTCTTGAAGCCACGGGGGACTAGAGGCCCTCAGATGGAAGCCACGCGCGCGTTGCCTCGACTGATCATCCTCGGGGCCGGATTCTCAAAGCCCGCCGGCCTACCGCTCTCCACCGAACTCCTCGATCTTGTTCTCACCGAGCTACATGCCTTCTATGGTCGGGATACCCATCTGCATCGCTCGCTCCCCGCCTACTTGGACTTCGTGCGGGCGACGAGCGGAACCACGCCCGAGCCGATCGACATCGAGGCGTTCGCCGCCTACCTGGACTACCGCCATGTGTTCGGCGTGCTCGGCTCAGACACCTGGTCTCAGGAGGGCAATCGCGACCAGTTCCTACTACGCTGGGGCATCGGTCGCGTCCTGCATTTAGCGACCCCGCGAGAGGACGTGATCCCGGATCTCTACCTTGAGTTCGCTCGGCGCCTGCGGCCACGGGACGTCGTCGTCTCCTTCAACTACGACCTCCTGCTGGAGCGCAGCCTCGAGCATGTCGGCCAGCCCTACCGACGCTTCCCCCACCGCCTCAGCAGCGTCAGTGCGACTGGGGGGATCGTCGACTGCGAGCGCGATGAGCAAGAGGTGACGATCGTGAAGCCACACGGCTCGCTCGACTGGGTCAGCAAAGCGCCATACGAGCGTAAGCTCGCCTACATGGAGCGCTCATCGCTGCCCGGGATCGACGGACGCGCCTTTGCCGAAGAGCAGGATCCTCTCTTTGGTTCCAACGCCTGTTCCCCGACCCATCAGGTGGTTGAGGGACCCCGACTCCACGATGATTCCCTCATCCAGATTTACACCCTTGAGGACCTCGATACGTACTACGCCAATCAGCAGATCGCCTACTCCCATCCACCCCTCGTCCTCGCGCCGTCAGACGCCAAGCAGCTCTATGGCGCCACCCTGCGAGACCTATGGACGGGGATTGCCCTCGGGGGCTTTGGCTGGGGAGGAATCTCGGTGATCGGCTATTCGCTTCCGATCGCCGACCCCTACGCTCAGCAGATCCTCTACGAGGTCGTTCGCGGCTACCAGACCGGGCTCGAGGATCCCGGCTGGCGGATCGGCCCGATGCACTCGATCGGTCTTGTCGACAAGCGGTCCTCGAGTTCAGAGCGCGAGGACCTCGAAGCCCGCTTTCGCTTCTTGCCCTCCGAGTACACCCGCTTGCACCTCGATGGGTTTGATCTCGACGAGGCCATGGATGTCATCTTTCCCGACACACCCATAGCGATGCCGGTCCAGCAACCCAGCACCGACTGACGCGTGCGCGTGCCGCTCCCATTGCGCCATCAATCGCCCGGCCGCGGATCGTCCTCCCATTCGATTCGACCGGATCCATCGTGTGCCGACCAGGCGCGGGCTAGACGGGCGACGAGAAAGGGGTTATGGCCACAGGTGACTTCTCCAAGCCAGGGCACCTGCGGCTTGCGCCCGCCTTTGCCAAGCTCGATTTCGACCGTTCCCCAGTTGGCTCTGTAGGGGTTATGGCCGTCGCGCCTAATCGCGTCGAGCATGTCCGTGGGCGCGTACTCCCGGGCTGCATAGAGCGCCTCGACGATTCCCAGCAGCCTTGCCCCTCCGATCTGGGGACGAAGAACCGCCGCGACGGGCTGCTTCACCGCGGCGTGCTGACCCGCCCATTCCCATCGAACAACCCATGCCCTCAAAGTCCTGCCTGCCAAGGACCCCAAGATATCGACGGCAGGCCCCCACGGCCAGTATTCCCCGAGTTGGTGCTCGTTCTCGACGGCGAGATCAGCTCATAAGTCACGTCCTTTTCCGCCTGTACGAGTCCGCCTACGTCGGCGGCGGGTGGTTCGATGACGAGGAAGAAGTCCTTTAAGTCCGAAGCGGAGTGATCAAACTGCTGATCGCCCCGGTCGAAGGTCGGGATGAGCCCTCCGAGCCCAGGCAGCAGCGCGCGATAACACCCACTTAGGTCTTCGACTGCCACCAGCGACTTCCGTAAACGCAGTCCCGCCGCCACAACCAGCGCGTCAGGGTTAATGTCCCGAGTCCTCAGTGTCAGCGAGGATCGCTTCGACTCCCTGCTGGACCTCCGCTGATCGCGTGCTCCCGAAGCACCTGATCATTACTGAGGTGCTAGGAAGTTCTCCGGGGCGACGCTTGACGTCGGCCCAGCTTGGCCAGTGGCCATTGCGTCGTCGAAAGGCACTGCAGGCTTTCGCGGCTTCGAGCGGCTTCCATGCCCTTCTGCGCCGCTGCGGGGCGTCGGGGACCATGCCAGCCTCAAGGAGGGCATCAGAGAAGCTGGCGAAGTGCCTATATATCGCGGTAGAACTGGGAAGGCCGTTTAGCGCCTTGCACTCGCCGGTTCTCGGCGGGCGCCCAAAGTAGTCACGGAAGCGCTGGAGCGCCCCGATGATCTGCGATCGGTTCCATTCCTCTCCGATCCGAGGTGGCGAGGCGTACTTCGCCTCCCCATCGGCATCGTGGGAGGCGGGGATGCAGGGATGAGCCTCCTCAAAGGGAGCGTCGCCGGCGAGCTCGGTGAGTGCCTCAGTCGAAGCCGTCTGCCCTTGGCCCGCCTTGATGTCGATTAGACGAAAGCGGGTGACCTCGTGAAGCAGACCCATCCAGCGTTCCGGGTCTTCCCGGAAGAGCTCGGGTCGCTTGGCCAGCAAGTCGACGAGTGCATCATGCGCTGCGTCTTCAGCGTGGGTTGGGTGACAGCGATACCGCGAAGCGAGCATCCGAGCAATCCTTCGTACGGCTCTGTAGTCAAACTTTGCGAAGACGGCTGCGACCTCCTTATCGACCGGTGCCGGTTCAGGCCGCTTCGCCGTGTAGCCGACGATCGCGTCGAACTCAGGGCCTTCGACCTCGGCGAGGGCTGCCGCGAGCGTGCGGGCCATCAGGCGGCTCGCTGACTGACGTAGACGGCACGCCCATCGCGCCGAGCCATCCGGATCTCCTCCTCGCGGATCAGAGCGCCGCATTCCCTTTGGACCTCCTCGCGAGGCGCCCCGACGGCCTGGGCCAGTTCATCCACCGACGCGGAACCGCGATCCTCGATCGTCGCCAGGAGGCGACCTTGCACGGTTCCCTGATCGTTGGGAGGCGCCGAGCCGCCAGTTGAAACCCCGGATCCATCGGGCCTCGCCTCATAGCGGGTGGCCGAGCCGGTGCCGGTGCGGATGACCATTTTTTCCTCGACAAGCCGCTTCAGGGCGCTCCGGGTGGAGAACTCAGAGAGGCGCAGGGAACGGTAGATCTCTGAGAATCCCAGTGGCCTTCGCTGCTCGACCAGGAAACGGTAGATCGCGTGGCGACGTCGCTCCGCTAGCACTGCTGCGTTCGGCCCCCGCTTCTTGCGGCGCCGGGTCCGTTTCGCCGGTGCCCCCTTGGGCGCGGCCTCGTCACTCTGGACGAGCGCTGAGGAGGCCTGGTCCAAGCTGCGAAGCCTGCGGTCGCGTTGGTCTTCGATATCCCGGACCAGACCGGCTGCCCAACCTTGAAGCTTGCGCCGCTCGGCCTCGAGCACCTTACGAACCGCCGACTCGGAGTCGGGGGGTGTAACCGGCACCTCTGCGATTTTGCTCATCCTGAATCCTCCTCGTATGTGTACACGACACGTGACGATGCCGTGACGTTACATCGAGGTACTAGTCACTTAGTGTGATTATGAGATGGCCATTTAACTTCTTTGAGCAACGTCGGCGATCATTCTCATTGGTGCACAGTTGGCCACCCAGGGCGTACACACTGTTCTCCTGTCGGAGTCTGGGTGGGTGACCTGTGGCGAGGATGCGCTGGAGTCGAGGGCGCGCGTACAAGCGAGCGTCTCAGTACTTGACCTACCGGTGCTCCCGAGCCCAATGCTTGTGCACCAGCTCGACCGCCTCCTCCTCGCTCAGGGCTTCGATCTCCTCAGCGCTTATGTGGAGCTCGCCGACAAGGACGGCGATCACCCAAGCATCGTGCTCGACCCGCGCCTCATCGTCAGTGTCAACCGGACGTGCGACGGGCTCACCACTGCGGATTGCCTCCCAGAAGTCGGCGCGCGAGACCTCGAGCTGCTCACGCAGGATCGTCCCGAAGCGCCCAGGGCTGATCGCTTTCGAGCGATCGTGGGAGATGTGGGTCTGAAGCAGCCGTCCGTCGGGGAGCAGCTTCTCGAAGAAGATGTGGGTCTGCCTGCGGCCGCCGCGCTCGCCAGCGGGGATCTGCCGCCAGCCGTCGACGCCGAGGAACCGCTCGACATCGGCCCAGCTGGGCGAGGTCGGCGTCACGCCGGTTGCGGGACCCGAGCCTCTCCGGGTGGGGCCGCCGGGGAGAAGAGTGAGTGCCGCTCCTCGGGGGCGGTGAGCGCAAACTTCAGGAGATAGGCGAGCTGGCCGCGTCGATCGGTCTGCATGTAGAAGTCGAGGCGCTCGAGGAAATCCTCGGCCCGTAAGCCGACTAGCTCGACCAGCTCATCGAGCGCGTGCTCGTAGCTCTCGCCGCCGGCGACCAGGTCAAGCTCCGGCAGCCGAACGACGAATTCCCCCTCTGAGACGCTGACACGAGGGTGGAAGGCGAAGCCCTCGAGCAGCATCGCGAGGTCCTCGACAGAGACCAGCACCGCCTGTTCCTTGCCGCGATGGCGATCGATCAGTTGCAATCGATGACCGTGGACCGCCTGATCCATCAGGTCCGAGAGCCGCGCCTTCGCTTGGGCAAAGGCCTCGTGCTCAAGATACGAAGTGGCGGTGTCGCTGCTCATGCGACAGGCATTCTACAACGGGTAGTCAATCTGGTCAAATTGGTCACTTAAAGGCTAGCTGCTGGAATCTGGCGCCGTGCCGGACCATCGCCTTCAGCCGCGCGCGCTCGGCGGAACCCCGTCGCATCATGTGGCCATAGACCCGCAGGGTGAACGCTGGATCGGCGTGGCCGAGTTGATATGTCACCGAAGCGGGATCCTCCCCACAGGCGATCAAAATCGAGGCGAAGGTGTGGCGCAGCTTGTGGGGCGAGACGCCGTTCGGCAGAGGTACCTGGCCGCGCTGAGCTAGCAGCTCATCAGCTCGCTCCAGTGCTGGCGCCAACACCCGAAATCTGAGGTTGTCCTTGTCTCGAGGCCTGCCGTTCCGAGTGGGAAAGACGGGATCAGCGGAGTCCGTGAGCTGACCGCCGGCTCTATGAGCAACGAGGATGTCCCGCAAAGCGGGCACCAGACCGACCTCGCGCAGTCCTGCTTGGGTCTTCGAGTGCTCGACGCGAATACGGCCGTTGGCTAGATCGACCTGGCGCCAAAGCAGCTTGCCGAGCTCTTCGGCGCGAAGGCCCGCGAGGACCAAGGTTGCGATGATCGCGCGGCGATCTGAGCAGCGATAGAGGGGATCGCAATCAAGCTGCGCCGCGCCGTCGAGCAGGCCTTCGATCTGCTCGGCCGTGTCGAGGTATACCCGCCGCCGAGGCGGTTCCCGCAGTCTTCGCCGTGGGCCCTGGGCCGGGTTCTTGGAGATGTGCCCGTATTCGCAGGCGACAGAGAGCACCCACCGCAAGACATCGATCGTCTTGTTGATCGATGATGGTGAAAGCGGCCGGCGAACCCGTCCACTTGCGTCTCTGTGTGGCTCTCCGCGTTCAATCGCGCGGCGATGCGCATCGGACTCCTCCACCTTGTGCTCGCGGTAGAGATCGACCGCCTTGATGTCGATCTCCGGCAAATCGAAGTCCGCGAAATATGGCAGTAGGTGGGCGAGGCCCCATTTCAGGTATTCGAAGGTGCCCTCGGCGACCTGACCCGCGCGCACAGAGACCAGAGCCGTGGCGAATGGCCCGAAAGCCGGCGTAACGGCAACACAACCGCGCTTCCTCTGAGGGCGAGGCCTGCGCATAGGCAATACCCAGAAGCCGCACTTGACGTCGGCCAGCACGCGCCGCAGCTCGTCCTCGGCACTCTCGCGCGTCCAGCCCTCAGCCTCCTCGCCGAGCGTCAGGTAGCGGCGCTCGCCGTAGGCGCGGAAACGAAGGGCGTAAACCGTCCCCCGCCTGCGATATCGCTCCAGCACCTCGATTCCGCAGCCAAGAACGCCACCCCCTCGTCGATGACGACAGCCGGCGGTTGGCCTTTCAGGGGGCCCAACGCGGCGCCCCGTTCAGCGCGAGTTCGGCCGTCGCAATGATTTGTCTGCGACCACCCTAGCCCGCAGAAACATCGAGGCAAATTTGAACCGACCAACGCCTTTGCCGGCACCGGTGCCCAAACAAGGCATTGGTCGGTTCAAATAAAAGTGTCGATTTGCAGGGATTTAGAGGTGGCTGACCGGGCTCGAACCGGCGACCGCCTGGACCACAACCAGGAGCTCTACCAACTGAGCTACAGCCACCACGCTGGTGCCAAATCTAGCGGGTCAGGGCGGGGATTACTTCGCTGCCGAGGCGGGCGATTGCGTCGAGGTCGCGGTGGAGGAGGTGCTGGGCCATGATCCGTTTGACGCCAACTGCCTCCAGCTCGCGGGCCTGTTCGATCGCCTCCGCGGCGGTGCCGACAATCCAGGCGTCGGGGCAGCTGTCGATGAAGGCCTGGGCATCGCTCCCCTCGTCCTGCCATTCGGCGAGGCGGGCGGCGCGGTCGTGGAGGTCGGCCTCGTCGCTGCCGATCAGCCATCCGGTCATCACCGAGAGCGGCAGGCTCGCGGGGTCGCGGCCCTCCGCCTCGCAGGCCGCGTCGAGGCCCTGGCGCATCTCCGCCAGTTCGGCCGCGGTCGCCATCGCCGCGTTGTACTCGTCGGCGTAGCGGGCCGCCAGGCGCAGGCTGCGCGGGCCGCCCCGCCCGCCGAGGATCAGCGGCGGCCGCGGGCGCTGGACCGGCTTCGGCAGAGCGTCCAGGTCCTTGGCCGAGAAGTGGACGCCGTCGAAGTTGAAGGGACCGTCGGCCCAGTGACCACGGACGATCTGCATCTGCTCCTCGAGCGCGTCCATCCGCGGGCCGATCTCGGGCAGCGGGATCCCGTAGACCTCGTGCTCGCGATCCCACCAGCCAGCCCCGATCCCGAGCTCGACGCGACCCCCGGAGACGTGGTCGACGGTCGTTACCGACTTGGCCAGGACGGCGGGATGGCGGAAGGTCGCCGGCGAGACCATCGTCCCCAGCCGCAGCGTCTCGGTCACGGCGGTCAGCGCCGCGATCGTCGCCCAGGCATCGAGCGAGCCGCGCTCGCGGCGGTCGGCAACGGAGAGGTAGTGGTCGGAGCGGAACATCGTCCCCACCCCGTGCTCTTCGCAGGCTCCGGCGAGCGCCAGCCAGTCTTCCCAGGTCACATCCTCCTGGCCCTCGATCATCAAGCAGATCTCCATGCGTCCTCCTCGCGGTCGGTTCTCGGTCGGTTACCCGTTCGCGGCGACGAGGCTCGCGAACGCTTCGAAGCCGGGGGTCGTGCGCCGGACCAGATCGTCCTCCAGCTCCGCCGCCCGCGCCGACAGGCGCGACTCGCCCTCGTCGCCGAGCGCCCCCACCGCCTCGTCGATCATCTCCGGCACCGCCAGCCAGGCCTCGACCAGGGCGAAGTCGGCCTCGGGATGGAAGAGCGTCCCCCAGGCGTTGCCGACCCGGAAGGCCTGGTTCTCGGTCCGCGCCGAGGAGGCCAGGTGCTGGGCGCCGTCGGGCAGGTCGAAGACGTCGCCGTGCCAGTGCAGGACCTCGGCCTCCGGCGCCAGGCCGCCGAGGACGGGATCGTCGGGATCGCTGACCTCGACCGGGGCGAAGCCGAGCTCCGGCCTCCCCCCCGGCCTCACCTCGGCCCCGAGTGCCCGCGTCAGCAACTGCGCGCCGAGGCAGATGCCGAGCAGCGGCAGCTCCTTCTGGACCGCCGCGGCGATCCACTCGCGCTCGAGCGCCAGGCGGGGGAAGCGATCGACTTCGTCGACGTTCATCGGCCCGCCCATCACGACGGCGCCGGCGATCTCCTCGTGCGGCGGCAGCGGATACCCCGCCAGCGGCTTGACGGTGTGGACGGCGAGCTCGCCGCAGGCGTCGAGGATCCGGTGCGGTCCCTCCCAGGGGACGTGCTGGATCACCAGCAGGGTTGGACGCTCGTCCACGCTCATCGGCCCCCCAGGCTAACCGCGCTACGGTTGCGGCGATGGCGAAACTCCCCGCCTTCGCGACCTTCAAGCCCGAGGCCCGGCCGCTGACCGCGACCGGCGCCCAGGCCCGTGGCGCTCTTGCGATCGGCGCCCTCGCCGTCGGCGCCGCCGCGATCGGCGGCTTCGCGATCGGCCGCCTCTCGGTGGGACGGCTGGCGATCGGCCGCGCCACGATCGGCAAGCTCAGCGTCAAACAGCTCGAGATCGAGGAGCTGGAGATCGGCAAGCTGACCGTGCGCGAGGGCTGGCCGAAAGGTCAGGATTGACGCAGCGGAGTTTTGCCCCACCAGGGTGTGGTCAAAGTCGGCTGCGCCTGGGAATCGTCTTCGGGACGCTGCTCGCGGTCGCCGCCACGGCGCTGATCGGCGGCAGCGCTCAAGCCGTCGGCCCCTACCCAAGCCTCGGCGCCTGCCAGGTCTTCCCCGACCCGCCCGCCTCGCTCCCGACCAGCGCCCCTTCGCTCCCCAACCAGGCGGCCTGGAACCAGGACATCTCGAAGGCGCCGCGCGACCCGCGCTCGTCCGCCTACATCGCCTACATCAACGGGCAGGGCGGCGACCACCTGCACCCGGACTTCGGCTCGCCGCGGCCCTACGGCTTCTCCTTCACGGTCGTCGGCCCCGGCCAGCGCAAGCTCCCCGTCCACTACACCGCCTACGGCGACGAGAGCGACCCCGGTCCGTTCCCCGTCCCCGGCGCCGCCCCAGTCGAGGGCGGCAACGGCAGCGACGGCGACCGCCACGTGCTCGCGGTCGACCGCGGCGCCTGCAAGCTCTACGAGCTCTACCGCGCCTTCTTCGTCGCCCAACCGAGACCGCACTGGAACGCCGACGCCGGCGTCGCCTGGGACCTGCGCTCGACCGCCCTGCGCCCGGAGGGCTGGACCTCGGCCGACGCCGCCGGGCTGCCGATCTTCCCCGGCCTCGTCCGCTACGACGAAGTCGCCGCCGGTCACCTCGACCACGCGATCCGCGTCACCTTCGAGAGCACCCGCGACGCCTACGTCCATCCCGCCACCCACTGCGCCGGCGACACCGCCAGCGCCAGCGCGCCGCCGATGGGACTGCGGCTGCGGCTGAAGGCGGGCTACGGCCTCGGCCGCCTCAGCGGCGCCGCGAGGACGATCGCGCTGGCGATGAAGCGCTACGGGCTGATCGTCGCCGACAACGGCTCCAACTGGTTCTTCAGCGGCAGCAGCGACCGCCGCTGGGACGATGACGAGCTCAACCAGCTCAAGGGCATCCCCGGCAGCGCCTTCGAGGTGGTCAAGAGCGCCGCCCGCCCCCACGCCTGCTGAAACAAAACAGCAACACTCCGCCGCCGGAGCCCGACTACAGTTTCCGGGGGTAGGGATCTTGGCGCTCTCGCTTACACGTAGCCGTCGCGGCATCTTGGCCTGCGCACTCGCGCTGGTCGCGCTGGTGCTCTCCGCGGCCCCGGCCGGCGCCGAGTCGACCCCCCTCCGCGAGCAGGGCCCGCTCGGTGCACTCGGGCACTCGGCGCTGACCGCGATTGGCTCGGCGGGCGCCAACGACGCGCTCGACCGAATCGGCGAGAGCCTGGCGATGCTGGCCGCGCAGGAACGGATCGCCGCGTCCGAAGCGCGATCGCCGCAGCCAAAATCCGAACCCGACCCCAAGGTCCCCGACTACAGCAAGATCAAGGACCCCTCGGAACTACCGCCCGCCTCGGCCGGCAGCAACGGCACCAACTTCAAGCGCAAAGCGAGCGGCGAGCTCTTCGCCCGCACGCCGGTCTCCGCCGATCCCGAATCGACCTCGATCCTGCTGACCGGGATCGCCCTGCCGCCGCCCAGCGCCCCCGAGGCAGTGAAGGGCGTGATCAACAACGCCAACATGATCGTCGGCCGCCCCTACATCTGGGGCGGTGGCCACGGCTCCTGGTACTCCAACGGCTACGACTGCTCCGGCGCGGTCAGCTTCGCCCTCTTCGGCGGCGGCCTGATCCCGCGCCCGCTCACCTCGGGCGAGCTCGAGGGCTGGGGCGCCCCCGGCCCCGGCCGCTGGATCACCGTCTACGCCAACTCCGGCCACACCTTCGCGACGATCGCCGGGCTGCGCTGGGACACCTCGGGCACCGAAAGCGGCACCGGCCCGCGCTGGCACATCGGCGCCCGTCCCTCGGACGGCTACGTCATCCGCCACCCGCCCGGCCTCTAGGCAGGCAAACCAATGGTTTGAAGTGCGGCGACTCGGGGGATCTCCCACCCGTCTGCAAATTCGAACCGGAGGTTCAACTTGACCATCGTCGGAATCCTCGTCGTCATCATCCTCGTCCTGCTCGTGATCTACCTGTTCCAGCGGGTTCGGTAGCCGGGAGTCCGATTGCATTCGCCTGATTGAACTGACAGTGTCGGGGCCGACCCTGAACGGGGGGCGACGCGACCGACCGAGGTCGAATTCTCCTCCCGCCCAACGAAGGAGACCTCTGGCATGAAGCAGATTCGCAAGCGGCTCACGTACGCAAACGTGATGTCGTCGGTCGCCGTGTTCCTCGTCCTCGGGGGCGCAACCGCCTTCGCGGCTGCCCAGCTGGGCAAGAACACCGTCGGCTCCAAACAACTGAAGAAAAACGCCGTCACCGCGGCCAAACTCAAGAACGGCGCGGTGACGACGGCGAAGATCGCCGACGGCGCCGTAATTACCGCGAAGCTCGCCGACGGCTCCGTTATCACCGGCAAGATCAGCGACGGCGCGATCACCACCGGCAAGCTCGCCAACAAAGCGGTCACCACCGCGAAGATCGGCGACAAAGCCGTCGGCACCGGTCAGCTGAACGATGCAGCGGTCACCACTGGCAAGCTCGGCGACCTCGCGGTCACCACCGGCAAACTCGCCGACCTCGCGGTCAACGCCGGCAAGCTCGCGGAAAACTCCGTCAACACGACCAAAATCGTCGACGGACAGATCAAAGCGACCGACCTGGGGTCGGTCATCGTCAGGACCGCTGTCGACGCGGGCGTTCTCGAAAACGAAAGCAGCGTGCAGACCGCGGCCTGCGTCGGTACGGAGAGGGTGCTCAGCGGCGGCGGTCTCTGGTCGGGGTCAAACACCACCAACGCCCAGCTGAGGGCGTCCTTCCCGAGCGGAAACGGCTGGCAGGCGCAGGGGCGCAACAACAGCACCGGTGCGCTGGACTTCACCGCTTACGCCATCTGCCTGCAGTAGACCCGGGCCCGCCAGTTACTGGGCACGGAACGAAGGAGGGCCGGGCGTCTCTCGCCCGGCCCTCGGCGTTTCAGGCTCGATCGGCGGCGGGACAGCCGGATCGAACAGGGATAGAACGAGGGGAACCGACACTCCGTAGCGGGCCATGCAGCGCGGGCAGTTCCCCAACGCCGCCGACCGGCTCGGGCTGAAGCTGCTTCCGCAGCGTTCGCATCGCAGCATCCTGGCTGGGTCCTTTCAACGACCACTGGAGTGCGAGGCCCTGGGGTCCGGGATCAACTGGAAAGGAAACGTCGTCCAACCGGGTTTGTCAGGCCCTATCCCGAGAATTTCGGACACGCCCCCGGCCGAACACAAGACGAACCGAATGGCTCGGATCGAGACCGGGCCGTTCTCTCTTCTGCATCGGCCTCGATTCGGAAGAAAGCCCAGACACTCCTTGCCTCAGCCACCCAGGTGACAGCCGAGAACGCTCGCCGGAGCCGCATTCCTCGGAGTCTGCACGCCGACCACGACGCCGTGTTCGTAGCGGGTCTTGACGGCGGGCAGGCGGCGCAGGTGCCCGCTGGCGATTTCGCGCCCGGCGGCGACGACGTTCGAGGGCCAGCCGTTGCCGTGGGCCGGCAGGACGTCGCCGCGGAAGCCCTTTTCGTGGACCATCTGGAGGAAGACGGCCCAATGGCGGGCGCCGCTCATCGCCGCGACCGCCCCTTCGGCCGTGGCGGCGTCGCCCGAACGAGTCGCCGCATCCCAGCTTTCGAGCCAACCGCAGGCGACCGCGCCGGCGACGGCTTGGCCGAGCTCGAAGCGGTTGGTGGGTTCGCCTTCTGCTTCGAGCGAGGAGGGGTCGAAGCCGGGCGGCAGCGGCACCCCCTGCAGCATCTGCGCGATGACACCGGATTCGGCGGCCGGCTGCACCACTTCCGGCGGCATCGCCGCCAGCCATCGTTCGACGCTGACCGCGCGCAGCGATCGCAGCAAGGTCTCGTGCTCGCCCGCGGGGAGCGCGAGCGTGACGAAGACGTTGCCCTGCGGAGGCAGGACGGTGATGTAGGCGGGGCGCCCGGCGTAGTGAAAGGTGGTCGCCTGCTGTCCGAGGACGGTCGAGGTCTTCACCGTCGCCTCCCTTCGGTATTCGCGCAGGGTGCTGCGGTAGAGCGCTGCCGGGACCCAGTACATCACCAGGCCGGAGGCTTCGGGACCGGAGGCCGGATGCCCGGCGTCGCGGTAGGTCAGTCCGCCGTATTCGGCCTGGATGTTGGCATGGACGATCGACCAGCCGGGCGCGGTGACGAGCAGCCGCGGGTTGGCTTCGGCCACCTTGACCGCGGCGGCGGCGTAGGTCGGACGGCCGCCGTCCTTGACCGAATCGACCGAGCCGCCGCCGAGGACGACCAGCACCGCGATCACCGCGACGCAGGCCAGGCCGAAGCCGACCGAGGCGGCGCGGTGTCGCGAGAAGATCCCGGCCAGGCCGGGA
>JAENWU010000072.1 GCA_016649905.1 Thermoleophilia bacterium
CTGGGAGCCGCGCTGGGACGGCGACGCCCACGCCGGCCGCACCGAGACTTCGCTGATGCTGGCGCTGGCGCCGAGCCGCGTCCGTCCCGACGCCGCCCGCGCCGGCAACGTCGACCCGATCGAGCAGCTGATCGTCGAGCTGGCCGAGTGCGGCGTCCGCGAGCTCTCCGGCAACGGTGTCCTCGGCGACCCCACCGGCGCCTCCGCCGCCGAGGGTGAGGAACTGCTCGACGTCGCGGCGGCCCAGCTGGTCGAGGCGATCCAAGCCTGGTTCGGAATCGCCCGGACGCGGACGGTCGTGCCGTGACCCGCGTGGCGATCGTCACCGGGGCGGCTCGCGGGATCGGGGCGGCGACGGTGCGAGCGCTCGCCGCCGACGGCTGGGCGGTCGTCGCCGTCGACCTGGCCCGGGACGACCCGCGGCTGCCGTACGCCTTCGGTAGCGACGAGGAGCTGATGGCCAGCGTCGCCGCGGCGGAGCGTCTCGGCAGCGCGGCCGTGGCAATCCGCGGCGACGCTTGCGAGGAGGCGGTGCTCGCCGAGGCTGTGGAGCGGGCGCAGGGGCTTGGCGACCTCGATGCGATCGTCGCCGACGCCGGCGCGATCGCCGGCGGCGCCCCCGCCTGGGAGCTTGCGGCAGAGCAGCAGCAGGCGGTGATCGAGGTCAACCTGCTGGCGACGATCGGGGCCGCGCGGGTGGGCGTGCCGGCACTGCTGCAACGGCCGCAGCCGCGCTCTGGCCGCTTCATCGCCCTCTCCTCCGCGGCGGCGGTCCGCGGCATGCCCGGCCTGGCCGCCTACTCGGCGGCGAAGGCGGGGGTCGCCGGCTTCATACGCGGTCTCGCCGCCGACCTCCGGGGCACCGGCGTGACCGCGAACGCCGTCTCGCCCGGCTCGACTCGGACGCCGCTGCTGGACGAGAGCGCTCGCCTCTACGGTCTTGCCTCAGCTGAGGAATTCGCCGCCCAACAACCGCTCGAGCGCCTGCTGGAGCCGGAGGAGGTCGCGGCGATGATCACTTGGCTGGCGGGCCCCGATTCCAGCGCGGTGACGGGGGCGACGCTGCCCGTCGACGGGGGGCTGTCGCTTTGAAGCTTTGGCCAGGGCGAGCGCTCCAGGGCCAAGCCCTAGACGGCGAGCTGGCCCTCGAGCCAGGATTCGAGCTGGCTTTTTTGCGGGGCGCCGACGAGGCGGTCGACCTCTTTGCCATCGCGGGCGAGCATCAGGGTCGGTATGCCCTGCACGCTGTAGCGGCTGGCGATCTCCGGGGCGGTGTCGATGTCGAGCTTCACCACCTTGATCTGCCCGGCTCGGGCGCGGGCCTGTTCGGCGATCGCCGGGGAGACCCATTTGCAGGGCCCGCACCAGGGGGCCCAGAAGTCGACCAGGACGGGGATCGGGGCCGGTAGCTCCTGCTCGAAACTCTCGGCGGTCGCGTCGACCAGCCAGGGGAGTCGAGGTGGGCGGGCGCATTCGATCCCGATCGGCGTTTCCAGGGGGCCTGACTGGGTACTCGCGGGGCTAAACGACGCGAGGAGGCGAAGCGGATGGCGCATCCCACGCTGGAGGATGCCCGGGAGCTCAGCGAGTGGCGGCCGCCGCTGGGGGTGATCTCCGTCTATCTGCGCTTTGACCCCGCCGATCGCAGCGGCGCCTGGCGGACCGAGCTGCGGAACGGGGTCGACCGGGCGGCGGAGCTCGCGGAGGACGCCGAGCACGACCGCAAGATCGCGGTGCGCGAGACGGCGAAGCGGCTGCTCGAACGCTTCGACGACCAAGAGCTGCGGCCGCCGCCACGCGGCGAAGCCGGCTTCCTCGAGGTGAGCAAGCGGGAGGGAGAGGAACGCTGGTGGGGGATCGGCGTGGCGCCCGTGCTTCCCGCTGTCCTGCTCACCGACCGGCCGGTGGTGACGGAGCTCGTCGACCTCTGTCGGCGCGGCGAAGAGTCCGGTATCGCTCTCCTCTCTGCGGAGCGGGTGCGGTTGCTCCGCTTCGCCGAAGGTGACTTGGAGGAAATCGACGAGTGGGAGCTGACCATCCTCAGCCGCGACTGGCGCGAGCGGAAAGCCCAGAGCACCCCTAACCCCGCGCGGGCCCAGGGCATCAGCTCTTCCGGCCGCGACCAGCACCACGAGCGCCTCGAGCACAACCGCCACCGCTTCCTGGTCGAGTGCGGTCGCCTCGCCGCCGAGCGCTTGGGCGGGCAGGGGCTGGGCGAGGTCGTCGCCTTCGGTCCGCGGCCGGACGCCGAGGCCTTCTGGAAGGGCCTCGGCTCGACGCTGATGCGGGTTGAGCTCGGCGGCGAGGCGGATCTGATCTCGATGTCGAGGGGGGAGCTGATCGACGAGGTCTCGGCGGCGGTGACGCGGTTGTCGGCCAAGCGCGACCGCGACTTCGTCGAACGGGCGCTCGAGGAGGCGCGTGGCGGCAGCCGCGGCGCCGCCGGTCCGCAGGAGACGATCGAGGCTCTCTGGGAACGACGGGTCGAGCACCTCGCCTTCGACCCGGCGATCGGCGACTCGGCCGAGACGCTGGTCCGCGGCGCCCTCGCGGGCGACGCCGAGATCACGATCGCCCGCGACGGGGTCGCCGAGCTGCTGGAGCCAGCCGAAGGCGTGGCCGCGATCCTTCGCTACTGACAGCCCGCCGACCGCCTCGGTTGACAGAGGTCCGCCCGCGGCCCACCGGAAACGACATGGCCACCGTGCGCAGCGACCGCTTCGACGCCCCGTCGGGGGCGCACGATGAGCGGGTGCTCGCCTGGACGCGCTCTCTCGCCGACGATTCGCTCGCGGGTCGCACCGTCTGGTGCGCCGCCGCGCTACCCGCCGGTCACGCATCCGACTTCGACCCCACTATGGTGGGGCGAAAGTCGGATGCGCCGACCTCGCTAGTGGTGGTGGGCCCGCCATCGCCGCGCCGCGGACGTTCGCCTATCGCCGGTGCAGCAGGTCCGCCTTGGTCGCCGGCAGGTAGCGGTAGCCGCTGAGGCGGCCGTCGCGCTCGAGCGCCTCGACCTCCGCCAGGGCGGCCTCGGGCCCGTCGACCATCGCCAGCGCCACGGCGCGGTTGAGCGCGACGACCGGCGAGAGCCAGATCCGCAGGAGCTCGTCGTAGAGCGTCAGGATCTGCGGCCAGTCGGTCTCCTCATAGCTCGGCGCCTGGGCGTGCAGCGCCGCAATCGCGGCCTGCAGGGTGAAGCGCCCGGGCGGACGAGCAGTAGCGCCAGCAGCCCGGCCGCCTCACGCTCGTCCGGCAGCAGCAGGCGCAGCATCCGGGCGAGGTCGAGGGCCCGGCCGGTCAGCTCGTCGCGCACCAGGTCCGCTCCCGTGGGCGCCGCGTGCCCGGTCGAGTAGAGCAGGTGGATCACGGTCAGCACGGCGTCGACGCGCGCGGGCAGCTCGTCGGTACCGGGAACGGCGTAGGGGATGCGCGCAGCGGCGATCTTCTTCTTCGCCCGGGTCAGCCGCGCCGCCATCGTCGTCTCCGCGACGAGGAACGCGTGGGCGACCTCCGGCGTGGCGACGCCGCAGACCAGCCGCAGCGTCAGCGCCACCTGCGCATCGCGATCGAGGGCCGGATGGCAGCAGGTGAAGACCAGCCGCAGTCGGTCGTCTGGGATCACGTCGGCGTCCACTTCGGCGTCGGGCGGGTCGGCGTCCGTTGGGCCAAGCAGCAGCGGCAGCTTCGTCTCGAGCGTCCGCCGCCGGCGGATCAGGTTGAGGGCGTTGCGCCGCGCGACCGTCGTCAGCCAGGCGCCCGGCTTCGCCGGCACGCCGTCGCGCGTCCAGATCTCCAGCGCCCGGACGTAGGCGTCCTGCACCGCCTCCTCGGCGGCGTCGAGGTCGCGCGTCACGCGCACCGTCGCGGCGAGCACGTAGGCCCACTCGCGCCGGTGCGCGTCGGCGATCGCCTGCTGGACCGCGCTCAGTTCGCCTCCAGCACCTGGAAGCCGAGCAGCGGCCGGACCTCGACACCGCCGTCGACGATCGGCGTCAGCTTGGCGAGCGCGAGCGCATGGTCGAGGTCGCGCGCTTCCAGCACGAAGACGCCGCCGAGCACCTCCTTGGTCTCGATGAACGGGCCGTCGGTGACGGACTCGCCGCGAATCGCGGTCGCCGTGTCCGGCGCCTCGAGGCCGAGCCCGGCGACGATCCGCCCGCCCTGCTCGGCGACGCGCGCGTGATCGCATCCCACACATCCTCCGGACTGGCGGGCAACTCACCCTCCCAGCGGACCTCGAATTCCTTGACCATGTCGGCCTCCATCGCTCGTCGTCTCCGAGCCGCGCGTCACGGCTCCCTACAACTACGACAAACGGGAAGCGCCGAAATCGACAGCGAGCTTCCGTCAGTGGTGGCTGCCGGCCTGGCCGGCAAGGCTGCTCCGGGTCAAGCCCTCGCGCCCTTGATCGCGTCGCGCAGCAGGTCGCTGGCGAGGTAGCTGATGTTCCTGCCGCGCCCGCGCTGGAGGACCAGTCCGGCGTCGAGCAGGCGGCGGAAGTCGGCGCTCGCGGTGGCTGGCGAGACGTCTGCCTCGCCCCCGTACTTGCCGCGCTCGGTGCCGCCAAGCAGGCTCTGCTCGAGAGCGATCACCAGGCGGTCTGGCCAGCTCCGACCCTCGACCAGTGCCTCGAGGTACCGCCAGCGTGCGGCTGCCTGCTCGATCTGGGCCAGTCGCTGTCGCGCCTGCGCGATGTGCGCCTCGACGCAGAAGGCGACCCAGCGAGATGCGTCGCGCTGCGGTTGATAGCTACCGCCCTGAGCCTCGCGCAGCGCCGCGTAGTACTCCCGGGCGTGGGTGCCGAGGAACTCCTCGATCGAGAAGAACTCCGGCGAGGAGAGCCCCTCGCGGGCGAGGACCAGTGATTGAACGATTCGCGAGACCCGCCCGTTGCCGTCGCGGAACGGGTGGACCGAAACGAGGTGCAGATGTGCCATCGCTGCTCTGACGACGACGTCGACGTCCAGGTCACCGTCGGATAGCCAATCCACCACCTCGGCCATCAACTCGACCACCCGCTCACCCGCGGGCCCTTGAAATGCCAGCGATCCCTCGGGTCCGGTGACATCGATCTCACCCGTCCGCCAAAGGCCGGGGTCCTTTTCGCGCTGGAAGTTGCAGGCGTCGAAGTGGAGATCGAGGATCACCCGGTCAAGCCAGCGAAATGACGGGTCGATTCCCATCGTTCCGACGTGATCCATCGCTCGCGCATAGCAGGCCACGGCCTGGCGGTTTTCGTCGTCTCGATCGGCGACATCGCGCCCACTGGTCAGCGCCAGCGCTTCGTCCGCCGTGACGCTGAAGCCCTCGATCGAGGTCGAGCCCTCGATCGAGCTGGCGCGTACCTCACGTCGCAGCGAGCCCATCCAGCGGCTGCGGGTCTTGACCTCATCGCCGAGGGCGGCACGCAGCCTCGTCAATTCGCCCAGCTGCTGCTGCAGCGATGGCGAGATGGACGGCGTTTGGTAGATCATCATTAGAAGTATAGACGACTAAACGCATAATCGTCTAAGAGATTGAGCTACCGACGGTCTGACCGAGGTATCTCACGCTTCGGCCCCCGTCATCGTTGTATTGGGAACGGCCCGCGATCGAGAGGACGAGATGCCAGTCAGCGCCAGCGTTGAGACATCAGTGGAGGACCGGGTGGCGGGACTCGATTGGGATGGTCTGGGCGACCAGCTCGACGGCCGCGGCTTCGCGGTCACCGACGCCCTGCTGAGCCCGGAGGAGTGCGGGGACCTCGCGGATCTCTTCGAGGCGGGCCAGTTTCGCTCGACGGTAGAGATGGCCAGCCACCGCTTCGGCGATGGCCGCTACCGGTACTTCGACCACCCGCTTCCCGGCACGATCGCGGCGCTGCGGACATCCTTCTACGCGCGCCTGGCGCCGATCGCCAACGAGTGGTCGGCGCGGCTGCGCGGCGACGAGGAGTACCCGCTCGACCACGCGGAGCTGATCGAACGCTGCCGCGCCGCCGGCCAGCAGCGGCCGACGCCGCTGATCCTCCGCTACAGCGAGGGCGACTGGAACGCACTGCACCAGGACCTCTACGGCGACGTCTACTTCCCCTTCCAGGTGCTGACGGTCCTCTCCCGGCCTGGCGTCGACTTCGAGGGCGGCGAGTTCGTCCTGGTCGAGCAGCGGCCGCGGGCGCAGAGTCGGGCGCACGTCCTCAACCCGCCGCAGGGCGCCTTCGTGATCTTCCCGACCCACCACCGGCCGAACAAAGGCAAGAGCGGATACCACCGGGTGGGGCTGCGACACGGGGTCAGCACCCTCACGAGCGGCTCGCGGACGGCACTCGGGATCATCTTCCACGATGCAAAGTGAGGCGAGATGAACAGCGATGACCAGTTTGGCTGGACGACCTACGAGAGCCCGATCGGCTCGTTGACGGTGTGCGCCGATGCAGCCGGGATCACGCAGATCCACTTCCCCGGCGAGGCGCCGCAGCTGCCCGAAGTCGGCCAGCGGCCGCTGGCGGAGGCGATCGCCCAGCTCGACGCCTACTTCGCCGGCGAGCGCCGGGCCTTCGAGCTCGATCTCGACCTCCGCGGCAGCGCGCTGCAGAAACTGGTCTGGGAGCAGCTGCTGGAGATTCCCTACGGCGCGACGTCGACCTACGGCGAGGTCGCGCAGAAGATCGACGAGGCCGCCTATCCCACGGGGATCGAGCCCTACGCGCGGCCACGGGTCGTCGGCGCCGCGATCGGCCGCAACCCCGTTCCTGTCGTCGTCCCCTGCCACCGGGTGATCGGCGCCGACGGCTCGCTGACGGGATACCGGGGCGGCTTGGATCGCAAGCGGACGCTGCTCGAGCTGGAGGGCATCGGTATTCCCGGCAAGGCTCCCGAGCCGAGCCGGGCCGATCCCCAGCTCGGGCTGCTGTGACCGCGTACACGACGATCGACAGTCCCCTGGGCGAGCTGCTGCTGGTCGGCGACGGCGGCGCCCTGCGCGGCCTCTACCTGCAGCAGCGCCGCCTACCGGTCGGACCCCCGCCCGAGTGGAGGCGAGAGCCAGACGCCTTCGCCGCGGTGAGCGGCCAGCTCGGCGAGTACTTCGCGGGCGAGCGAACGAGCTTCGACCTGTCGCTCGCGCTGACCGGAACGCCCTTCCAGCTGCGTGTCTGGGAAGCACTGGGGGAGGTCGGCTACGGCGAGACGCTCAGCTACGGCGAGCTCGCCCGCCGCATCGGCCGGCCCAGCGCCGCGCGGGCCGTCGGCGCGGCAAACGGCGCCAACCCGATCTCGATCGTTATCCCCTGTCATCGCCTCGTCGGGGCAGGGGGAGCGATGACCGGCTACTCGGGCGGCGTCGAGAGCAAGCGCCTGCTGCTCGACCTCGAGACCAGCGCCGCGTCGTCGATCTGCAGCGGGTAGCCGGCGCGCAGGGCGGCGACGGTCGAGGGCGGCGTGATCACGTTTGCGTCATGGTCGAAGCGTCTCAGGCGCTGAGGCTGTAACAACCGGGCCGAGGGGGACATTCCCTCGAGATGACCCCGAGCGACGATCGCGGCGCCGCCGACGCCGACCGCCTCGCCTTCGAGCGCTGCTTCCGCGCGCACCACGCGGACGTGCTCGGTTCAGCTCCCCCGACGCTGGCGCCAGCTTCGAGTGTCGGCTCAGGCTCGTGCCGAAGAAACCGCCGAAAAAAGCGACGGCCTCGAAGGCGGCGAAATTCAGAGCCTGCAAATCGCCGCGGGCCTTCAAACTGCAGGCCGGCAGGTACCGCTTCGAAGTCCGCGCCGTGTTGAACGGCGTCGTCGACGCAACCCCCGCCAAGCGCAGCTTCCGCGTCGTTCGCGTCTTCCCGCTCGACAAGTAGCGCTGCAGAGCGGGCTCGAAAGGGCGACGGCTCCGCCTCACTAGGGTTGCCGACCGTGACCGACAACGCCCTGCACATCGTCGACCTCCAGAAGCGCTACCCGACCGGGGTGGAGGCGCTGCGGGGCGTCTCGATCGATATCAAGCCGGGCGAGTTCTACGGCCTGCTGGGCCCCAACGGCGCTGGCAAGTCGACCCTGATCCACTGCACGACCGGGCTCGCGCAGCCGACTGGCGGCGCGATCGAGGTCTTCGGCAACGACGCGATCTCCGATTACGCGGAGGCGCGCCAGGCGGTCGGATTGGCGCCGCAGGAGATCAACCTCGACCACTTCCTCACCACCGAGGAGACGCTCGACTTTCACGGCGGCTACTTCGGGATGCCCAAGCGCGAACGCCGCGAGCGCACCGAGGAGCTGCTGGAGACCTTCTCGCTGACCGCCAAAGCGGGCGATCGCACCCGCACCCTCTCGGGCGGGATGAAACGGCGGCTGGTCCTGGCCCGCGCCGTGATGCACCGGCCGCGGCTGCTGATCCTCGACGAGCCGACGGCCGGCGTCGACGTCGAGCTGCGCCTGGAGCTCTGGCACTACGTCCAGAAAATCAACCAGGAGGGGACGACGATCCTGCTCACCACCCACTACCTCGAGGAGGCCGAGCAGCTCTGCAACAAGATCGCCTTCATCGCCGACGGGCAGATCGTCGCCGAGGGGACCAGTGAGGTGCTGGCCGAGCGCTTCGGCGTCCCCAACCTCGAGGACGCCTACCTGGCCCTGGTCGGGCGCAAGGAGCTCTCGCGCTCGCACGTCGAGGTGGTTCCGTGAGCGCCGCCCAGATCCGCTTCGCGACGCTCTGGCGGCGCGAGGTCAATCGCTTCATGAAGATCAAGAAACAGACGATCGGCGCGCCGCTGCTGGAAACCTTCCTCTACATCTCGGTCTTCGGCGCCGCTCTCGGCACCCGCATCAAGCAGCTGCACGGGATCGACTACGTCGTCTTCGTCATCCCCGGCCTGATCATGATGGCCTGGTCGACCAACGCCTTCACGAATAACTCGTCGTCGATCCTCCAGCAGAAGTTCCAGGGGGCGATCCAGGACCAGCTCTCCTCGCCTGCCTCGCCGCTGGAGCTGCTGCTCGCCTTCTCGCTCGGTGGCTTCATGCGTGGACTGATCGTCGCCGGCCTCACCTTCATCGCCGCCTCGCTGCTGGTCGACCTCCCGGTCGACCACGTCCTCGTCCTGATCCCATCGCTGTTCCTGGTCGGCTTCTTCTTCTCCCAGCTCGGGGTGCTGATCGGCGTCCGCGCCGAGCAGTTCGACGACGTCGCCTTCGCCCAGACCTTCATCCTCACGCCGCTGATCTTCCTCGGCGGCGTCTTCTACTCGGCAACCCTGCTGCCGCAGCCGTGGGAGACCCTGACCCACTTCAACCCGGTCTATTACATGATCAACCTGGTGCGATACGGCTTCGTCGGCTACACCGAAGTCAGCATCACCCTCTCGCTGCTGGCCCTGGCGGCGGCAACCGCGGCGATCTTCGTCGTCAACCTGCGTCTCTTCTCCCGCGGCTACAAGCTGCGCGCGTAGGCTCACAGTCTCGCTCAGCCGGGATCGGCGACGGCGGCTCCGACCGGGCCGCCGTCCTCGGGCACGACCAGGATCGCGCCCTCGCCGGTGACGTAGGCCTCCTCGCCGTGCTGGACGACGTCCATCCCCAACGCCTCCTCCTTCGCGGTGGAGCGCAGCGGCATCACGACGTCGATCGCCTTCAGGAGGACGCAGGTGACGACGAAGGCGTAGGCGGGAGCGGCCAGCGCCGCCAGGGCCTGGTCGCCGAGCTGGGCCGCGTTGCCGTAGAAGAGCCCGTCGGAGACGCCGTTCCAGGCGAGCTCGGCGAAGAAGCCGATGAAGAGGATCCCGAACAGGCCCGCGGTGCCGTGGGCGGCGAGCACGTCGAGGGTCTCGTCGACGCGGGTTCGGGTGCGCCAGACGATGATCGCGTAGCTCGGCAGCGCTGCCAGCGCACCGAGCAGCATCGCCCAGCCGGGACTGATGAAGCCGCCGGCGGGGGTGATCGCGACGCAGCCGACGACGATCGCGGTGGCGGCGCCGATCGCCGTCACCTTGCGCCCTCGCAGCAGGTCGAGCGCGAACCAGACGATCAGGGTGCAGGCGGGGCAGAGGAGGGTGTTGGTGAAGGCGAGCACGCTGGCGTCGCCGGTCGAGAAGCCGCTGCCGCCGTTGAAGCCGAACCAGCCGAACCACAGCAGCCCGGCGCCGAGCAGGACGTAGACGGCGTTGTGGGGGAGGAGCGCCTGGCGCCCGTAGTCCTTGCGGGCGCCGACGACGAGCGCCGCCGCCAGGGCCGAGAAGCCGGAGCCCATCTCGACCGGGATGCCGCCGGCGAAGTCGAGCGTGCCGCCGGCCTGCAGCCAGCCGCCGCCGAAGGCCCAGTGGGCGAGGACGGCGTAGACGAGCACCGACCACAGCGCTGCGAAGACGAGGAAGGGGCCGAACCGCATCCGCTCGACGACGGCGCCGGAGACGAGGGCGACGGTGATGATGCAGAAGGTCGCCTGGAAGGCGAAGAAGACCAGCTCCGGGATCGTCGTCCCTTCGCGTGGGGCGAAGTCGACGCCATTGAGGAAGGCGTGGCCGAGACCGCCGACGATGCTGCCGTCGCCGTCGAAGGCGATCGAGTAGCCGACAGCTGCCCAGGTAACGGTGGCGACGGCGATCGCGGCGACGCACATCATGAACGTGTTGAGCGTGTTCTTCGAGCGCACCAGGCCGGCGTAGAAGAGGCCGAGCGCCGGGGTCATCATCAGCACCAGCGCCGTCGCCACCAGCATCCAGGCGGTGTCGCCGGTGTCGACCCCGGCCACCGCCGCGGTGAGGCCGCTCACGACTTGGCCACCGGGGTGACGGCCTCGACGTCGACGTCGTCGGTGCGGATCCGGACCGCCTGCTCCAGCGGCAGCACGAAGATCTTGCCGTCACCGACCTCACCGGTGCGGGCGCCCTCGCGGAGCGCGTCGACCGTCGTCTGCACGAACGAGTCGGAGACGGCGACCTCGAAGCGAACCTTCTCGGAGAGGCCCATCTTCACGGTCGTGCCGCGGTAGGTCTCGACCCGGTCGAGCTCACCGCCGTGGCCCTGGACTCGGCTGATCGAAAAGCCGCGCACCTCGGCACGGTAGAGCGCTTCCAGCACCTCGTTTGCCTGCTCGGGCCGGACGATCCCGATCACGAGTTTCATCGTTTCTCCCTATCTCCCGTTGGTGGCGCCTCGACATGACGCCGGCGCGAGCCTAAAGACGGGCTCGGACCCCGCGCCCTCGATCGGTGCGCAATGCCGCTCGGCAAGCTGGGTTGCGCCGCTGCTCCGGCGCGTGAGGCGGCGATCCGGCCTCTCTACAATCGCGGGCCGATGGCCACGCGTATCCGCAGGCGGCGCCGCAAGCCGCACCATCCCGTCTGGCACAAGATCGCGCTGCCAGTCGGCGTCCTCGTCGCCCTGATGCTCGTTGCTAGCGGGATCGCCGCCGCCTGGGCGCTGAACATCTACAACTCGGCGCCGCCGCTCTCCAGTCTGAAACCGGTGAAGAAGGGGACCTCCTCGTCGATCTACGCGGCCGACGGCAGCCTGATCGGCTTCATCCGCTCCAACAACATCCGCCAGCCGGTCACCTTCAAGGAGCTGCCGGACACGCTCAAGGAGGCGACGGTCGCAATCGAGGACAAGAACTTCTACGAGCACGGCGCGCTCGACTACGAAGGCATCGCCCGCGCCGCCTGGAAGGACATCCTCGCCGGCGGCAAGCCGGTCCAGGGCGCCTCGACGATCACCCAGCAGCTGGTCCGCAACCTCTACATCCAGCAGCCGGAAGAGACGATCGAACGAAAGCTGACCGAAGCCCATCTCGCGGTCGAACTCGAGGAAAAGCACCCGAAGCGGTGGATCCTCACCAACTACCTCAACACGGCCCCCTACGGAACCGTCGAAGGCCAGACCGCGGTCGGTGCCGAGGCGGCCGCGCAGACCTACTTCAGCAAGACGGCGGAGGAGCTGGGGCTGGAGGAAGCGGCGATGATCGCTGGCCTGCCGCAGGCCCCCTCCGAATACAACCCCTTCCTCGACCCGAAGGCGGCGACGGCCCGCCGCAACGAGGTGCTGACGGCGATGCACGACCAGGGCTACATCGACGCCGTCGAGTACCGCGACGCCCGCGAAAGTGGGCTCAAACTCGAACCCGGCGACAAGTACCGGGTGATCCACGACCAGTTCCTCTTCGACCTGGTCCAGCAGCAGCTGATCGATCGCTATGGCCTCAACACGGTCCGCAACGGCGGCCTCAAGGCCTATACGACGATCGATCCCGACCTGCAGCAGAAGGCCGAAGAAGCGGTCTCGATCTGTTACGTCTGCTACCCCGAAGGCGGACCGGCCGCCGGCCTCGCCTCGGTGGATCCGGAGACCGGCGCGATCGTGGCCCTCGCCTCGACCGAAGGCTACGCCTCCGAAGCCCAGTTCAACTACGCCTGGCAGGCACACCGCCAGCCCGGCTCTTCGTTCAAGACCTTCGTCCTCACGGCGGCGATCAGAGAGGGGATCGACCCCGACACGACCTACTACAACGGCACCTCGCCGATGACGCTCGAGCTGCCGGGCGGCGGCGCGCCCTGGGTGGTCAACAACGCCGAGCCCGGCGGCGGCACGATGTCGCTCGACGAAGCGACCGTGCACTCGGTCAACGTCATCTTCGCCCAGCTCGACCTCGACGTCGGGCCCGAAGAGGTGACCAAAACGGCTGAAGAAATGGGCATCGAAGCGCCGCTGGAATCAGTGCCTGCGGAGGGCATCGGCGGTCTCAGCTACGGCGTCACGCCGCTGGAAATGGCCGACGCCTACGCGACCCTCGCCAACGGTGGCATCCACCACGACCCGACCGCGATCAGCAAAGTCGAATTCCCCGACGGCAGGGTCGAGGAGGCCAGCCTCGAGGACGGCAAGCGGGTCCTCACCGAGGGTCAGGCCTGGGAAGTCACGCGGATCCTCGAGGGCGTGATCACCTCGGGCACCGGCGCCGGCTACACCTCGATCGGCTGCGGCGCCGAAGCCGGCAAGACCGGCACCTCCGAGGATCTCTCCGACGCCTGGTTCGTCGGCTACACGCCGATGTACTCGACCGCGGTCTGGGTCGGCCACCCGACCACCCGCGAAGCGACCGGCTACGGCGGCCCGACCGCCGGCCCGATCTGGCAGAGCTACATGGCGGCCGCCCAGGAAGGCAACTGCCCGCAGTTCGAAGTCCCCGACACCCTGCCCGATCTCTCGGCCTACAACAGCGACCACACCCGTTCGGCCTCGGAAGCCTACGCGCCCTCCGAAGAAGAACTCGAAGTCGAAGACGGTAAGAAGGGCAAGAAGAAAGACGGGGAAGAAGAAGGCGGCGAAGCCGAAGACGGCGAAGCCGAAGACGGCGAAGCCGAAGCAGACCCCGAAGTCACTCCGGAATCGACGCCCGACCCGACGCCAACCCCGAGCGCGCCGCCGCCCTCGGTCGGCGGCGGCATCAGCCCGGGCTGAGCCTTTGAGCGCCCCGATCGAAGCGGTCGTCTTCGACTGGGACGGCACGCTGGTCGACTCCAAGCGGGCGCTGGTCGCGAGCTTCCAGGAGACGACGACGGAGGTGCTGGGAGAGCCGTTCCCGACCGAGCATGCCGACATCGAGCGGCTGATCCAGGTCCGCGGCCAGGAGGCCTTCGCCGAGATCGCCGCTGGCGACCAGGCGCTCTACGAGCGGATCGAGACCGTCTTCCACCGCATCTACGTCGAGCAACAGCAGCAGATCCGCCCCTTCCCTGGCGCCCTCGAGACCCTGCGGCGCCTGCGCGACGCCGGCCAGGCGATCGGGGTCGCCACCTCGAAGGCGCGGATCCGGCTCGACCTCGAAGCCGAGCGGACCGGGATCGGCGAGCTGCTCGACGTCAGCATCAGCGGCGACGAGGTGCGGGTCGCCAAGCCGGACCCCGAGTCGGTGGCCGCGGCGATCCGCCGGCTCGACGTCGATCCCGCCGCGACCCTCTACGTGGGCGACGGCCCCAACGACGTCCACGCGGCCCGCGGTGCCGGCGCGATCTCCGTCGCCGTCACATTCGGCTTCCACCCCGCCGAAGCCCGGGCCGCCGGCCCCGACCACGTGATCGACGACCTCGCCGAGCTGGTCGAGCTGGCCGGCGCCGCTACTCGCCGATGATCTCGATCCGGTAGCCGTCCGGGTCGCGCACGAAGGCGATCCTGTGGCCCTCGGTGCGGCCACCGGGACGGTAGGGCGGCTTCTCCGGTTGGACGCCTTCGGTGGCGAGGCGCTCGAGGGTGCGGTCGAGGTCGTCGACGAGGATCGCGATGTGGTTGTAGCCGGTGCCGTGGTCGTAGGAATCGACCCCGTGGTTGTAGGTCAGCTCCAGCCGCGGTTCGTCGCCGGGCAGGCCCATGAAGACGTTGATCGCCTCGTCGCCGATCGGCATCCGCCGCACCTCTTCGAAGCCGAGCTTCTCGTAGAAGGTGACCGAGCGGTCGATGTCGCCGATCCTGTAACAGGTGTGTAAAAAGGTGGCCACGGGGTCCTCCTCAGGCTACAAGCCTTGATCTGGGGGTTGTAAAGGAATACTTTGCCTGCGCTCGCCAAGCTGAAATCACGCTCGAACGACTCAGAAAGGCATCTCTTGCGCAAGTTGCTCTCCCGCAGGGCCCCCGGCCGGGCTCTCCTGCTCGCGGTCCCGGTAACCGCCCTCTCACTCCTCTTCGCCGTCCCGGTGGGCGCGGCTGAGGTCCCCTCGACCGGCGTCACCGCCGAGATCGACATGAAGTTCGAAAAAGGCAAAATGTTCTTCGAAGCGCCGAAGACGATCACCCAGGGCGACACCCTGAAGATCGTCAACGAGACCAACCCGAAACAGATTGGCCCGCACACGTTCTCGCTGGTCACCAAAGCGGTGCTGCCGAAAACGAAAGACGCGCGGAAGCAGTGCTTCACGCCGAAACACATCTGCCTCTCGATCGCCAAATGGCACGGCTTCGATCCGAAAACCGAAGACATCACGATCGATCCCGCCAAGGCTGGGCCCGCCGGCTGGAGCACGATGGGCAACAACAGCAAGAAGGGCGATTCCTGGTTCTCCGAAAAGAAGGGCGAGTCCTTCGAGCAGGAGGTGACCGCGAAGCCCGGGACCCTGTACTTCATCTGCGCGGTCCACCCGTTCATGCAGGGCCAGATCAAGGTCATCGCGCCGACGACCTTGCCGGCTCCGACGCTGTAGCGAAACGACCACGCGGTTCTCATCGATGCCACGCCTGGGGCGCCGAGCTTTTCTCGGCGCCCTCGGCGGCGGCGCCCTGTCGCTGCTGCTGCCGCTGAGCGGCCGCCGCGACGGGCTCCTGTCCGGGC
>JAENWU010000174.1 GCA_016649905.1 Thermoleophilia bacterium
CTGCGCCGAGGTCGACGCGGTCGGCCGCACGGCGGCGCTGCTGCACGAGGGCGGCGCCGGCCGTGCCGCCTTGGCGGCCGAGGAGAGCGCGTGATAGGAAGGTCCGGATGAACCGCGACCAAGTTCTCACCCTCGTCCGCGAGCACCTCGCCGAGGAGCTCGAAGTTGACGTCGAGAAGATCACCGAGACGACCAGGTTCAGGGAGGACCTCGACGCCGACTCGCTCGACCTCTACGAGCTGGTGATGGAGCTCGAGGACAACTACGGGGTCAGCATCTCCGAGCAGCAGGCCAGCCGGATCCAGACGGTCGGCGACGCCGTCGGCTTCGTGGTCGAGCACGCTCCGGCCTAAGTGACTGACCTTGGCCACCGATCCCGACTCGGCAGTCGCGGCGCTCTCGGAGCTGATCGCGGAGCTGCCGGCCGAGCTGCGCCAGCAGGCGCTCACCCACTCCTCCTGGACCGAGCGCCGCGTCGACTCCTTCGAGCGCCTCGCCTTCCTCGGCGACAGCGTGCTGGGGCTCTCGGTCGCCAGTCAGATCTCGCTGCGCTTCAGCGCGATCGACTCGGGTGGCCTGACCAAGATCCACAACCAGGCGGTCAGCGGCGTCTCCTGCGCCGAGGTCGGCCGCCGCCTCGGCGTCCCCGAGATGCTGCGCGCCAACGAGCCCGACGACGTCACCGCGGCGATTCCGGCCGAGGTCCTGTTGGAAGGCGAGCGGCCCCTGCCCGAGGCGACCGAGGCGCTGATCGGCGCCTGCTTCCTGGCCTTCGGCTTCGAGCGCACCGCAGCGGCCGTGGCCGCCGCCTTCGAGCCGCGGATCGAGCACGCCTCCGAGACCCGGATCGACTTCAAGTCCGCTTTGCAGGAGCTTTTGGCGAGGCGAGGAGCGCGCGTAAGCTACGAGGTGATCGCGGCCACGGGCCCCCCGCACCGGCGCACCTTCGAGGTCGCCGCGATCGTCGATTCCGAGCAGGTCGGGTCGGGGGAGGGACGCAGCAAGAAGGCGGCCGAGCAGGTCGCCGCGGAGCAGGCTTTGGCGCAATTTGGCGGTTAGGGGCGTGTCGTGGGCGTCCGAGCCAGGCGCGAACCTCTCCTACTGGATTTCCTAGGGATTTCGAGGACGCGAGAGCATGTATCTGAGATCGATATCGATGAAGGGGTTCAAGTCGTTCCCCGAGCGGGTGAACCTCGAGTTCTCACCCGGCGTCAGCGTGATCGTCGGTCCCAACGGCTCCGGCAAGAGCAACATCACCGACGCCGTGCTCTGGGCGCTTGGCGAGCAGAGCCCCGGCGCGATCCGCGGCGCCTCGATGCAGGACGTGATCTCCGCCGGCGGCAAAGGCATCGGCCAGCGCCGCGCTGCCGAAGTCGAGGTCGTGATCGACAACTCCGACGGCCGCGCTGCCACCGAGTTCTCCGAGATCGCGATCGAACGCAAGCTCGATCGCTCCGGCGACGGCGTCTACCGGCTCAACGGCGCCCGCTGTCGGCTCGCCGACGTCTCCGACGTCCTCTCCGACACCAACCTCGGCAAAGAGATGCACTCGGTGATCAGTCAGGGCCGGGTGGAGACGATCGTCCACTCCAAACCGCGTGAGCGGCGGCTGCTGGTCGAGGAGGCGGCCGGTCTCGGCAAGCACCGCAAGCGTCGCCGCCGCGCCGAGCTGAAGCTGCGCGGTACCCGCGACAACCTCGATCGCGCGCTCGACGTCGAGCGCGAGGCCCGGGCCCGCCTGCGGCCGCTGAAGCGCCAGGCGCAGGCGGCTGAGCTGGGAGCCCGGATCGAGCGCCAGGAACTGGAGCTGCGGGGGCGGTTGGTCTCCGAGGAGCTGCGCTTCGGCGCCGACCGTGCCGCCGCGGCCGCCAAAGCCGCCGAGAAGGCGCGGACCACCCGGAACGAGCTGGAGGAACGGCTGGGCGCGGTCAGCAAACGCCGCAGCGAGGCCGAGGAGCGCTTCGCCGCCCGCGATCGCGAGCGCACACAGGCCTGGGGCCTTTTGACCAAGCTGCGCGGCGACCAGGAGCGGGTGGCGGTCCGCGTCGCTGGTCTCTCCAGCCGCGAGGCGGAGATCGAGGCGGGGCTGGAGCGACTGCGCGCTGAGCTCGGCCCCCTGACCCTCGACGTCGGCGGCAGCGGCGCTCCCGCGGCCCGTGCCCGCCAGCTCGAGCAGGAGCTGGGCGAGGTCGACGCCGGCCTGCGGACCGCGGCCGAGAAGTTCGCCGTCGCCCGCTCGGATTCCGAAGCAGAGTCCGCTCGCGAGGCCGCGCTCGGTGAGCTCCGTGGCGGCGCTGAGCGGGCCGCGCGCCACGCTCTGCGGGCCGAGGGCCTGCTCGGCGAGCGGCACCGCGAGGCGCTGCGCCAGCGCGTCGCCAAAGGCGAGGAGCTGCTCGACGACGTTCGCGCCGCGCTGGCGGCGGTGGAGGCCGTCGGCACCGCGATTCGCGCCCGGGTCGGGCGCACCGAGGTCCTGGTCGTCGGCGGCGAGGACGACGGCGACGAGATCGCCGACGAGCTGCGCGCCTGCTCGCAGCAGGAGTTCGAGCTGCAGGCGCAGATGCGGACCGTCGCCGACGAGCTGACCAAGGCCGAGGTCGAGGCCGCCCATCTCGGCGACCGCCGGGCCGAGGCCGAGCGCGAGCTGGCGAGCATCGCCGAGCGGCTCGGCGAGGCCAAGCTGCCCGCCGCCGAGGCGGCGCTGAGCGAGGAGGAGCGGACCGAGATCGACCGCGGGCTCGAGCGGCTGGAGCGCCGTCGCGGTCAGATCGGCCCGGTCAATCCCCTGGCCGAGCGCGAATACGACGAGGCGCGCGAGCACGTCGAGGCCTTGCAGACCCAGCGCGAGGACACCGAGCGGGCGATGCGCGAGCTGGAGTCGCTGATCCGCGAGATCGACGACGAGATCGAGCGCGCCTTCGAGCAGACCTTCGAGGCGACCGCGAAGAACTTCGAGGAGATGGTCGAGCACCTCTTCCCGGGCGGGCGCGGCAAACTGCGCCGGGTCAGCCTGCGGCCGGTGCGCGAGGCCGAGCGGCCCAGTGGCGAGCAGGAGGTGCCGAGCGAGGACGACGAGCCCGAGCCCGAGGAGGAGGGGAGGAGCAGCGCGACGAGCTCGGGGTCGAGATCGAGGTCACCCCGGCCGGCAAGTCGACCCGCAAGCTCTCGTTGCTCTCCGGCGGCGAGAAGTCGCTGGTGGCGTTGGCCTTCGTCTTCGCCGTGTTCCTGGCCCGGCCTTGCCCCTTCTACATCCTCGACGAGGTCGAGGCCGCCCTCGACGACGCCAACATCGACCGCTTCCTGCAGCTGATCCGACGCTTCTCCGATCGCGCCCAGTTCGTCATCGTCACCCACCAGAAACGGACGATGGACGCCGCCGACGTGCTCTACGGCGTCAGCATGGGTGGCGACGGCGTCACCAAGGTCGTCTCCCGCCGCCTCCCGCGCGAAACGGCCGAGGGCGACGAGGACGAGGACGAGGGCGGCGGCGCCAGCACCCTCTCCGCCGTCGCCTGAACCAGACCGCCGCCGACGGGCCGATTTGTAGCCGTATAGGGCTGAAATCGGCCCGTCAACCGCTAGGCTCGGGTGAGGAGGTAGGGATATGGGGCAGCGGCACATGGACAGGCTGACGTCGTTCGATACGTCGTTTCTGGCCAACGAGAGAGGCAACGGGCACATGGCGATCGGCGCCGTGCTGATGTGCGCCGGCGACCCCCCGGCGCACGACGACTTCCTCGCCCACATCCGCAGCCGGGTCCACCAGCTGCCGCGACTGCGCCAGCGCCTGCTCTACCCGCCGCTGAAGCTCGGCACCCCGTTTTGGGTCGATCACCCGGACTTCGACATCGACCGCCACGTGCGCCGGGTGACCCTGCCGCCGCCCAGCACCGAGCGCCAGTTCCAGGAGCTGGTCGGAGAGCTGCTGGCGCCGCCGCTGGACCGCCGCGAGCCGCTCTGGGAATTGATCCTGGTCGAGGGCTTCCAGGAGGAGCGCTTCGCGATCGTCTACAAGACTCACCACGCGATGGCCGACGGGATCTCCGCAGTCGACATCGGCATGCTGCTCTTCGACGCCGACCCGAGCCAGGAGCCGGGTGGCGAGGAAGCGCCGTGGGATCCCCAGCCGACGCCGTCGAGGACTGCCCTGGCGCTGCGAGCGCTTGCCGGCATCGCTGCCACCGCGCGCCGGCTCGGGC
>JAENWU010000188.1 GCA_016649905.1 Thermoleophilia bacterium
GGCGGAGCGGTCGACCTTCGAGGGGTCCTTGCCGCTGAAGGCACCGCCGCCGTGACGGGCGGCGCCACCGTAGGTGTCGACGATGATCTTGCGGCCGGTGAGGCCGGCGTCGCCAACCGGGCCGCCGATCACGAACTTGCCGGTCGGGTTGACGAGGAAGCCCTCGCGCAGTTCGCCCTCGTCGTAGCGCCCGGGGACCTCCGCTTCGAGCACCGGCAGCACCACGTGCTCCCAGAGGTCGGGCTTGATCTGGGTCGCCGAGTCGACGCCCTCGTCGTGCTGGGTGGAGATCAGCAGCTTGTCGATCGAGACCGGGCGGCCGTCCGCGTAGCGGACGCTGACCTGGGTCTTGCCGTCGGGGCCGAGGTAGCCGAGGGTGCCGTCCTTGCGCACCGCGGCCAGGCGCTCGGCGAGCCGGTGGGCGATGTGGATCGGCATCGGCATCAGCGCCTCGGTCTCGTCGCTGGCGTAGCCGAACATCATTCCCTGGTCGCCCGCGCCGGCGATATCCATCTCGTCGTCGTCGGCGGGGTCGGTGCGCGCCTCGAAGGCGACGTCGACGCCCTGGGCGATGTCGGGCGACTGCTTGTCGAGCGAGACGAGGACCGAGATGTGGTCGCAGTCGTAGCCGTACTTGCCGGTGTAGCCGATCTCCCGCACGGTCTCGCGGACGATCTCGGGGATGTCGAGGTGAACGTCGGTCGTGATCTCGCCCGAGACCACCGCCATGCCAGTGTTGACGAGCGTCTCGCAGGCGACGCGGCCGCCCGGGTCCTCGGCCATGATCGCGTCGAGGACGCCGTCGGAGATCTGGTCGGCAACCTTGTCGGGATGACCCTCGGTTACGGACTCGGACGTGAAGAGGTGCTCGTTCTCGGCGAGCGGCTTGGTGGTAGGCATCGGGGAAGCCTAGAGGAATCCGCGGGGGGTGCTGGCCGTCAATCCTCGCGGCCGCGGTAGCCGGTGCGGGGAACGAAATCGATCACCAGCGGCACGCCCTCGAGCTCGTAGTTCTCGCGCATGCGGTTCTCCAGGTGGTAGGCCCAGTCGCGGCTGATCAGCTTGCGGTCGTTGACCTGGATCGCGACCCGGATCGGCCGCTCCCCCACCTGGGCGGCGTAGAGGGTCTTGAGGCGGCGCCCGCGGCGGGCGGGTGGCGGCGTTTTCGCGATCACCGAGCTGACGAAGCGGTTCAGCTCCGGGGTCGGGATCCGCTCGCCGGCGCGGTCGGCGAGCTGCAGCGCCCGCGGCAGCAGCGCCGGCACGTTGCGGCCGCGCTCGGCCGAGCTGGTGATCACCGCGGGCCGCAGCCGCAGCTTGCGGGCGACCCGGGCGCGGGCGTCGTCGATGTCGGTTTCGGTGACGTCCCACTTGTTGAGCACCAGCAGGGTGGCGCAGCCGCCTTTCATCGCCATCTCGGACACCCGCAGGTCCTCCGAGGTGACCCCCTCGGTGGCGTCGCAGACGACCAGTGCCACGTCGGCGCGGTCGACCGCCCGTTCGGAGCGCAGCTGCGCGTAGTAGTCGATCGACCCGGCGACCTTGGCGCGGCGGCGCAGCCCGGCGGTGTCGACCAGGATCACCCGCCGCCCGTCGACCTCGAGCTCGGTGTCGATCGTGTCGCGGGTGGTGCCGGCGATGTCGGAGACGATCACCCGGTCGGAGCCGAGGAAGGCGTTGACGAGCGAGGACTTGCCGACGTTGGGACGGCCGATCACGGCGATGCGGACGGCGTCGGGGTCCTCCGGGCGCGGCTCGCGCTCGCCGAGCGCGGTGACGATCGCGTCGAGCAGGTCGCCGGTGCCGAGGCCGTGGGTGGCGGAGACGGGGAGCGGATCGCCGAGGCCGAGCGAGTGGAACTCGGCGGTGGCAGCGTAGTCGTTGGGGCGATCAGCTTTGTTGACGGCGACCAGGACCGGAACGCCGCCGCCGCGCAGCGTCCTCGCCAGCTCGGCGTCTCCCGCCCGCAGCCCGGCGCGGCCGTCGACGACCATCAGCACCGCGTCGGCCTCGGCGATCGCCAGGCGCGCCTGCGCCTGCACGTCGCGGGCCAGCTCCGCCTCGTCCTCGAGGTCGATGCCGCCGGTGTCGATCAGCTCGAAGGCGAGCCCGTTCCATTCGGTGGCCAGCCGCTTGCGGTCGCGGGTGACTCCCGGCTCGGCCGCGGTCACGGCCTCGGTGCCGCCGACCAGGCGGTTGACCAGGGTGCTCTTGCCGACGTTCGGGAAACCGACGACGGCAACCAGGGGGATCCGGGTGCTCATCGGCGACCCCGTGGCGGGTTTGTCAACCACTGGTTGACAAAAGCGCCAATCACGCCAGACCCCTGTCCTTCGCCAGCGCGACAACCCGGCCGACGACCTCTTCCAGCCCGAGCCCCGTGGTGTCGAGCTCGACCGCGTCCTCGGCGGGCCGCAGGGCGCCGTGCTCGCGCTCGGTGTCGCGGGCGTCGCGGCGGCGCTGGGCGTCGAGGACGAAGGCGAAGTCGTCGCCGGTCTCGGCCGCGCGGCGGCGCGCCCGCTCCTCGTCGGAGGCGGTGAGGAAGACCTTCAGAGGCGAGTCGGGGCTGACCACGGTGCCGATGTCACGGCCCTCGGCGACGTAGTCGGCGGCAGCGATCAGCTGACGCTGGCGGGCGACCATCGCCTCGCGGACCCCCGGGTGCACCGAGACCCGTGAGGCGGCGGCGGTGACCCGCGGCTCGCGGATCGCTGTGCTGACGTCGCGCTCGCCGAGCAGCACGCGGCGGCCGTCGAGCTCGATATCCAGCCCGGCCGCGAGCGCGGTGAGCGCCTCGCCGTCGTCGAGGTCGGCGCCGGCCTCGACCGCAGCCAGCGCCACGCAGCGATACATCGCCCCGGAGTCGAGGTAGGTGATGCCGAGCTCGGCGGCAACGGCGCGGGCGACCGTGGACTTGCCGGCCCCAGCGGGACCGTCGATGGCGATGACCATCAGCGCAGGGTATGGATGCGGAGGCTCAGGGCGTTTCTCGGCGCCGCTCAGCCGCCGCGCAGCAGCGCGCCGAGGTCGGACTCGAAGCCGGGATAGCTGACCGCCGCGGCCTCCATCCCGTCGACCTCGACCCCCTCGCGGGAGGCGAGCCCGGCGACGGCGCCGAGCATCGCGATCCGGTGGTCGCCGTGGGAGGAGATCGAGCCGCCGCGCAGCCCGCCGGTCCCGCTCACGACCATCCCGTCGGCGGTCGCCTCGACCTCGCCGCCGAGCGCGCTCAGGGCGGCGCTGACGGTCTCGACCCGGTCGGACTCCTTGCGCCGCAGCTCGGCGGCGTCGCGGATCGTCGTCGTACCCTCGGCGAAGCAGGCGGCGAGGGCAACCAGCGGCAGCTCGTCGATCGCCAGCGGCACCTCGGCGCCGCCGACCTCGGTCGCAAGCAGCCCGGTGGAGCGTACCCGCAGCTCGCCGATCGGCTCCCCGCCCGCTTCCCCGCCGGGGATCACC
>JAENWU010000029.1 GCA_016649905.1 Thermoleophilia bacterium
GCAATCTGGCCGCGGGCGTGGCCCTGCGGGCGGGCGCCGACGCAGCGCCGATGCCGGCGATGCAGCTGCTGCTCTACCCCGTTACCGACTCCGCCGAGGACCCGCGCTCGCGCCTGCTCTTCGCCGACGGCTTCCTGCTGACCAAGTCCGACATGGACCTCTTCGAGGGCCACTACCTGTCCCGCGGCAGCGACGCCGACGACCCGCGGGTCTCGATCCTCAAGGCACCCGACCTCGCCGGCCTGTCCCGCGCCTACGTCGCCACCGCCGGCTTCGACCCGCTGCGCGACGAGGGCGAGGCCTACGCGATCCGGATGCGCGAGGCGGGGGTGACGGTGGCCCTGCGCCGTTATCCCGGACTGATCCACGGCTTCGCCAACCAGACCGCTGTCAGCCGCTCATCGCGGGCAGCGATGTTCGAGATCTCCGGCGCCCTGCGGATGGGCCTGGCGCCCGGCGACGCCTGATCCGCCGGGCCGCTCCCGCTTCCGGCGCCTACTCGTACTGCAGCGACTGCAGCACATCGAGCCGGGAGGCGCGGCGTGCGGGGGCGATCGCGGCGATGACGCCGAGGATGCCGGCAAGGATGAGCAGCAGGATCAGCTGACCGACCGGGAACGAGAGCGTGAAGCCTTCGTCCTTCAGCGGCTGCGCGATCAGCACCGCGAAGATGATCCCGAGGACCATGCCCAGGATCGCCCCGATCAGGGCCGTGATCACCGCCTCGTAGCGGATCATCGTCCGCACCTGGCGCCGTGACATTCCGATCGCCCGCAGCATCCCCAGCTCGCGGGTGCGCTCGTGGATCGAGAGCGCCAGGGTGTTGGCGATGCCGAAGATGGAGATCACGATCGCCAGCGCCAGCAGCGCGTAGATCAGAGCGAGCAGCTGGTTGACCTGTGCTTCCTGGTTTTGCTTCAGTTCCTGCTGGTTGACGACCTCGGCGGTCGGGAACGAGGCTTCCATCGCGCCTTCGAGCCGCTGCTGCACCTCGTCGGGGTCGGCGCCATCCGCGGTGCGGATGAAGTCGATCGTGTCCTGCGTCTGCCCGAAGTCGCGCGCGAGCACGTCTTGGGTGACGATCGCGCCGCCGATCAGGCCGACCTGGGTGTCGTAGGTGCCGACGACTTCGAAGCTGGGTTCGTTGCCGGACTGGCTCAGCAGCTGAAAGCTGTCGCCGACTTCGAGGTCGTGCGAGTCGGCAAACGATTCCTTGAGGATCGCCTGATCGTCTTTCAGGTCTTGCAGGGTGGCCGGTCCCCCCTGCTTCCATTCGAGCTTGAAGACGTCGCCGGCGTCGCCTGAGATCCCGTTGATCCGCGGCTTCTCGCCGCTCCCGACCAGCTTCGCTTCGGCGGCTCGCATCGTCGCCACCAGCTCGACCCCCGGCAGCTTGCGAGCGGCGTCGGCGGCGCCGGGCGGGATCGGCGAGAAGCCGTCGCTGTTCTGGACCACCAGATCGCCCTGGAAGGTGTCGTCGACCGCCGAGGCGATCGAGTCCCTGGCGCCAGCCGCGAAGATGGTGACGAAGGCGACCAGGGCGAGGCCGATCATCAGCGCCGCCGCGGTGATCGCGGTGCGGCCGGGATTGCGCTGGGCGTTCTCGCGGGCGAGGCGGCCGGTAAGGCGGCGCATACGCTCCAGCGGCCAGCCGGCCAGCGCCGCCAGCGGGCGCACCAGGACCGGGCTGAACAGCGAGACCGCAAGCACGAAGAGGACCGCGCCGGCCCCCATCAGGCCGGCCGCGGCATCCCCGCTGGCGCTGCCGAACAGGCCGATCAGCAGCATCGCCAGGCCGACCACACCGAGCAGCACCGCCGCCACCGCGTTGATGACCCGACGGCGGCGGCTCGGCGGCATCAACGCGGCGTGCAGAGCGGCGATCGGCGGTATCCGGGTCGAGCGCAGGGCCGGGATTAGCGAGGAGACCAGGGTGACCCCGAGCCCGACCGCAACGGAGACGATCACGGTGCGGCTCTTGAGGATCAGGCCGGTCGTCGGCAGGTTGGCGCCGACAGCTTCGAAGAGCGCTTTCAACACCACCGCAATGAGGAACCCGAAGGCGATCCCGAGCAGCGAGCCGAGCAGGCCGATCACGAACGATTCGCCGATCACCGAGCGCAGGATCTGCCCACGCGAGGCGCCGAGCGTGCGCAGCATCCCGAACTCGGCGATCCGCTGGGCGACCGTGATCGAGAAGGTGTTGAAGATCAGGAAGGCGCCGACGAAGAGGGCGACGAAGGCGAAGACGAGCAGGATCGTGGTCAGGAAGCCGAGGTTGTCGCGGATTTCGCTCGAGGAGCGTTCGGCGTTTTCTTCGCCGGTCTCGACCCGGACCGAGGCCGGCATCTCCTTGGCGATCCGTTCTTTGAGGACCAGCGGCGTCACCCCGTCCTCGGCGGCGACGGAGATCTGGTCGAACTCGCCCCTCTTGTCGGTCAGACGCTGCGCTTCGGGCAGGGTCACCTGGGCGATGCTGGCGCCGCCGATGGAGGCGTTGCCGAGCCTGGTGATCCCAACCAGTTCGAGCTTCTGAGCGGGGATGCGGCCGACGATCGAGATCGTGTCGCCGATCCCGAGCCCGGCTTCGTCGACGGCCGCTTCGTCGAGCGAGGCTTCACCGGGCCCGCGCGGCAGGTGGCCATCGACATAGGTCAGCGACTCGAGTCCCTCGGGCAGAGTCGAGGAGATGAACTTGGGCGAGAATTTGGCCCCGATCGCGTCGCCCTCTTCGTCGAAGAAGCCGCCCGGGGTGAAGACCGCGCCGGAGGCGACGCGCACGCCGGGCGTTCGTTCGATCCGCGGCAGCAGCGAGGCGCTGATCGTCGGGACTTCGCCGCTCTGCTGTTTGACCAGGTTCTCGGAGCTGACGACGACGCTGGTCCCCTTCAGCGACTCGTTGAAGATTTCGTCGAAGGCGGCGAAGATCGTGTCGGTGAAGACGTAGGAGCCGGCCATGAAGGCGACTCCGATCACCACCGCGAAGGTGGTGGTGAGGGCGCGCACCTTGCGAGCCCAGAGGCTCTTGAGCGCGAGGCTAGTCAATCGTCTTCATCAACTCGATCACGTCGTCGGCGGAGCCCGGCGCCGCGTCGTGGACGAGCTTGCCGTCGCGGAGGGTGATCAGCCGGTCGGCGTGGGCGGCGGCGGCGGGGTCGTGGGTGACCATCACCACCGTCTGGCCGAACTCGTCGACCGCCTGGCGCAGCAACTGCAGCACGTCCTCGCTGGCCTTCGAGTCGAGGTTGCCGGTCGGCTCGTCGGCGAAGACGACGGCCGGTTTGGAGAGCAGCGCCCGGGCGACGGCGACCCGCTGCTGCTGGCCGCCGGAGAGCTCGGAAGGTCGGTGGGTGCGGCGGTCGGCGAGGCCGACCGTCTCGACCAGCCGCTCCAGCCACTCGGGGTCGGGCTTGCGGCCGGCGATCGAGAGCGGCAGCAGCATGTTCTCCTCGGCGGTGAGGACCGGCAGCAGGTTGAAGAACTGGAAGACGAAGCCGAGCTTGTCGCGGCGCAGCTCGGTCAGCTCGCCGTCGTCGAGACCGGTGATCTCGATCCCGTCGAGCTCGACCGTGCCGGTGGTCGGCTTGTCGAGGCCGGCGAGGATGTGCATCAGGGTCGACTTGCCCGAGCCCGAAGGGCCCATGATCGCGGTGAAACGGCCGCGATCGAAGCCGGTGCTGACGCCCGCCAGCGCGTCGACGGCCGCGTCGCCCTCGCCGTAGCGGCGGGTCAGGTCGGTAGCGACCACAACCTGTCCGTTGGAACTCACTGCCAACACCGTATCGAGACGAGTGAATAGCCTCAGTGCGATGGCTCTCGCGGACGACTTCGATGGACTTCTGATCGACCTCGACGGCGTCGTCTGGATCGGCCGCGAGCCGGTCCCGGGCTCCGCCGAGACGCTGGTGGCGCTGCTCGCCGCCGGCAAGGAGCTGGTCTTCGTGACCAACAACCCCGGCCGGCCGCCGGCCGCCTACGCCGAGCGCTTGGGCCGAATGGGCGTCGAGGTCGACCCGGAGCGGATCGTCACCGCCGGGATGGTGGCGGCGCGATTGGCCGGCGAGGCGGCGAACGGCGGCAGCGCCTTCGTGATCGGGGCCGAGCCGCTGAAGGAGATGGTCGCCGCGACGAGGACCGAGCTGGTGGTCGGCGAGCCGGCGCACTCGGCCGGGGTGGTCGTCGTCTCCGGCCACCGCAACTTCGACTACGAGGAGCTGCTGACCGCGAAGCGGGCGCTCGACGCCGGGGCGGCGCTGGTGGCGACCAGCCGTGACCCGACGCTGCCGATGCCCGGCGGCGAGTGGCCCGGGACCGGCTCGATCCTGGCCGCGGTCGAGACCGCCTCGGGTCGCACAGCGCAGATCGGCGGCAAGCCCGAGCGACACCTGTTCGAGCTGGCGCTGGCGCGGCTCGGCGGCGCCGAGCGGGTGGCGATGGTCGGCGACCGGCTCTCCTCCGACATCGTCGGTGGCCACAACGCCGGCCTGACCACGATCCTCGTCCGCAGCGGCACCAGCAGCGAGGACGCTGGAGCGGACGGGGTCGCGCCCGACCACGTCGTCGCGGACCTCGCCGCGCTGCTGCGGTGAGCACCGAGGCAGACGCGGCCGGGCGCGCGCTCGGCCGCAGCTTCGCGGCGCTCTTCGGCGTCACCTTCTGCGGGCTGCTCGCCGTCGGCGCCGTGCTGCCGGTTCTGCCCCGTTACGTGCACGGCCCGCTCGACTCCGGCGACGTCGCGGTCGGGATCGTGATCGGCGCCTACGCGATCACTGGCCTGCTGCTGCGCCCGTTCGCCGGCCGGCTCGCGGACCGGCGCGGCCGTAAGCCGACCGTCCTGCTCGGCGCCCTGGTGCTGAGCGCCAGCGGGCTGCTCTATCTGCCGAGCCTCGGGCTCGCCGGGCTGATCGTCGCCCGCCTTTTCCTCGGCGCCGGCGAGGGTGCCCTCTACACGGCGGGGTCCGCCTGGATCGTCGACATGGCGCCGGAGGCCCGGCGCGGAAGGGTGCTCGGGCTCTACGGGCTGGCGGTCTGGGGAGGGCTCAGCGTCGGCCCGCTGGCCGGCGAGCTGCTGCTGGACGCAGGTGGCTACAACGCGGTCTGGATCTTCGCGGCGGCGATGCCACTGCTCGGCGCCCTGATCGCCAGCCGTGTCCCCGATCCGTTCGTGCCGCTATCCCACAGCGAACCCCACCCCCTGATCGCCCCGGAGGCGGTCCGGCCCGGGCTGGCGATCGCGCTCGCCTCGGTCGGGTATGCGGCCGTCGCCGCCTTTGTCGTCCTCCACCTCGAAGATCGCGGCGTCGGCCACGGGGTCGTCGTCTTCGGCGCCTTCGCGGCGATGATCGTCCTCACCCGGCTGGTCGCCGGCGACCTGCCCGACCGGGTTGGCGCGATCCGGGTGGCGATCGTGGCGACGCTGGTCGAGGCGCTCGGTCTGCTGACGATCGGCCTCGCGCACAGCCTCCCGGTCGCCCTGATCGGTGGCTGCGCGATGGGAGCGGCGTTCTCGCTGCTGAACCCCTCGCTGATGCTGATCGCGCTCGGGCGCGTCTCCGCAAGCGCCCGCGGCGCGGCGATGGGCACCTACACCGCGTTCTTCGACGCCGGCGTCGGCTTCGGAGCCCCGCTGGCCGGGTTGGCGGCGGCGCTGACCGGCTACGAGGGAGCCTTCGTCCTCGCCGCGGCGGTCGCCGTCGGGTCCTCGCTGCTGAGCCTGACGATGCTGCGCGGCGGCCGCCCGGGGCCGCTGCCCGCCTAGCGTTCGCTGATCAGCAGCGTCTGCAGCGCCCGGCCGATCCGGCCCTCGGAGTCGCTCAGCACGGACTCGGCAATGCCGATCCCGTTCGGCTGCGGCAGCGTCGTCGCGTCGACGCAGACCCACTCCCCCACCGGCATCCGCTCGAGGTGGACGGTGAGGTCGACGTTGACGAAGACGAACTTGCGGAAATCGAGGCTGGCGCTGATCCCGTTGCCGACATCGGCGGCGATCAGCGTCCGCTGCAGCGGCGTCGGCTCCTCGCCGGCGACGAGTGGGTGGCGCATCCGCAGCCAGGCCGTCGCCGGTCCGATCTCCATGAAGCCGCCGGACTCGAAGCGGACCTCCATCGCCGAGTGATAGCCGAGCTCGTGCTCGGTGGGGAAGAAGACGAAGCCCTCCTCCTGCGCGGGAAAGGGAGGCGGTGGTGGCGTCGAGACGACGTCCGGGGGGATCGCCAGCGGCGCGGTCCGCAGCCGCCAGCCCCGGGCCCGCATCAGCACCTCGCCGTCGACGCTGAGCTCGGCGGCGACCATCTGCACCCGGCGACCCGGCCGCAGCACCTCGGCGCTGATCCGCAGCGGCGCGATCGGCACCGGGCGGAGGATCTCGAAGGTGATCCGCCCGACCTGGAACCCCTCGCCGTCGGGCAGCCGCTCGATCGCGCGGCCGAGCAGCGCGGCGGGCGGGCCGGCGTGCTGAGCGCCAGGGTCCCACGGCCCCCGCGTCAGCTCGGTCGCGACCAGCAGCTCGCCGTCGGGCTCGTAGAAGGCGTCGGGCACGCCGCAATCCTAGGCGCGCGCGGGGTGTCTGAGTTGCCGGCCCCTATGGGACCCACAAACTCAGACACGCCAGCGGTCAGCAACGGCGGGAGCCGAACTCCTGGGTCCAGACGTGGGCGCCGGGGTTGCCTTCGAGGGCGCCGATGCGGAGGCCGACGCCGAGGTCGGCGAAGGCGCCGAGGATGTTGGCTCGGTGGCCCGGGGAGCGGATCCAGGCGCTGAAGATGCTCCGCACGGTGCCCAGCGAGCCCGTCCCCCAGGCGATGTTCTCGCCGAAGGCGCTGCAACGGCTGCCGGCGTAGCCGACCTGCTCGAACCAGTGGGTGAAGTCGCGGCCGCAGGCTTCGTGGCCGAACTCGTCGCAGCGGAGGATGTCGCCGGACTTGCCGCGGGCGGCGCGGTCGAGCGCGGGCGCCACGGTCAGCGGCGACTGGCCCTTGCCTTCGCGGGCGAAGTTGGTCATGCAGCGCATCGCCTGCGCCTGGACGGCGAGGGGAGCGCCGGGATCGCTCTGGTTGGGGCAGGCGGATGGCGGCGCGATCAGGCCCTGCTGGGCCGCGGATGCGGCCGGCGCCGCGATCGCCAGGCCAGCAAATGCCGCAATAACACGGAGGAGAGCGCGCATTTGGGACATCTACCCAGATGCGCGCTGCGTGTCACAGACCCGTAAGGGTGAGGGCGTAGTCTGGACACAGAGACGAAAGGAGAATCCCAGATGGCGGCAAAGGTCCAGAAGTCCGAGCAGGAGTGGCGCGAGCAGCTGACCCCCGAGCAGTACGAGGTGACCCGCAAGGCGGGAACCGAGCGCGCCTTCACCGGCCCCCACCTCGAGGAGAAGCGCGACGGCATGTTCCGCTGTATCGGCTGCGGCACCGAGCTGTTCGCCTCCGACACTAAGTTCGAGTCCGGCACCGGCTGGCCCAGCTTCACCGACCCGGCCAACCTCGAGAACGTCGAACTGCGCGACGACAACAGCCACTTCATGAAGCGGACCGAGGTCGTCTGCAAGACCTGCGACGCCCACCTCGGCCACGTCTTCGACGACGGCCCCGGCGACAGCGGCCAGCGCTACTGCATCAACGGCTGCGCGCTGAGCTTCGACGAGAAGTAACGCGCTCGCAGACGTGTCTGAGGTTCCCGGCCATATGTGGCCCGGAAACTCAGACACCCCCTGATGGCGGTGCCGCCATCAGCTCGATCCGGTGCCCCGCGGGCGCCAGCACCCTGGCCCGCGGCGCGCCCCAGTGTTCGCGCGCGGCTTCGACCTCGAAGCCGCGCTCCCGCAGAGCCGCCAGGGTCGCCTCGAAGTCCGGGACGATGACGGCGAGGTGGCCGCGAGGTGGCGCGATGGGGTTGCGCTCCGGCATCAGGTGGACCTGGGTCCCCTCGCGTTCGAGCCAGGTGAACTCGGCCAGCGTCGGCGGCGGCTGCACCCGCACGAACCCGAGTAGCTCGAAGAGCTCGGCGGCTCGGTCGATGTCCTCCGGCGCGACCTCGATTCCGACGTGCTGAATCACCCTCAAAGAGTTGCAGAGATGGCACCAACACGTAACGTTTTGTCCGCTACGGTGCAATCATGGAGGCGATGAGAGAGAGCTGGACCGACGAGCGGTTGGACGACTTCCGTGCGAACGTCGACCGACGGTTCGACGAAGTCAACCAGCACATGGATGCCGGCTTCACGCGTGTCGACGGGGAGCTGCGCAGGATCAACGGCCGGCTCGACGCGATCAACGACCGCCTGGATGGGATGCACCGGGTGATGTTCCAGGCCGCGGTTGCGCTCGTGGTGGGCCTTCTCGGAACGATGGCCGCCCTCGTCGGTGTGATCGCCACCCAGATCTGACCGCCCACGCGGATCAGAACGCCAACGAGACCAGGGCAGCAAAGACGACGATCGCGGTCGACCAGGTGACCGCCTCGGCGACGATCTTGTTGTCGAGCCCGTAGGCGTGGGAGACGACCATCGAGTTGATCCCGCACGGCATCGCCGCCATCAGGCGGTAGGCGGGCGGCAGGTCGATCAGCGGCGCCGCGATCAGCATCAGCAGCGCCGGCACGAGGGCGAGTCGGACCGCGAGGACCAGCACCACCGGCCGGGTCAGCGGCGGCGGCAACGGCAGCTCGCCCTGCAGCGCCCCCTCCGCCAGGGTCGCGCCGATCGCGAAGAAGCCGATCGGCAGGATCGCCACGACCAGCGCCTGGGAGATGTCGACGGCGACAGCCGGGGCGAGGGCCTTGGGGGCCAGCAGGCCGAGGATCGCCGCGTAGAGCGGCGGGTTGCGGGTGAAGAAGGCGGCGATCCGCTGCCGCGGCGTTTCGCCCGCCTTGGTGCCGAAGGCGGCGCCGACCGCGAAGGCGCCGAGCAGCAGCGAGGGGCCGGTGACGAGGACGTCGTAGAGGACAGCGTCGGAGAGCTGGTCGCGGCCCAGCAGCGCCACCGTCAGCGGGTAGCCGAGGTAGCCGGTGTTGACGCTGAGGACGACACAGACGACCGCGCCGACCTGGTAGCGGGGCAGCTTCAGGACCCGGCTAGCGACCCACCAGGCGACCACCGCCGCGATCGTCACCGCGACCAGCGCCAGGCCCAGCCCGAGTCCGTGGTCGACGTCGATGTCGGCCGCGGCGATGTTGAAGAAGATCACCGGCGGCAGCAGTACGTACAGCAGGACCACCAGCGCCTTGCGGGCGGCGTTGGCGGCGCCCTCCGGCCAGCGGCGCTCGGCCCAGATCCCGACCCCGGTCGAGAGGAAGATCGCGCCGGCGGTCAGCAGGACGCCGATGGCTCGCCCTCCCTTCGGCCTAGATGGTTGATTCCACGGCCGCGTGTGACCGGGGGTGGGCGTGGCCGAGCAGATCAAGGACGCAGGGCGCAGCCTTTGGCGGGGCCAAAGGCAAGCCCGAGGACGCGGAGATGCGATGTGCCACGCACATCATCCGGGCGTGCGGGGCCGTGGAATCAACCATCTAAAAGAGCGACGAGCCCGCGCGTTCGGCGAACTCGACCAGCGGCTGTGGGATCACGCCGAAGAAGACGGTGGCGGCGGCGGCCAGCAGCGCCGGGCCGACCAGGTAGAGCCGCTTGCCGGCTTCGGGGTCGATCGGGTCGGCCTCCGGGGAGGCGCCGGCGATCGCCGGGGTCGTCGCCGGCCCGCCCTCGGGCCGCATCCACATCGTCGCCACCACCCGCAGGTAGTAGCCGAGCGAGATCATCGTGCCAATCGCGATGAAGACGCCGAGCCAGGTGTAGTCGCTTTCGACCAGGGCCTCGATCAGGTAGAGCTTGCCGATGAAGCCGGCGGTCGCCGGCAGCCCCGCCAGCGCCAGCATCGAGATCGTCAGCGGCCAGGCCAGCAGCGGCCGCTCGGCCCCGAGCCCGCGCATCGCCCGAATGTCGTCGCCGAAGGGCGTTTCGCGCTCGCGGGCGATGATCACCGCGAAGGCGGCGAGGTTCATGAAGGCGTAGGCGGCGAGGTAGAAGACGAGGGCGCTGACCCCCGACTCGGAGGCGACGACGATCCCGCCCAGCATGTAGCCGGCCTGGGCGATGCCGGAGTAGCCGAGCAGCCGCTTCAGCGAGTCCTGGCCGAGCGCGCCGACGTTGCCGACCACGATCGAGACCGCCGCCAGTACCGCCAGCGCCGGCTGCCACTCGTCGACCTGGGGGCCGAGGGCGACGTCGAAGAAGCGCACGAAGACAGCGAAGGCCGCGGCCTTGGTCGCCACCGCCATGAAGCTGGTGATCGGCGTCGGCGCCCCCTCGTAGACGTCGGGCGTCCACTGGTGGAAGGGGGCGATCGAGGTCTTGAAGGCGAGCCCGACCGCGCACATCGCGATCCCGACCAGAATCAGCGGGTCGTCGAGCATGCCCTTGTGGGCGATGCCGGTGGCGATCCCGGCGAAGTCGGTGGAGGCGGTGCCGCCGTAGAGGAAGGCCATCCCGTAGAGCAGCGTCGCCGAGCCGAGCGAGCCGACGATCAGGTACTTGAGGCCGGACTCGAGCGAGCCCTCGCGGCGCAGGTTGGTGGCGCAGAGGATGTAGAGCGGGATCGAGAGCGTCTCGATCGCGACGAAGAAGGTGACCAGGTTCTGAGCCTCGGCCAGCAGCACCATCCCCAGCACCGAACCGAGCAGCAGCGCGTGGTACTCCCCCAGCCCGGCCTGCTCGGTGGCCGGCTCGCGGATCGAGAGCAGGACGCAGAAGCCAGCGGTGAGGATCGCGATCAGTGAGATCGCGACCGAGAGGTCGTCGATCCTCAGGGCGCCGGAGACGAGGTCCTTGGGATCGCCCCACTGCCAGATCAAAAGGCCCGCGGCGGTTGCCAGAACCAGGAGCGTCAGACCCGGGGCGCTACGCCGCACCGGCTTGAAGACCGCGCTGAGCAGGACGACGCAGAGGCCGACCGTCAGCGCGATGACCGGCGAGAGCCCAGCGTAGTCAAGGGTCGGCTCGTTGAAGTTCATGGGTCGATGGGCCTATTCCGGGAGATATAGGCCTGATTTCGTCCCGTCGGCCCCGATGCCAGCTCCGCTTCGGGGGCGTCGCCGTTGGTGACGCCGGCGACGGTCTGTTGCACGGTCGGGGCCGTGCGGTGGAGGATCAGCTGCGGGTAGAGCGCCAGGGCGAGGATGCAGAGGACCAGCGGCGCCAGCACCACCGCGTCGCGCAGGCCGATCTCCCGCGTGGCGATCCCGTCGGGCTTGCGGTTGTGCATCGCGTGCTGGTAGAGGCGCAGCGCGTAGTAGGCCGACATCGCGACGCCGCTGATCGCGATGCAGGCGAAGACGATCTTCTCCTGGAAGAGGCCGTTGAGGATGTAGAACTCGCCGATGAAGTTGGCCGAGCCGGGCATCGCCAGGGTGGCCAGGGCGACGACCAGGAACAGCACCGCCAGGACCGGCGCCCGCAGCGCCATGCCGCCCATCTCGCGGATGTCCTCGGTGCCGGTGCGCTCGACCAGGATCGCGACGATCACGAAGATCGGCGCGACGACCAGGCCGTGGTTGACCATCTGCAGGATCGCCCCGTCGGCGCCGTCGGCGCGCAGGGCGAAGACGCCGGCGGTGATGAAGCCGAGCTGGGCGACCGAGGAGTAGCCGGCGATCAGCCGCACGTTGGTCTGGGTAAAGGCCATCACCGAGCCGTAGAGGATCGAGGCCAGGGCGATCACCAGGATCACCTCCTGGAACTCGATCGTGGCGTCGGGGAAGAGCGGCAGCACGATCCGCAGGAAGCCGTAGGCGCCGACCTTGGCCAGTACGCCGGAGAAGACGACGAGGACCGGCAGCGGCGCCGCCCGGTAGGCGTCGGGCATCCAGCCATGGAGGAGGAAGGCCGGCATCTTGACCAGGAAGGCGGCGGCGAAGAACCAGAAGATCCAGCGTTGGGAGTCGACATCGAGGCCCTGCTGCTGGATCGCCGCGATCGAGAAGGTGAGATGGCCGCCGTCGGCGGAGATGATCGCCGCGGCGATCGCCCCGACCAGCATCAGCAGCGAGCCGATCAGGGTGTAGATCATCATCTTCAGCGTCGCCGCCGCGGCGCTCGGGCCGCCCTCGCGATCGCTGCCCCAGGCGCCGAAGAGGAAGTAGAACGGAACCAACATGAGGTCGAAGAAGAGGACGAAGAGCAGCAGGTCCTGAGCCAAGAACGAGCCCAGCGTCGCCGTCTCGGCGAGCAGCATCAGGAAGAAGAAGAGCTGCGGGCGCTCCCACTCGCGGAAGGCGGCGAAAGCGGTGCCGCCGACCCAGAGCACCGCGGTCAGGACGATCAGGAAGAGGTTGAGGCCGTCGATGCCGAGGCTGTAGTCGACGCCAAGGCCGGAGATCCAGGCGACGTCGACGCTGTGCTGGAGGCCGGAGGAGCCGGTGTCGAAGTCGAAGACCATGCCGACGGCGATGACCAGGGTCACCAGCGCCCCCAGCGTCGCCCACCAGCCGCTCGCCCGCTTCGGCAGGAAGAGGCCGACGATCCCGAACGCGAGTGGTGCCCAGAGCAGTGCGTTGATCATGAGCTGGAGATCAGGAAGTAGAGGGCGAGGCCGGCGAAGCCGGCGACCAGCAGCAGCGCGTAGCTGCGGACGAAGCCGTTCTGGACGGCGCGGACGACGCCGCCGGCGCTGCGCACGGTCCCCTCGGTGCCGGTGACGAGGCCGTCGACGACGACGCGCTCGAAGACGCGGTTGGCGAAGCGGCCGATCGCCAGCGCCGGCCGCACGATCAGGAGGTCGATCAGCTCGTCGAAGTACCACTTGTTGACGAACAGCGTGTAGAGCGGGCGCAGCTTCTCGATCAGGTAGGCCGGCGTGGTCGGCTGCTGGACGTAGAGGAAGTGGGCGAGCCAGATGCCGAGGATCGAGAGGGCGCCGCCGATCCCGAGCCCGATCCAGTCGGTGCTGAGGCTCGGGTGGATCGCCGCCAGCGGCGAGTTCTCGAAGACCGGGTCCAGCCACTTCGAGAGCACGTCGTCGACGCCCGGGATCTGGATCAGGCCGCCGATCAGCGCCAGTACCGAGAGCACGCCCATCGCCGCCTTCATCGGCCACGACCCCTCGGCGACATGATGGGTGGCGCCCGGGAAGCCGACGTCGGTGTCCTCGAGCTCGCCGGTGGCCGGGTTGCGCGGCTCCTCGTGGGCGACGTGGCCGCTGTCGATCAGCTCCTGGGCCTCCTTGCACGGCACCCCGGGCAGGACCCTGAAGACGAGCCGGAAGGTGTAGACGGCGGTGATCAGGGCGCCGACGTAGCCGAGCACGGTGAAGATCACGTACATGCCGCCGCGGGCCTCGGCGTAGGCGAGGATCTCGTCCTTGGAGAAGAAGCCGGAGGTGCCCGGGAAGGCGGCCAACGCAAGGGCGCCGCAGAGGAAGGCGATCGAGGTGAACCGCATCGCCTTGCCGAAGCCCGACATCTTGTCGATGTTCTGGTTGTTGGCCATGCCGGCGATGATCGAGCCGGCGGCCATGAACAGCAGCGCCTTGAAGAAGGCGTGGGTCATCAGGTGGAAGAGGCCGGCGCTGTAGGCGCCGATCGAGACGCCCATGATCATGTAGCCGATCTGGCTCATCGTCGAGTAGGCGATCGCGCGCTTGAGGTCGGTCATCACCAGGGCGATCGTGCCGGCGATCAGGAGCGTCGCCAGGCCGACGAAGGCGGAGATGTCGGCGGCCGTCGGCGCCAGCTCGAAGAAGACGTGGGTGCGGGCGATCAGGTAGACGCCGGCGGTCACCATCGTCGCCGCGTGGATCAGCGAGGAGACCGGCGTCGGGCCCTCCATCGCGTCCGGCAGCCAGGTGTGGAACGGCAGCTGCGCCGACTTGGCGAAGGCGCCGACCAACAGCAGCAGGCAGATCGCCGTGATCGTCCACTCGTTGGTGGTGAAGACCTCGGGCGCTTTCTCGAAGGCGGGCCCGTAGTCGAAGGTGCCGAGCTCGCGGAAGATCAGGAAGGCGGCGAGGGTGAGGCCGACGTCGCCGACGACGTTGATCACGAACGCCTTCATCCCCGCCCGCGTCGCGGTCTCGCGCCGGTACCAGAAGCTGATCAGCGCGTAGGAGGCGAAGCCGACGAAGGCCCAGCCGACGATCAGCAGCACGAAGTTGCCGGCGAGGACCAGCAGCAGCATCGAGAAGACGAAGAAGTTGAGGTAGCTGAAGAAGCGGTGGTAGCCCTTGTCGGACTGCATGTAGCCGTAGGAGTAGAGGTGGATCAGCGTCGAGACGCCGGTCACGACCAGGACCATGAAGACCGAGAGCGGGTCGACGTAGACGCCGAGCTTGATGTCGAGGCCGGCGACGCTGGCGTAGTCCCAGAGCGAGGAGGCGTGATGGCGCGCCTCGGGGTCTTCGCCGAGCAGGCAGAGCAGGGCGCCGATGCCGCAGGCGAAGGCGAGCCCGATCGAGAGCGTGCCGATCGCCCCGGCGACCTTCGCCGGCAGGACCTTGAAGCCGAGCCCGATCACGATCGAGCCCAGCAGCGGGAAGAGCAGGACCAGCCAGGCCCAACTGGTCGCCGTCACCCGCGCAGCTCCCTCAGGTCATCGACGTTGAGCGGCAGCTTGCGGCGGAAGATCGCGACGATCAGCCCGAGGCCGATCACGACCTCGCAGGCGGCGACGACCATCACCACGATCGCGAAGACCTGGCCCTGCTGGTTGCCGACCATGCGGCTGAAGGCGACCAGCGCCAGGTTGCCGGCGTTGAGCATCAGCTCGAGGCAGAGCAGGATCACCATCGGGCTGCGGCGGATCAGGATCCCGATTGCGCCGGTGGCGAAGAGCAGCGAGGAGAGGACGATGTACCACTCGATGTTCACGCCGTCTCCTCGCGTTTACGGCCGGCGAGGACGATCGCCCCGATCGCGGCGAGCAGCAGCAGGATCGAGGATGCCTCGAAGGGGATCAGGAACTTTTCCAGCAGCAGCTTCCCGATCGCTTCCGGGTTGCCGAAGCCGGGGCCGACCTCGGGGCCCTCCGTGCCGAGCGCCAGCAGGGCCGAGGAGAGGATCGCGATCGAGAGCTCGACGAAGAGCGCGATCGCCAACGCCGGCGCCAGCAGGCGCTGGCCGGGGATCGGCTCCCAGGCCGACTCGCCCCCACCGCCGACGTAGGCGACGACGAAGACGTAGAGGACCATCACCGCGCCGGCGTAGACGACCACCTGGGCGGCGGCGACGAAGGCGGAGGCCAGCAGCAGGAAGAGCGCCGCCAGCGAGAAGAGGTGGACGATCAGCGCCAGCACGCTGTAGAACGGGTTGCGCATCGCGACGACCCCGATCGCGCCACCGAGCGCTCCGATCGCGGAGACGAAGAACAGGACCTCTTCCATCGCCTATTCGCCCTCGCTTTTCAACGGCGTGCGCTCGATCGGCTCGGCGAGCAGCATCTCCTTGGTGAAGATCAGGTCGCCGCGGTCGTAATCGGCCATCTCGTAGTCGTGGCCCATCGTGATCGCGTCGAAGGGGCAGGCGATCTCGCAGTAGCCGCAGAAGATGCAGCGCGAGAGGTTGATCTCGTAGACGGCGGCGTAGCGCTCGCCGGCGGAGACGCGGTCGCCGGGGATGTTCTCGGCCGCGACGACGCGGATGCAGTCGGCCGGGCAGGCGGCGGCGCAGAGCGAGCAGCCGACGCACTTCTCCAGGCCGCTGTCCTCGAATTTGTGCAGTTTGTGGCGGCCGCGAAAGCGCGGGTAGACGGGGGTCTTCTCCTCCGGGTACTCGATCGTCAGCGGCCCCTCGATCAGCCGCGCCATCGTCGTCTTGAGGCCGCGCAGGGTCTCGCCGAAGGCGCGGTAGGCGCCGCCGACACCGCCGGGATTGGGGCCGCGCTGCACCTCGATCACCTCGATCGAGTCGAGGTAGGAGGCTGACTTCGGGTCGAAGCCGTTGCCGTCGCCGTCGCTCACGTGACCACCACCAGGATCGCGGTGACGAGGACGTTGAGGGTCGCCAGCGGCAGCAGGACTTTCCAGCCCAGGCCCATCAGCTGGTCGTAGCGCAGCCGCGGCAGCGTCGCCCGCACCCAGATGAAGACGAAGACGAGGGCGAACATCTTGACCAGCATCCAGATCGGGTCGAGGAAGCTCGGGCCGGGGCCCATCCAGCCGCCGAGGAACAGCGCCGCGGCGATCCCGGAGACGACCAGGATCTCCATGTATTCGACCAGCAGGAAGGAGCCGAAGCGCATGCCGCCGTACTCGGTCATGAAGCCCTGGACCAGCTCGGCGTCGGCCTCGGGCATGTCGAACGGGGTGCGGTTGGTCTCGGCGAAGCCGGCCAGCATGAAGATCAGGAAGCCGACGAACTGGGGGACGATGTACCAGACCTGGCCCTGGGCGTGGACGGCGTCGACCAGCGAGAGCGAGCCGGCCATCATCACCACGCCGAGCAGCGCCAGGCCCATCGAGACCTCGTAGGAGATCAGCTGCGCGGCCGAGCGCATGGCCCCGAGCAGGCTGTATTTGGAGCCCGAGGACCAGCCGCCGAGGACGAGGCCGTAGAAGGCGATCGAGCCGACCGCGAAGAAGTAGAGGATCCCGATCGGGACGTCGATCCCGTAGAAGCCGACGCCGTTCTGGACGTCGCCCCAGGGGATGATCGCCAGCGCCAGGACGCCGGAGAGCACCGGCAGCAGCGGCCCCAGCACGAACAGGGTCGAGATCGCGTTGGCGGGCCGGAAGGACTCCTTGGAGATCAGCTTGCCGACGTCGGCGAGCGGCTGCAGGATGCCGAAGGGGCCGACCCGGTTGGGTCCGTAGCGGTGCTGGAAGCGGCCGATCAATTTGCGCTCGACCACGGTCAGGATCGGCAGGATGCCGAAGATGATCGCGAAGATCACCAGCGACTTGACGACCATGATCCAGGTCGCTTCGGCGAACCCGACCTCCCCGAGCGGCAGCATCAGTGGTCTGCCCGGTAAGTCGAGGGCCGGCTGGACGAGCGAAAACCGAGTCGGCCGCGGACACAGGGAGGCCCAATAGTGGGCACTATTGGGCTGACCGAGGACAAAGGCCGGCGAAGGTTTGCAGCCGTCCAGGCGGTGCTCGAATTTGCCGGGCGGACCACTAGGCGTCGACCCCGCTCAGCTTCTGGATCTCGACCCAAACCGGGCCGCCGTTGAGCAGAGCGTTGGCGTTGCCGCCCTGGACGCCCTCGGCGAGGAAGACGGTGCCCTCGCTCATCCGTTCCTTGATCAGAACGTGGGCCTCGACGCTGGAGCCGTTCTGGCCGACGCGGACGACGTCGCCCTGCTTGAGGTCGAGGCGCGCAGCGTCAGCGGGGGAAATCTCGAGGCGCTGCTGCGGGGTAAGGAACTGCAGCGGGGGGTTTAGCTCCGTGATCGGGCCTGCCCAGAGGTCGCGGTAGGTGCCAAGCGCGAGTCCCTCACCGGTTGCAGACGTGGTCGGCTCGGAGGACAGCGCTCCCCCGTCGGGCGTCGGAATCGTCGAAGCGGCCTCGGTCTCCTGCCAACGGATGCCTTGGCCGCCGATCTTCTCCTCGGTGATGCTCGAGTAGAAGGGCACCGCCTCGGTCAGTGCTGCAAAAGCCGTTGGTTGAGAGTCGATGCCGGTGCTCAGGTCGAGGGTCTCAGCGAGGAGGGAAAGGATGACGATGTTGGACTGGACGATGCCGGGGCGCGAGGCGCTGGGACGGACGCGCTGCAATCTTCCGTCGGGGTGCGTGACCGTGCCGTCTTTCTCGGCGTGGGTCTCGAGCGGGAAGACGACGTCGGCTTTGGCGGTGGTGGCGTTTTCGTGCATGGAGAAGCAGACGATGTGGTCGGCTGCGGTTAGGGCCTCTTCCCAGGCGGGGGTGTCGGGGAAGTCGCGGAGGGGGTCGGCGCCGAAGAGGAGCAGGGACTTGATCTCACCGGAGATCAGGCCGGCGCGAATCTGCTCGGTGGAGCGGCCACCGGCGAGCTCGGCGCCGAGCCCTGGGCCGGCGTCGGGCAGGCAGCCCGCCTCGCGCAGGCCGCGGGCGTTGGTGACGTCGGGGACTTCGAGCAGGCCGGCGCCCTCGGCGCCGGCGACGCCGCAGGCATCGGCGAGGTCGAGCAGGGCCGTGGCGGCGCCGTCGCCCTCGCGGGCGATCCGCTCGCCCCAGATGACGACGACCTTCTCGGCGCCGCGCAGGCTCTCGGCCAGCGGAGAGGCGACATTCTCGGCGCCGCCGACCGCGGCGGCCAGCTCGGAGAGGAAGTGGGTGGCGCCGCCGGGGGCGTAGCGGGCGATCGCCTCGGCGCCGCCGTCGAGCGCGGTCGGCCGCTCGGTGGCGACCACCAGGCGGGCGCCGTTGCGGCGGATCGCCTTGCGCACGCGCAGGTCGAGGATCGGCGAGCTGTGCAGGGGGTCGGTGCCGGCGACGAGGATCACGTCGGCGTCGTCGATCTCGCGGACCTTGATCGTGAGGTCGGGCTGGGCGAGGCGGACGACGGCCGCGCGCGAGAAGCCACGCGACTGGCGCGAGTCGACGTCGTTGGAGCCGAGACCCTCGCGCAGCAGGCGCCCGACGAGGTAGCCCTCCTCGTTGGAGGCGTCGCCGACGATCGCGGCGACCTCACCGCCAGCGGCGCGCAGCCCCGCGGCGGCGGCGGCGATCGCCTCGTCCCACTCGACCTCCGCCCCCCCTTTCAACCGCGGCCCGGCGATCCGCTCCTCGGCCTCGAACATCTCGAAGCCGTAGCGGCCGCGGTCGCAGAGCCAGCCGTCGTCGACGTCGTGGTTGTCGCGGGTGATCACCCGTTTCACCTTCTCGTCGCGGACCGTGAAGCTGACGTTGCACTGGCTCGGGCAGAGCGTGCAGACCGAGCCGGCCTGCTCGATGTCCCAGGGCCGGGCGCGGAAGCGGTAGGTGTAGCTGGTCAGCGCCCCGACCGGGCAGATGTCGGTGATGTTGCCGTGGAAGGGGGCGACGTAGGGGCGGTCGTCGAAGGTGCCGACGAAGGTGCGGTCGCCGCGGTCGAGGAGTTGCAGCTGCGAGTCCTCGGAAACCTCCTGGCTGAAGCGCACGCAGCGGTAGCAGAGGATGCAGCGCTCGCGGTCGATCGCAACCAGCGGCGAGAGTTCGATCGGCTTCTGGAAGTGGCGCTTTTCGTCGATTACCCGGCTCTTGCCCGGGCCCCAGCCCATCGTGATGTCCTGCAGCGGGCACTCGCCGCCTTTGTCGCAGACGGGGCAGTCGAGCGGGTGGTTGACGAGCAGGAACTCGACCACAGCGTTCTGGGCGTGCTTGACCTGCTCGGTGCGGGTGTGGACGACCATCCCGTCGCGGACCGGGGTCGAGCAGGAGGTCTGCAGTTTCGGGATCCCCTCGATCTCGACCAGGCACATGCGGCAGGCGCCGACCGGTTCGCCGAGTTTCGGTTCGTAACAGAAGACCGGGATCTCGACGTCGCCCTTGCGGGCGGCGTCGTGGAGCATCTCGCCCTCGACCGCGCTGACCTCGCGCCCGTCGACGACGATCGTCACCTCTTTGGCGCTCACGTCGCCGCCCCCAGGGCCTCTGGCGCGCCCTGGACGATCGCGATCGGCATACCGGCCTCGGCGATGACCCGCTCGAACTCGTCGCGGAACTTGTTGACCATCGCCGAGACCGGCATCGCCATCGAGTCGCCGAGCACGCAGAGGCAGTGGCCGATGATGTTCTGCTGGACCGAGCTGATGATGTCGAGGTCCATCGGCGTCGCCTCGCCGCGGACCACCCGCTCCAGCATCTTCACCGTCCAGTTGGTGCCCTCGCGACAGGGGGCGCACTTGCCGCAGGACTCGTGGTGGTAGAAGCGCGCCGTGCGCAGCGCCATGTGCGGGATCGAGACCCGGTCGTCGGCGACGATGATCGAGCCGGAGCCGAGCATCGAACCCGCCTCGCCCATCGCCTCGAAGCTGTAGGGCAGGTCGAGCTCGGCCGGGGTGAGGACCGGCGAGGAGGAGCCGCCGGGATAGAAGGCCTTGATCTCGTGACCGGGCTCAGGGCCGCCGGCGAGGCCGAAGATCAGCTCGCGGGTCGGGATCCCCAGCTCGACCTCGTAGTTGCCGGGGCGGCGGACGCCGCCGGAGATCGAGACGACCTTGGTCCCCGGCGACTGCTCGGTGCCGAAGCCCTTGAACCACTCGGCGCCGTTGGCGACGATCTTCGGCACGTTGGAGAGCGTCTCGACGTTGTTGATCAGCGTCGGCCCGCCGTAGAGGCCCTGGACCGCCGGGAACGGCGGCTTCAGGCGCGGGTTGCCGCGCTTGCCCTCGAGCGCGTCGAGCAGCGCCGTCTCCTCGCCGCAGATGTAGGCGCCGGCGCCGCGGTGGACGACCAGCTCGAGGTCGCGGCGGCAGCCGAGGATGTCCTTGCCGAGGTAGCCCGCCTCGTAGGCTTCGGCGACGGCGGCGTCGAGGATGTCGGCTTGCTCGGCGTACTCGCCGCGGATGAAGATGAAGGCGTGGCCGGCGTCGGCCGCCAGCGCCGCGATCGCGATCCCCTCGATCAGCTGGTGCGGGTTGCGCTGCATCAGCTCGCGATCCTTGAAGGCGCCGGGCTCGGACTCGTCGGCGTTGCAGCAGAGGTACTTGGCCATTTCGCCGCGGGGCAGGAACGAGGCCTTTTTGCCCATCGAGAAGCCGGCGCCGCCGCGACCGCGCAGGCCCGAATCTTCGAGCTCTTTGAGGACCTCGTCCTGCTCCATCTCGCGGTAGGCCTTCTCGAGCGTGGCGTAGCCGCCGTAGCCCCTGTAGCCGTCGATCGTCCGCAACGCCGGATCCTCGGCGTGCTCGAGCAAGACGCGGGTCTCGCGCGGGTCAGCCACCCCGCACCTCCCCGTCGATGGGCCTATTTCGGGACTCAGGCTCCCGATTTCGGCCCGTCGGCGGCGGGGTGTCGCCGGCGAGGGGGCGGGCCGCCAGGGCTTTGTCCGGGAGCACGTCGGCGCCGGCGTTCAGCTGCTCGATCGCGGTCGCTGCCTCGGCCGCTTCCAGCGGGCCGTAGTAGCGCTGGTCGATCGAGGCCATCGGCGCGATGTCGCAGGCGCCGAGGCACTCGAAGCCGGTGATGTGGACGTCGGCGCCCTCGCCGGCGGCCACGAAAGCGTCGAGCAGCTCGTCGCCGCCGCGCATCCAGCAGCTGATGTTGGTGCAGACCTCGATCCGGTGGGTCCCGACCGGATCGGTGTGGAGGAGGTCGTAGAAGCTGGCGACCGACTCCAGGTCGGCGGGCGTGAAGCGCATCACCGCCGCCGCCTGGCGAATGCCGTCGGGCGTGCACCAGCCGTAGCGCTCCTGCACGGCCCAGAGGGCCGGGATCGAGGCCGAGCGACGGTCCGGGTAGCGGGCCATCAGCCCCTCGATCCGCTCGCGCAGCTCGGGCGGGCAGTCGACTTCGTGCAGCTCCGGGATCTGCTCCTCGCTGCGGCCGGGGACGCGGCCCTTGGTGACGGCGATGTCGACCGGCAGGTTCGGGTTGCTGATGCCGGCGCCGTCGACGGGGCTCATCGGTCCACCCCGCCGAGGATCGGGTCGAGCATGCCGAGGCTGCAGATCATGTCGGCGACGTAGCTGTCGAGAGCCATGTCGCGGAAGGCCTGCAGGTTGACGAAGGAGGGGTCGCGGAAGTGGACCCGGGACGGCTTCGAGGAGCCGTCGGCAAGGACGTAGCAACCGAGCTCCCCGCGCGGGCTCTCGATCGAGTAGTAGATCTCGCCGGCCTGGACCCGGAAGCCCTCGGTGACGAGCTTGAAGTGGTGGATCAGCGACTCCATCGAGGTCGAGAGCTCCGAGCGCGGTGGCAGCACGTACTTGCGGTCGTCGGCGATGAACGGGCCCTCGGGGAGCGCGTCGAGGCACTGGGCGACGATGCTCGCCGACTCGACCATCTCGGCGACGCGGACGCGGTAGCGGTCGTAGTTGTCGCCGACCGTGCCGACCGGGATCTTGAAGTCCATCTCCGGGTAGGCGAGGTAGTCGAAGGCCTTGCGCAGGTCCCAGGGCTCACCGGCGGCGCGCAGCAGCGGCCCGGTCACGCCCAGCTCCAGCAGCCGCTCGCGGGGGACGATGCCGACGCCTTTGGTCCGCTGCAGGAAGACCTCGTTGCGGTCCAGCAGCGCTTCGTACTGGCCGACGCGGACCGGCATCTCTGAGACGAACTTCCGGCACTTCTGCTCGAAGCCGAGCGGGATGTCCTCGATCACGCCACCGACCTGGAAGTAACGGGTGTGCATGCGCTGGCCGGTCGCCATCTCGAAGAGGTCGAGGATGCGGTCGCGCTCGCGGAAGCAGTACCAGAGCATCGAGATCGCGCCGAGGTCGAGCGCCGTCGTCCCCAGCCAGACCAGGTGCGAGTGGATCCGGTTGAGCTCGAGGAAGAGCGTCCGCAGATATTTCGCGCGGGGCGGGATCTCGAGCCCGACGAGCCGCTCGACGGCGCCGCAGTAGGCCTCCATCTGGAAGAAGTAGGAGACGTAGTCCATCCGCTCGACGAAGGGGATGACCTTCCAGTAGCTCTTGTCCTCGCAGGACTTTTCGATGCCGGTGTGGACGTAGCCGATCACCGGCCGCAGGTCGCGGACGACCTCGCCTTCGAGGTCGACCACCAGCCGCAGCACCCCGTGCGTTGCGGGGTGATGCGGACCGATGTTGACGGTCATGATCTCCGTCTCACGGCGTTCGCTCAGGGCGGTCGTCTCAGCCATAGTTGCGCTCGTTGTAGGTGAAGGTGACGGGCTCGCCGCCGACCGGGAAGTCGCGGCGCTGCGGCCAGCCGACGTAGTCGTCGGGCAGCAGGATCCGGGTCAGGTCGGGGTGGCCGCGGAACTCGATCCCAAAGAAGTCGAAGGCCTCGCGCTCCTGGAAGTTGGCGGTCGGGAAGAGCTCGACGCAGGAGTCGATCGCCGGCAGGCTGCCGTCGCCGGGGTCAGCCAGCATCGCTTTGACGCGGATCCGCTCGACCCGGTCGCGGTTGAGCAGCTCGTAGTGGACGCCGAAGCGTGGCTCGGCGGGCAGATAGTCGGCGACGTGGAGGCTGGAGAGGAAGCGGTAGCGCTGGCCGGGCTCGTCACGCAGCCAGGCGAGCACGGCGAGGATCTGCTCGGGGTCGGCCAGCAGCGCCCCCTGCTCGCGCTCGAAGGAGGTGGCGAGGACGGCGCCGGGGCGGTCACGCTCGATTTCCCCGCGCAGCAGCTCCAGTCCCGGAGCGTCAGGCACGAGCGAGCTCCCGCGCCTGCTCATAAGCGGCCGCGGCCTCTGGGCTCGGCTTGCTGGCGGGGCCGCCACGCGCCCACTCCTCGGTGCCGGCGGCGTTGTAGCGCTGGCGCCAGCCCTGGTCGGGGCTGCCGATGATCTTGCGCTGCAGCTTGGTGAAGCCGTACATGACCGCCTCCGGCCGCGGCGGGCAGCCGGGGATGTGCATGTCGATCGGCATGAACTTGTCGGCGCCCTGGACGACGGCGTAGTTGGAGAACATGCCGCCGGAGGAGGAACAGGCGCCCATCGAGATCGCCCACTTCGGCTCCAGCATCTGGTCGTAGAGGCGGCGGACGACCGGCGCCATTTTGATCGAGACCCGGCCCGAGAGGATGATCAGGTCGGCCTGGCGCGGCGAGGCGCGCAGGGCCTCGGCGCCGAAGCGGGCGAGGTCGTAGCGAGCGGTGACGATCGAGATCGGCGCTTCGATCGCGCAGCAGGCGAGGCCGAAGGTGAGCGGGAAGATCGAGTTGGCCCGCGCCAGGTTGATCATTTTCTCGAAGGTCGTGGTGACGACCTTCTCTTCCACGTAGCGCTCGAGGTCCTCACCCTCGAGGTCGCCGCGGAGCATCTGGCGGGAGGAGGCCTGGCGGGCCTCGAAGCTGCGGCGCTCTACCTCCAATCCAGGGCCCCCTTGCGCCAGACGTAGACGAACGCGACCATCAACAGCACGACGAAGGTGATCAGCTCGCCGAGCACGAGGACGCTGTCGGCCCCCTTCAGCATCACCCCGACCGGGTAGAGGAAGACGACCTCGATGTCGAAGAGGATGAAGAGCATCGCCAGCAGGTAAAAGCTGACGCCGAATTTGATCCCCTTCATCGCCTCGACCGGGATCCCGGACTCGTACGGCTCGCCCTGGCGACGGCTCGCCGCGGTCGGCACCCGCGGCTTCTTCGGGCCGATGAAGTGGTTGAGCACCATGAAGACGCTCCCCACGGAGAGGCCGAGAAATCCAAAGACGAGAATCGGGAGGTAGGTCTTGAGCACTGGGGGGAGGTGGGGTTTCGGGCAAGTCGGCGCCCGGCTACTTCAGCCGAGCTTGGACACCCGTAGACGCTGTTATACACCCAGCTTGTGACAACTTGCTACATAGTGATATTCCGCATCAGCAAGCGGAATCCCGACCGTCCCGGGAGGATTTAAGGGCATGATCGCCGTCCACATCGCCGTCGGCTTCTCGGTGATCCTCCTCAACCTGGCCGCCGGAGCCATCGGCGGCATCGCCTGGTACCGCGACCGGCCCTCGGTTCCGTTCTGGTACCTGCTGCGGGCGGCCCAAGTCTCGGTCTTCCTGCAGGTGCTGCTCGGCGGCCTGCTCGTCGTCACCAACCACGAACCGAGCGACGACCTCCACTACCTCTACGGGATCCTGCCGCTGTTCATCTCCTTCATCGCCGAGGGCGCTCGCGCCGGCGCCGCCCAGCGCGAGCTCGGCGAGACCGACTTCGAATCGCTCGACCCCGACACCCAGCAGGCGACCGCGCTGGCGATCGTCCGCCGCGAGATGGGAATCATGGCCGTCAGCGCCGGCGTCATCTTCTTCGTCGCGTTGCGCGCCGCGTTCACCAGCGGCCTCTAACGGGGCACCATCCGCGCCGAGGGGTGCATATCCCCCCCTCCTGCGTGGCATATGCACTCTTCGAGCTGACTCAGTCGAGCTTGAAGGCCGGGTGATTGGGGGGCGCTACTACGGCGCTTTCGTGCTCGACCCCGACGGCAACAACGTCGAGGCCGTCTGCCACACGGCTTAGCCCTGCGCGAGGGGGAGGAATCGGCGCACCAGGGCGCTTGCCTCCCCATGGACGTGGCCGCACCTGCACCATTAGGTACCATATGGCCTGTGGCGCGAACGCAGACCCTGGTTCAGCTCAGCGAAGAGCTCTTGCGGCGGCTCGACGAGCGGGCGGCACGGGAAGGCCGCTCGCGCTCATCGCTGATCCGCGAGGCGATCGAGGGTTACCTGTTCGACGAGCGCAGCGCGGAGCTCGACCGGCTGATCGTCGAGGGCTACGAACGGATGCCCAACACGGAGGAGGAGATCGCCTGGGCGGAAGGCAGCGCCCGCGAAGCGATCAATGACGAGCCATGGTGAATCGCGGCGACGTCTGCTGGTTGGACCTGCCAGACGAGAAGAGCCGGCCGGCTCTGGTCCTGACGCGGGCCGCGGCGATCCCGGTCCTCAACCAGGTCATCGTCGCCTTGATCACCCGAAAGATCCGCGGAATCCCGACCGAGGTCCCGCTCGACGAGGGCGACGGAATGCCGAACGAGTGCGTGATCAGTCTCGACAATCTGCGAACGGTCCCCCACGCGCTTCTCGGTGACCCCATCACCAGCCTCTCCGGGGCAAAGATGCACGAGGTCTGCAGGGCGCTCGCGGTCGCGACCGGCTGCGAGTAGCCGGCCCACCCGGCGGCCGTCGTCGCCGCTGCCTCCCAGACCAATATGATGCGCGCCGCGTGCGTCCAGTACTGGTCATAGCGATGATCGTCGCCGCGGCTCTCGGGCTGGCGGCCTGCGGTTTCGGTGAGGAAGGGATTTCGGTCTCCAAGGACGACCCCAACCACGAAGGGGCGGTCCTCTTTGCCAGCCACTGCGCCGGCTGCCACACGCTGAGCGCCGCCGGCACCCAGGGCAGCGGCAACCGCGGCGAGCGGACCCAGGGCCCGAACCTCAACCAGCGGACCGAGACCTACGACGATGCGCTGTTCGCGATCGAGAACGGCGGCATCTCCGGCGCGATCATGCCCCAAAACATCGTCGTCGGCAAAGAGGCGGAAGCGATCGCCAAATTCGTCGCCGAGTACGCCGGGGGCGAAACGGGCGAACCGCCCCGTCCCGGCCAGAATCCTTAGTCGAGAGCGACATGCTCGATCTGAAGCTGATCCGCTCCGACCCTGAGCGGGTCAAGACCGCGCTCGCCCGGCGCGGCGCCGCCGAGCAGGTCGACGAACTGCTGGCGCTCGACGCCCGCCGCCGCGAGCTGTTGCCCGAGATCGAGAGCGCGCAGGGCGAGCGCAAGACGCTCTCCAAGCAGATCGGCGAGCGCAAGCAGGCCGGCGAGCCGGCCGAGGAGCTGATGGCGACCGTGCAGGGGCTGAAGGAGCGGATCGAGGCCGGCAAAGCTGCGTTGGAGACGGTCGAAGCCGAGCTCGGCAAGATCGCCACCGCCCTCCCCAACCTGCCCGACCCCGATGCCCCGGACGGGATGACCGAGGAGGACGCCGTGGTCGTGCGCGAGGTCGGCGCCCGACCCGAGTTCGACTTCCCCGTCCGCGACCACCTCGAGATCGGCACCGAGCTGGGCCTGATCGACATGGAGGCGGGCGCCCGCCTCTCGGGCTCGCGCTTCGCCTACCTCAAGGGCGATCTGGTGATGCTGGAGCTGGCCCTGGTCCGCTTCGCCCTGGAGCTGGCGCGCGGCGAAGGGCACGAACCGGTGGTGCCGCCGGTGCTGGTCCGCGAAGAGGCGCTCGAGGGGACCGGCTTCCTGCCCGGCGACCGCGACCAGATCTACGAGATCCCCAAGGACGAGCTTTTCCTCACCGGCACCTCCGAGGTGGCACTCGCGGGCCTGCACGCCGGCGAGATCCTCGACGCCGAGGCGCTGCCACTGCGCTACAGCGGCTTCTCGACCTGCTTCCGGCGTGAGGCCGGCGCCGCCGGCCGCGACACCCGCGGCATCTTCCGCGTCCACCAGTTCGACAAGGTCGAGATGTTCTCGTTCGTCGA
>JAENWU010000191.1 GCA_016649905.1 Thermoleophilia bacterium
AGGAAGACGTTGACCTCGTCGATCCGCTCGCGCAGCGCCAGCGCCGCGTCGAGCCCGCGCTCGTTCGGGATCAGGACCGAAACGGCGACGTCCTCGGGGATCTCCGCCTGTTCCAACACCTCGCGGCCGTCGGCGAGTTGCGGGATTACATCGGCGCGGACGAAGCTGGTCACCTCCAGCCGCCGCAGGCCGGTCCGGGCCAGCAGCTCGACCAGCCGCACCTTGTCGGCGGTGGCGATCGTCTCCGGCTCGTTCTGGAAGCCGTCGCGAGGGCCGACCTCGCGGATCCGCGCCCGCGCCGGCCAGCGCCGCTTCGGTGTCGCCTCGGCCTCGATCCGGTCGTTATACCGAATCAGCCCTCTAATTTCGAGCGGGCGTTCGGATTTTCTGTATTTTTGGCCGATGGCACCCGTCTCCCCGCCGACCCGACCAGCCCTGCGGGCGCGCTATGAGCGCCGCCGCCACGAGGTCGTCGCCACCGCCGCCCAGCTCTTCGCCGAGCGCGGCTACAGCGAGACCTCGATCGGCGACCTGACCGCGGCGACCGGGCTCGCCGCCGGCGGCCTCTACCACTACATCGGCAGCAAGGAGGCGCTGCTGCTGAGCATCTGTGACGAGCTACTGGAGCCGCTGCTGCCCCGCGCCCGCGAGATCGCCGCCGCCCCCGGCCCGGCCGAGCGCCGGCTGCGCGAGCTGATGCACGCCTGGCTCGAGCACATCGAGGCCCACCTCGACCACATGCTCGTCTTCGCCCAGGAGCGCCACGTGCTCGAGCGCGACCCGCAGTGGGCGCACCTGCGTCGCCGCCGCAAGGAGTTCGAGCAGATCCTCGATGAGCTGCTGGCCCGCGGCGAGGCCGAGGGGACGATGTCCTTCCCCGACCGCAGCATGACCCTGCTGGCGCTGCTCGGAATGGTCAACTACACGCCGCAATGGCTGCGCCCGGCCGGCCGGCTCAGCGCCGCCGAGATCGCCGATCACTACTGCGATCTGATCCTCGCGTGATCTTCGCGGCCCGCGCGTGTTGAAGTAGTCGCAGCCGCCGTTGAACGCGCCTGCTGTCATCTCCGTAGCCAGATAGAGGAGCCAGACGCCGCCAATGCCCCCACCGCCCGCAGAACCGCTCGCCGCCAGGATCTTCCTCGGACCGGCCCTGCGGGCCCAGCCCGATCGCCGCTTGGTCACGCTTGTCCGCGACGGCTACGAGGCGGCTTTCGAGGAGATCGTCCGCCGCTACCGCAAGCCGCTGAACGGCTTCGCCGCCTCCTTCGTCGGCTCGCGCTCGGAGGACGTCACCCAGGACGCCTTCTCGAAGGCGCTGTTGGCGCTGCGCGGCGCGACGACCGAGATCGAGCTGAAGCCGTGGCTCTACCGGATCGTTCGCAACACGGCGCTGAACGACATCCGCGACCGGCCCCCGAGCGTCGAGCAGCTGGCGGAGACGCTGAAGGGCGGGCAGAGCGCCGCCGTCGAGGCCGAGCGCCGCGAGGAGATGACCGAGCTGATGACCCGCCTGCGCGCCCTGCCGGAGCCGCAGCGGGCGGCGATCGTGATGCGCGAGCTGGAAGGGCTGAGCCACGACGAGATCGCCGCCGCGCTCGGGGTCAGCGGCGGCGCCGCCCGGCAGGCGATGTACCGGGCGCGAGTGACGCTGCGCAACGGGTTCGGAATGTTGGTGCCGCTGCCGCTGCTGCGGCTGCTCTTCGACCACGGCGCCGAGGCCGCGGCCGGCGCTGCCGCTGCCGGGGCGGCGAGCGCCGGAGCCGGGGCGAGCTTGGGAGGGATCGGCGCCGGCGGCGCCGTCAAAGCGGGGCTGGCGACGGTCCTGATCGCCGGCTCGGTCGGCGCCGCCGGGGTGGCGATCCAGCATGAGCGCTCGGGCCAGGGCGGCCCGGAAGCGGCGGAGGCCGCGGTCACGGCGGGGTCCTCGCGTGGCGAGAGCGGCGGCTCTGCCGACTCGTCGGGATCGGGTGGCGGCGGCGAGTTCGAGCACGGCAGAGCCACGTTCGACGAGGTAGAGCTGGCGCACTGATGCCGATGGGACGATTTGTGGACGCATAGTCCACAAATCGGCCCGTCAGCGGCTACTTGGCGTCGAGCCAGTCGCGGCCGACGCCGACGTCGACCTCGAGCGGCGGATCGAGCTGGTAGGCGGCGCACATCTCGCGCCGCACTAGCTCGGTCGCGCCCTCCATCTCCCCCGGCGGGCCCTCGAAGAGGAGCTCGTCGTGGATCTGCAACACAAGCCGGGTACCGCCACCGGCCTCCCGCAACGCCCGCTGGCAACGCACCATCGCGACCTTGATGATGTCAGCGGCGGTGCCCTGGATCACGGTGTTGACGGCGAGCCGCTCGCCGAGCCGGCGCGTGTTGGGGTTGCCCGAGCGCAACTCCGGGATCGAGCGGCGCCGGCCCATCAGGGTCGTCACGAAGCCCTCCTCCTGTGCTCGCTCGACGACTCCCTCGCGGAAGGCGCGCACGGCCGGGAAGCGCTCGAGGTAGCGGGCGACGAATTCCTCGCCCTCCTTGCGGGGGATGTTGAGCCGGTCGGCGAGGCCGAAGCCGGTGAGGCCGTAGACGATCCCGAAGTTGACCATCTTCGCCTTCGAGCGCTGGCCGACGTCGACCTCCTCGCGGGAGATCTCGAAGACCTCGGCGGCGGTGGCGGCATGGACGTCTTCGCCTTTGCGGAAGACGTCTTTGAGCACCTCCTCGTCGGCGACGTGGGCGAGCACGCGGAGCTCGACCTGGCTGTAGTCGGCGGAGAGCAGCTGGGCGCCCTCTTCGGCGACGAAGCAGGCACGGACGGGGCGGCCGATCTCGGTCCGGATCGGGATGTTCTGCAGGTTCGGGTTGGTGCTGGAGAGACGCCCCGTGGTCGTCGCCGCCTGGTTGAAGGTGGTGTGGATGCGGCCCGTGTGCGGGTCGATCAGGTCCGGCAGCGAGTCGAGGTAGGTGTTCTTCAGCTTGGTCAGCTCGCGCCAGGACTCGATCTTCTCGACGATCGGGTGCTCGTCGCGGATCTGGGCAAGGACGCGGGCGTCGGTCGAGAACCCGGTTTTGCCACGCCGCTTGCGGCTCAGCTCCAGCTTCTCGAAGAGGATGCGGCCGACCTGCTGCGGCGAGCCGATCGTGAACTCCTCCTCGGCCAGTTCGAAGATCTCCCTTTCGAGGGTGTCGATCCGCTCGCCGAAGCCGGCGCCTACCTCGGCCAGGCGCTCGGCGTCGAGCTTCAGGCCCTCGCGCTCCATCGCCGCGAGGACATGGATCAGCGGCAGCTCGACCTCGCGCAGCAGCGACTCGAGGCCGAGCTCGGCGATGCGGGGGCGTTGGACGTCGGCGAGGGCGGCGA